>NZ_LR134117.1:4031954-4342104 GCF_900635445.1 Serratia odorifera
ATCTGTCCTTTTCGCTGCAAACCGACCAGGGCATGGCGCTGTTTGCCGGCGATGTGATGCACCATCCGATGCAGGTTTATTTCCCGCAGTGGAATTCGGTGTACTGCGAATTTCCCGAGCAGGCTTTGGCCTCACGCCGCTGGGCGTTGGAGTTTGCCGCTGACCATAACGCCTATTACTTCAGCAGCCATTTCGCCGGAGCCTCGGTCGGACGTATTGCACGTCAGCACCACGGCTTCAGCTGGCAAGAATGTTAATCTCGGGAGAAATCATGACCACTGATTCGATGCTGTTTAGCGAACAGCGCACCATTCCCAGCGCTAATCCGGCGGTGACCTTGCATCTGCGACACAAACGCCTGGCATCGCAGACGCGTTTTGATGCGGCCCATACCGTGGTGCTGATGCATGGCGCCACTTTACTCATCAGGCAGCCTGTTTGATACGCCAGTCGACGGTGAATCCTTTCTGGATTATCTGGCGCGGGCGGGGTTTGACGTCTGGGCAGTGGATGTCAGCGGCAGCGGTGGTTCAACGCGGCCGCCGGCAATGCAGCAACCCGCCGCATTGAACCCGCCGCAGGTCACCACCGAACAGGGGGTGCGTGACTTTAGTGACGCTGTCACCTACGTTTTGCAGCATAACCAGCTGACGCAGGTCAATATCATCGGCATGTCATGGGGCGGCAGCGTGACCGGCAGTTTTACTACCCGTAACGCCGACAAGGTCCGGCGTCTGGGGCTGATAGCACCGCAGTGGCTAAACAACGGCCCCAGCCGGCTGGACAGTGGCGGCGAGTTGGGCGCCTGGCGGCTGGTGACCTTGGCGCAAGTTCAACAGCGCTGGCTGGCCGGCGTGCCGCAACACAAGCGTGACGACATTATTCCTGACGGCGTGTTCGACGCCTGGGTAGCCAATACCCTGAGTGAAGAGCCTGACGAGGCGTTACGTGCCAGCGGCACCATACGCGTTGCCAACGGGCCGGTGCAGGACATCCGCGACTACTGGCGTGCCGACAGGCCTTTCTATCAGCCGGCGGACATTAGCGTACCGTTGCTGCTGGTGCATGGCGAGTGGGATGTGGATGTGCCGTTGTCGGTAGCGCAGGACTGGTTTTTACATGCTACCGGCGCGCCGTGGAAGCGCTGGCTGGAAATCGGCGAGGCGACGCACATGATGGTGCTGGAAAAAAACCGCCGTCAGGTTTTTGCCGCCTTGGCCGGTTTTTTACTGGAAACGCATGATTGAGCGACCACGCTAACCGGCGCAAAAAAGCCCGCTGGTTGGCAGCGGGCTTTGGCCGTGTTGAACGCCAGGGCTTACTGGTCTAGCGCATAGGCAATCACGTAATCACCACGATCGGGTGACTGTCGCGCGCCGCCGGCGGAAATCAGGATGTACTGCTTGCCGGTGGTTGGCGAAATATAACTCATCGGGCTGCCGCCGCTGCCAACCGGCAGGCGCGCTTTCCACAGCTCCTTACCGGTGGAGGAGTCAAAGGCACGCAGATAGTAATCCTGGGTGCCGGCAATGAACACCAGGCCCCCCTGGGTTGCCAGCGTACCGCCCAGCGTCGGCATGCCGACCGGCATTTGCGCGCGCATCTTGATACCGAATGGTCCGGTATCCTGCACCGTACCCGCCGGTACCTGCCACACCACTTTCTGCGTTTTCAGATCGATGGCCGACAGGGTGCCAAACGGCGGCTTCTGGCATGGAATGCCCAGCGGTGACATAAAGCGGTTTTTATTGACGCCGTACGGCGTACCTTTCAACGGCACCGCGCCCATACCGGCATTGACCGACTCGCCACCGTTGCTGGCTGGGGTATCGGCGTCAATCTTCTGCGGGATCATCTGCACCCACAGGCCCAGACGCATATCATTGACAAAGATGTAATGATTGTTCGGATCGGTAGACAAGCCCCCCCAGTTCATGCCGCCCAGCGAACCCGGGAAGCTAAGGGAAACGTCGGTGTCCGGTGCGGTGAACAGACCGTCGTAGCGCATTGATTTGAAACTGATACGACACATTAACTGGTCGAACGGCGTCGCGCCCCACATATCCGATTCACTCAGTTTTTCTGCGCCGATCTGCGGCATGCCAACCGAAAACGGCTGGGTTGCCGAATACTGTTCACCCGGGATGGTACGGGTTTTCACCGGCAGTTCTTTCACTTCGGTCAACGGTTTGCCGGTATGGCGATCCAGCACAAAGATCTGGCCGGTTTTACCGCCAAATACCACCGCCGGTTTGCTACTGCCGTCCTTCATTGGGAAATCGACCAGGCTAGGCTGCATTGGCACATCAAAGTCCCACAGATCGTTATGCACGGTCTGATAGACCCATTTCTCCTTGCCGGTGGTGGCATCCAGCGCCAGAATCGACGCGCCATACTTGTGATCGAGCGCAGTACGGTTGGCGCCCCACAGATCGACCGATGAACTGCCCATTGGCAGGAATACGGTGTTCATCGCCGGATCGTAGGACATTGGCGCCCACGAGTTAGGGGTGCTGCGTACAAAGGTCTGGCCAGGTTTCAGCGTCGAGTTCGGGTTTTCATTGCCCGGATCGAATGCCCAGCGCATTTCACCGGTAATGACGTTAAAGCCGCGCAGTACGCCGCCTGGCATGTCGGTCTGCACGTTGTCGGCAACCCGGCCGCCCACCACCACGGTGCTGCCAGCCAGGGTCGGCGCCGAGGTCAGCTGGTATTTTTGGATCGGCGGCATCACCCATGCCGGCTTTCAGATCGACCACGCCATGATGACCGAAGTTGGCACAGAATTCGCCGTTATCGGCGTTAATCGCTACCAGACGTGCGTCGATGGTATTCATCAGAATACGACGCTGGCAGCTGTCGCCGGCGGCCAGTTCGACGGGCGCCGCCGGCGTTGAACCGGGCACCGTAGGCTGCGGCAGTGGTTTAGTGGCGTCAAAGTAGGCCAGTCCACGGCAGCGGTTCCACACCTGGGACTTGGCGTTGATTTCACGCTTCCAGATTTCCTTGCCGCTGTCGGCATCCACCGCAATCACATTGTTGTGCGGCGTACAGAGGAATACGCGGTTGCCGACCTGCAATGGGGTTTGCTGGTCTTCCGCGCCGTTGCCGTCCGGGCTCAGTGGCGGTCGAGTAGACCGGAGGGAACCGCCCCCTCCAGCCGCTCACAGAACCGTACGTGAAGCTCTCACCTCATACGGCTCCTGTTATTCAACCCTTTCTGATCATGAACTTCCAGTGCGCAAACAGCGACTTATTCCGCTGTCTGATACGCTCCAGTACTTCACTGGCGCGACTTTGATGCCACCGGTATTGCTTATAGCGGCACCGGACCCACTTTACCAACCGCCAGTCCAGTATTCGCCATAACCTGTTCATTTCACTTGGATAAAACTTCCCATAATAATTGATCCATCCACGTAGTTGCGGGTTAATTCTGTCCGCGATTTCTTCTGCCGACAGGCTTGTCAGCCGCTGAATATTCCATGCCCGGAATGTCCGGACAATAGCTTTCTGGGCCTTATTGCTTATCGCCGGTAGAAATCCGGTGAACAGACCGCCTGCAATCTTCCTTGCTGCACGGCGGCGGAAGGTAAAACCCAGAAAATCGAAGGAATAGTGACCATCGTTTTTACGTCTGGTCAACGGATGGCAATTCACTATTCGGGTTTTCTCCGGATGCAGTTCCAGCCCGCATGCCTTCATTCGTTCTCTGAGTTGACTGAGAAGCAGACCTGCTTCTCTTCGGCTTCGACAATGAATAATGCTGTCGTCAGCATACCTTTCCCATGAATTATTGGGGTAGTGTTTCTCCAGCCATTTATCCTGGGTGTAGTGCAGAAAAAGATTTGCCAGCAGAGGACTGGATGACGCCGCCCTGCGGGGTACCCTTTTCTGGTGAATGACGATGCCCGTCCGGGAAAATGATCTCAGCTTTCAGCCATCGCACAATGCATAGCCTGACCCATGGAGCCGGATGCAGATGATCCACTGCCTTTAGCAACAGAGCATGATCAAGATTATCAAAGAAGCCTCTGATATCCAGATCAATCACCCATTCGTATTTCCAGCAGTTCGCTTTTGCCTGTGCAACGGCATCATGCGCCGATTTTTCCCGGTCGGTAACCAAATGAAGAATCGCTGAACAACGGGTCCCACTGCGGTTCCAGTATCATCTTGACGGCCATCTGTGCTACCCGATCGCTGACAGTGGGGATCCCCAATGGACGAGTTTTTCCCGTCTGACTTAGGAATTTCCACCCGCTTCACCGGCGGCGGCATATAACAGCCAGAACTTAACCGATTCCAGATCTTGTAAAGATTTCGGGCCAGATTATGCTCAAACGCTTCAATTGTCATTCCATCCACACCTGCTGATCCCTTGTTGGCTTTGACCGCCAGCCAGGCTCTCCAGATAATGGTTTTATCGATCAGATAAGGTTTTACTTTGTTCAAAATAATCATCCTGTTAACAGTTGTTGCTTTAAACAAAGCTGAATAACGTTCCCCCTTCGCTCCACCGCCATTACAGCGCCTTCGTCACTACTACGGGGAACTCCGTCCCTGTACGCCGCATCGGTACTCTTTCTGCGCGGTGTTCTGCCACAGTTTCTCCCTTAGCATCGGCGTGTCAGGTTCACACGTTCCGTATCTGAGCCTGAGCAGAGATCATGCCACCTCAATGCCGGTTGCCAGATGGTCAGTAAACAGGTTTCCACCATCCTTATCCCGGGGTAACGACAAGAACCCGGTTTTGACAACGCTTACACATAACGACACTTGTCCAGTGGTTCACTCGCGTTCATCTTCTCTGCTCCTACCTGACGACTTCTTGTCGCCTTTTCCTCAGCGCTTCCTGCTGTGGCTCTTTACCACAACAGTCTGAGGTGGTTTGTATCCTCCTCCTGTAAGGCGAATACGGAAGGCCATCTTCCATCTCAGACACAGCATGGGCGGAACCATCCCGGATCCGTCCTTCGTGTCACACTATCGCCAGTGTGGAACGTCCAGGCAACTTTCAGTTCCTTGACGTTATCGCGGGTGATCTGATCGAGCGCCACGAAGCGGCTGCCGCCCGGCGTATTGCCGTAGTTGTCCCAATCTTTCTGTTGTTTGGCCTTATCCACCGGGATCAGCGGCAACTGTGCGCCGCTGAAGGGAACGGTCGGGTGCGGCTGGAACATCTGGATAAAAGTCCCCACCATGCCGACGGCCAATACCGCCGACAGCAGGTATGACGCTTTTGCCAATGGGGTTTTGCCTTCCGCCTTGCGCAGCGACGGCCAGCTAAGCAGCGCCAGCAGCGTCAGGCCGGTTGGCACCATCAGTCGCGAAACCAACGGCCAGAAATCGAGGCCCGCATCGAACAACGACCAGATCAAGGTGCCGACAAACACCAGCAGGAACAGCACAACCGCCGAGGATTTGCCACGGAAGAACTGGATCGCCGCGAGCAGGGTAACCACGCCGGCGATGATAAAGTACCAACTGCCGCCAAGCGCGGCCAATTTACCGCCGGCAATGGTGAAGAACAGGCCGGTAACCGCCAGGATTATCCCCAGCAGATAGCAGCATAATTTACGTTTTATGCCCGTGTGGGCATGCGTTTCAGACATCAGACAGTCTCCGAAGAAATAATATTCATCCTTTTATGCACAACGCCATGCCGGCCTGTTGATACCGAAACCAACGGCAACAGGCGAGACATTGAACAATGTGATGTGCGAATTGTACCATCTGATACATTTTGTGGTTAACAAAATGTATCTTTTGACCCTAAGGTTGTGAATATTTAGATCGGATGTTACGGCGCGGTGGGCAATAGCCGCCGCTGCCAGTCGAGTAGCGTGGCGCCATCTACCAGCGTCAGTTCGCTGGCCGCTGGGGGATCTTCCAGTAGCATGGCACGCGCACGTTGCAACGGTTGTTCACTGCGGTGCTGCAGAGTCGGCATCAATGCGGCTTTTGCCTGTGCCAGCTGGCTCGGGCTCAACTGCGCCAGCTCTGTTTGCATCTGCAGCAAAAACTGGTCGGTCAATTGCGCCAGTTCGTCAACGCTAAAACGCGGGGATTGCAAGGCAAACAGCAGACCTTCGCGATCGGCGCAACGGTGAAACGCGCATTGCACCACATAGCCAATATTGCGATCGACGCGCAACTGCTGAAAATAACGCGGCGCATAAAACTGTGCCAACAGACGCAGCGCCAACCGTGGCGTTGCGCCGACCGCTGACAGCGGGTAAAACAGCAGCAGGGCGTTCTCATCGCCGCTTTCCGTCAGCATCACGCGACCCTGCTGGTTTGTCTGATAAGGTGCTGCGGCAACAATCGGCGCCGGGAAATCGCTCAGTAAATGCGCCAGCGCATGATGCAATGCCTGGTTACCGCCACTGAGCGTCGCCTGCCAGCAGCGCGGTTGTTCAGCGCTGACAGCATTGGCCAGCGCCGCCGGCAGTTGCGCCAGCAGGCGTCGTATTGCCAGTTCGCCATGCAGGTGCTGCGCTCGCTGCCAACGGCGCAGCGCATCGCGTTCGCTGGCGGCGCTGATGGCATGTAACGCCTGATTCAATGCCTGTACCCCATGGCAGATCAAGGGGGATCGCCGGCAAGTTGCAACAACCAAACGCCATCGATTCGCTCCAGCGCCAAATGCCCCTGGCGATGCGCCAGCTCGGCAGCCAGCGGACGTAATGCCGACTGTAGCCGGTAGGCGGTCAGATCGTCGAGCGGCGTTTGCGGCGCCGGGCGCAGCAGCAGCACCGGTTCGACATCGCCAGGCTGAATGTGTCGTAACGCAACGCGGCGTGACGGCAACGTTGGGCTGGGTATCGCGAGGTCACCGTTAAAAAAGCCAAAGCGCTCGGTCGACGTAGGGGGCTGCTGTGTCGCCACCGTTGCCAGACGCAACGTAAATCCCTGTACCGAGCAGGTCGGCGCCTCACCGTCTGCAGCAACCGTCAGGCGGCTGAATGGGGCGGCCAACAGTGCGGCGATGCAGTGCGGCCAGTCGTCAACGTCGCTTATCAACGGCAAACCACAGGCGGCGGCACGCAGCTGTTCGAGCGGCGGCTGTTGCAACAACGCCTGATTGGCCAGTTGGCAGTAGTGTTCACGCTGTGCCCGGCGCAACGTCGGCAGCTGTTGCAACCAGGCAAACAGCGCCGCTTCCAGCCGCTCTGCACCCGCTGCGTTATCGGGGTTGATGACAAATGCCAGCGTCAGCAACAGGCAGTCGCTGCCACAGCGTTGATGCAGTAATTGCACATCGTCGCAGTATTCTTGCGCGCGTAACCAGGCCAGCAAACTGCCCGGCGCTTCGTCGGTCAATAGGCATTCCAACAGCCGTAACCACGCACGTCGACTTGCCTGCGGGTGAGTGAGGGCGAAGCTAAAACGCAGCTGTGGCGTTCCCGGCAGGATAAGTCGCCGGTCGCCATCGGCGGTTAATGCCATGCTGGGCAGCGGCGGTGGGACGGTCTGGCCAACCGGGTTGG
Source organism: Serratia odorifera (assembly GCF_900635445.1). Taxonomy (NCBI): domain Bacteria; kingdom Pseudomonadati; phylum Pseudomonadota; class Gammaproteobacteria; order Enterobacterales; family Yersiniaceae; genus Serratia; species Serratia odorifera. The sequence continues at coordinate 4,039,448 of NZ_LR134117.1, forward strand.
CACTCAGCCGTTCGGCGATGGCGCGCAACGCTGCCAACGGCTGTGGCCCCTGTAGCCACAACGTCATATTGCCGGCCTGATAATAACGCGTATGGAACTGGCGCAATGCGCGGCGCAGCGCCGCCATATCGTCGCCAAATGCCTCACGATGGCCAACGTGAAAACGGTGCATCGCCTCGATGCCGCTGAACGCGTGCTGCTGCGCCGCCAGGCACAGGCTGGCGGCATCCGAGCACAGTAAGCGATACTCGGCGTCGATCACCCCGATCTCCTGCGCCAACGCGTCGATCGCCAGCAGCGGGGCAGACAGCATATCCATCAGTCGCTCGAGCCCGTCCGCCAGGCGGGGGGCATCAATTTCAAAAAAGTAGGCGGTTTGCGTGGCGAGCGTGGTGGCGTTCAGCCGGCCGCCCTGCGCCGGTATCCAGCTCATCAGCCGTTGCCGATCGGGGAAGCGCGCGCTACCGCGAAACAGCATGTGTTCCAGCAGGTGAGCCAGACCGGGCCAGTCCTCCGCGGCGTGGTAACTGCCCGCGTCGATGCGCATCAGCGCTGCGGCACGGCTGTCGCCCGGATCGCTGACCAGGTTGACACGCAGCCCGTTGGCAAGCCGTAGCGAGGCGGTCTGGCGCTGCATGTCAGCCTTTGAAAATCAACTGGGAGTTGGCACGGTTGCGAAAGCGCAGCCCATCGATGCCGATCTGACTGCGGTTGGCTTCTTCGCGCGCAGCCAGGATGGTGCCATGGTGCGCTGACTTGGAACAAACCGGATCGGCGTTGTCGGCGTCGCCGGTCAGCATAAACGCCTGACAGCGGCAGCCACCGTAATCTTGCTCTTTTTCGGGACAGGAGCGGCACGGCTCAGGCATCCAGTCATAGCCGCGATAGCGGTTAAAACCGAAAGAGTGATACCAGATATGCGCCAGATCCTGTTCCAGCACCGACGGGAACTTGACCGGTAACTGCCGGGCGCTGTGACAGGGTAACGCCATGCCTTCCGGGGTAACGCTGAGGAAAATCGCCCCCCAGCCACCCATGCAGCCCTTGGGGCGCTCTTCGTAATAGTCGGGGGTGACGAACAACAGGTTGGCCAGATTGCCGCTGTCGGCCATTTTTTCGCGGTAGCGCTGCACCACCTGTTCCGCCCGGGCGATTTGCTCGCGGGTTGGCAGCAGTCCCTCACGGTTGAGATGCGCCCAGCCATAAAACTGGCAGGTGGCCAACTCGACGTCGTCAGCCTCCAACTGAATAGCCAGTTCGATAATCCGGTCGATCTGATCGATATTGTGCCGATGCAGCACAAAGTTGAGCACCATCGGATAGCCCAGCGCCTTGACCGCCTTGGCCATCGCCAGTTTCTGCTGGAAGGCTTTGGCTGAGCCTGCCAGCGCGGCGTTCAGCGTTTCATCGCTGGCCTGGAAACTGATTTGGATATGATCCAGGCCGGCGTCGGCAAAGGTTTGCAGCTTCTTCTCGGTCAAACCAATGCCCGAGGTGATCAGGTTGGTGTAAAAACCAAGATCGCGTGCGGCAGCGATCAGCTCAGGCAGATCCTTGCGCACCAACGGCTCGCCGCCGGAAAAACCGAGCTGAACGCTGCCCATCGCCCGCGCCTGACGAAAAACGTTGATCCACTGTTCGGTGGTCAGCTCTTTTTCCTGCGCGGCGAAGTCGAGCGGGTTGGAGCAATAGGGGCATTGCAGCGGACAGCGGTACGTCAGCTCCGCCAGCAGCCAGAGCGGCGGATTGACCGCCGGTGTGGTGGTGGTATCAGTCACGGAACATCACCCATTTTTGTTCATAGGCGCGTTGGAAGAATTCCAGCACATCGTCCGCCAGTCCCGGTACGCCCGGGAAACGCGCATTCAATTGGTCGATAATCTGATTCAACGTCGATGTACCGTTGACCAGTTGCAGGATCATGGCGGCACTCTCGTTCAGTTTGGCCATACCTTCAGGATAGAGAATAACGTGGCTGTTTTGCACCTCTTCCCATTGCAGGCGGTACCCGCGACGGAAAATCGGCGTTTGCTCTCGGCGTAGACTCATCACACCAGCCTCTGGTTATGCCACACCCGCGCGGCGGTCACGCTATGATAAGGCGGGCGGTGCAGGGTATAGGCCATGCTCATGGCATCGAGCAGGCTCCACAGAATGTCCAGTTTGAACTGCAGGATCTCCAACATGCGCTGCTGCTTTTCGACCGTATCGCAATATTCCAGCGCCAGCGCCAGCCCGTGCTCCACGTCGCGGTTGGCCTGGCCGAGACGGCTGCGGAAGTAGTCATAACCTTCGGCATCGATCCACGGATAATGCTGTGGCCAGCTGTCGAGACGCGATTGGTGGATTTGCGGCGCGAACAGTTCGGTCAGCGAGCTGCATGCCGCCTCCTGCCAGCAGGCGCGACGGGCAAAGTTGACGTAAGCGTCAACCGCGAAGCGCACGCCTGGCAACACCAGCTCTTCGGAAAGCACGGTTTCTCGCGGCAGGCCTACGGCTTCGCCAAGACGCAGCCAGGCTTCGATACCGCCCTCGCTGCCGTTGTAACCGTCATGGTCAAGAATGCGCTGCACCCATTTGCGCCGGGTTTCCGGCTGTGGGCAGTTGGCCATGATCGCCGCGTCCTTGATCGGGATGCTGGTCTGGTAATAGAAACGGTTGGCGACCCAGCCCTGGATCTGTTCGCGCGTCGCCTCGCCGTTATGCATGGCAATGTGATACGGATGATGGATATGGTAATACGCGCCTTTGGCACGCAGCGCCGCTTCAAACTCCTGCGGGGACAGCGGGTGTTGTATTGTCATGGTGTTCGCCTACAGTTCGATGTTCATCCCATCCCAGCTCACTTCAATGCCGGCTTGCGTCAGGCTGTGACGCTCCGCAGAGTCTTCGTCCAGGATAGGATTGGTATTATTGATGTGAATCAGGATCTTGCGCTTTGCCGGCAAGGTGGTGAGCAGCGCGGCCAATCCCTGATCCTCGCCCAGTGCCAGATGCCCCATGTCTTTACCGGTATTGCGGCCGACGCCGGTATTCGCCAGCTCGTTATCGCGCCACAGCGTACCGTCAATCAGCAGGCAGTCCGCCCGTTTCAGCCAGGGCAGTAGCTGCTCGTCCGGCTCGCCGAGACCTGGCGCATACAGCAGGCTGCTGCCGCGTGCGATGTCTTCGATGAACAGCGCCACGTTGTGCCCCGGCAGCGGGCGATGGCGGTAGAGAGAATAGGGTGGCGCATTGCTCAACAGCGGGATGGCGGTAAAGCGCAGCGTCGCGCACACCGCAACCTGAAAGGCCTCCAACGGCTCAATCGGCCGGTGGATCAGGCCGCCGTTCCAATGGGACAGCATCGGGAACACCGGGAAGCCGGTACTCAGATCGTCATGGACTTCGCGGGTGCACCACACCTGATGCGGACACCCTTCACGCAAATTGAGTAAACCCGCGCTGTGGTCAATCTGGCTATCGGTGAGAATGATCGCGCCGATGCCGGTACCACGCAGTACTTCGGGGTTATTCAATTCAGGCGAGGCGCGCAGCTGATGGCAAATGTCCGGCGATGCGTTGCACAGCACCCAATTTTTTCCGTCATCGCTGATGGCAATCGACGATTGGGTACGCGCGGAGGTTTTGATGGTGTTGTTACGCACGCCCTGACAGTTTTTGCAGTTGCAATTCCATTGAGGAAAACCGCCGCCAGCCGCAGAGCCGAGAACTTTTATCTGCATGTGTGAACCAGAAAAGAGAAAACAACAGAGAAAAAGGTTGCTGGCAACGCCGTCCGTGACAGCGAGATAACCGTGGGGCGCTCTCGCTGCCTGGCGTTGTCAGCAAGCCAGGATGCCCGCGACAAGCGGGCATGAGCGATTAGCGGTTGGAAATGTACAGCGTCACTTCCAGGCCCAGACGCAGATCGACGAACTCGGGTTTAGTCCAGGTAGTCATAGGTAGTTCTCCTCTAGTTATTAAGTGCCAAATAAAAAATCATTCACATTCGGCGGCGACGATGTTGAAGAAATGTGACGGAGATCGCAACCTCAAAAGGGTAAAAGTTTTTTAGCTATGCGCCCCAGGTGGTGGATAACACCGCCAGCCAATTGCGCCATGCCAGCTTTTCCACCTGCGCCGGGGTAAAGCCGGCCTGCGCCAATGCCTGTAGCAATGAAGGCAGTCCGCTCACATCCCCCAGCGACTGTGGGACATTGACGCCGTCAAAATCGGAGCCGAATCCCACGTGATCTTCTCCAAGTTTAGCGACTAAAAATTCAATATGTTTAACAATTTCTGTTAAATCGGTAGTGGCGCTGTCGCGTTTACCGTCGGCACGCAGGAACGCGGTGCCAAAATTCACCCCGACAAAACCGCCGCTGGCGGCGATGGCCGACAGTTGCGCATTGGTCAGGTTGCGCGGCTGCGGGCACAGCGCGTGCGCGTTGGAATGCGTTGCTACCAACGGTGCGCTACTCAACGCCGCCGTTTCCCAGAACGCTTTTTCGTTCATGTGCGAAACGTCAATCATCATGCGGCGACGGTTACAGGCCGCGATCAGCGCCTTGCCGGCCGGCGTCATGCCGGGTCCGCTGTCTGGTGAACCCGGGAAGGCGCCGCGGATGCCTTCACCAAACACGTTTGGCCGATTCCAGAACGGCCCGATACTACGCACACCCAGCGCATAATAGCGATCCAGCTGCGTCAGTTCGGCGTCCAGCGCGCCGGCGCCTTCAATATGCAATACCGCCGCGATCTGCTGATTGCGTCGGCATTGTTCAATGTCCGCCACGCTGCGGCAGATCTTCAGCTGGCCGTTGGACGTCTGCTCCAACTGAAACAGGATGGCGATTTGCGCTTCGGTAATTGCCTGCGGATCGTAACTGGCCAGCACCTCGGCTTCACTCTGGTTACGCATCTGGGCAACATGGCTTACCGGCGGGATGAACACCGCAAACAGCCCGCCGCAGAAACCGCCGCGCTTCATGCGTGCAAAGTCCAGATGACCCTGTTCCACCGAGGAAAAGAACGCCGCGGCGGGGTCATCGGCATGCTTGAGCCACAGCGTGAGCAGCAGGTCGTTGTGGCCGTCAAAAACAGCTAGGGGAGCTAAATCTGTCATACGCTTTCACGATTAAAAATGGCCGCCCTGAGGCGGCCATCGAGTTGAGTGCGACGGTTGATCGCGCGGGTTATTTGGTCGCTTCGTCCGGTAGCGCATAGGCGACGATATAGTCACCCAGCTTGGTACCAAACGAACCGTGGCCACCTGCGGAAATCACCACATACTGTTTGCCGTTGACCTCATAGGTCATTGGCGTTGCCTGGCCACCGGCCGGCAGACGGGCTTCCCACAGTTTGTCACCGTTGCTGACGTTGAACGCGCGCAGGTAGTTGTCGGCGGTAGCACCGATGAAGAAGATGTTACCTGCGGTGGTCACCGGACCGCCGAGCATTGGCATGCCCATTTTGAACGGCAGTGGAATCGGTGAGCTGTCACGTACGGTACCGATGCGTTTTTTCCACACGATCTGATTGGTTTTCAAGTCGACCGCAGAGATGTAGCCCCATGCCGGCTGTTTGCACGGGAAGCCCAACGGTGACAGGAACGGGTTCAACGTCACGCCGTAAGGAATACCGTACTGCGGTTGAATGCCCACTTCCGAACCGCTGCCCTTGGCATTTTCGTCCGGCTCGATCGGGTTGCCCGGACCGCGAGGGATCAGCTTGGAAACGAACGGCAGCGCCATCGGGTTGGCAATTGCCACCTGACGATCGGTATCTACCGCCAGACCGCCCCATTCGAACATCCCCAGGTTACCCGGGAACACCAGCGTGCCCTGCTCGGAAGGCGGGGTAAAGGTGCCTTCATAGCGCAGGCTGTGGAACATCACGCGGCAAACCAGCTGATCGTAGATGGTTGCGCCCCAGGTATCCGCACCGGTCAGTTTCTTTTCTGGACGGAAGGTCAGCTCGGAGAACGGCTGGGTAGGTGACAGGAAATCGCCTTTTGCCGGGCCTTGTGGCACCGGGCGTTCCGGCGCAGGCACCACCAGTTCACCGTTGGTACGGTTCAGTACAAAGATGTTGCCGGTTTTGGTCGGAACGTAAATGACCGGCACTTTTTTGCCATCTTTGTCGGTGATGTCCGCCAGCGTCGGCTGAGCCGGAATGTCCATATCCCACAGGTCATGGTGCACGGTCTGGTAGAACCAGGCCAGCTTACCGGTGCTGGCGTGCAGCGCCAACAGGCCGCTGGCATAACGCTCCATTTCCGGCGTACGGTTGCCGCCCCAGATGTCCGGCGTCGCCACGCCCATTGGCAGATATACCATGTCCAGCTTGGCGTCATACGCTGCCGGTGCCCATGAGTTTGGTGAGTTCGGCACGAAATGGTGTTCGTCGGCCGGGATCTTGTTCGGCTCGGCGCTGCCTGGATCGAACGCCCACAGCAGTTTGCCGCTATTGATGTCAAAACCGCGGATAACGCCAGAAGGCTCACGGTTGGAGTAGTTATCCATTACCGCCCCGGCAATCACGATCACGCTGTCGGTAATCACTGGCGGCGAAGTCGGCTCGTAGTGGCCCGGAGTAGGGTAAGGCATGTTGCTTTGCAGATTCAGTTCGCCGTTGTTGGCAAAGTCTGCACAGCGCTTGCCGGTTTCCGCATCCACCGCGAACAGGCGACCATCGTTCACCGGCAGGATAATGCGACGTGCGCACTGGGCCGGTGGGGTACCTGCGGCATCGGCTTGCGCCGCTGCTGGGGTTTCATGGTAAGACACGCCACGGCAGGTGATGTGCTGGAACGACGAGTCGGACTTCAGCTCGGGATCAAACTGCCACTTCTCTTTGCCGGTCGCGGCATCCAGTGCAAACAGTTTCTGGTGCGCGGTGCACAGATACAGCGTATCGCGGATTTTGATCGGCGTGACTTCGTTGGTGATTTCCGCCGGATCGTTGGCGGTTTTCACGTCGCCGGTGCGGAAGGTCCAGGCTTCTTTCAACTGCGAAACGTTCTTGTCGTTGATCTGCTTCAACGGCGAATAACGGGTGCCTTCCTGTGTACGACCGTAGGCCGGCCAGTCTGCGCCATCAGCCGCCTGATCGACCACCGCCTGGGTTTGCGCGGCGTCGAGCGTGCCGTGGATTTCCTGCGGATCGTTAAACACCGAATACGCCAGTACCGCTACGGTAAACACCAGCACTGCACTGAGTGCGCCATACGCCAGCTTGCCGTTGGCAACCAGCTTGCGGTAAATGAACGGCAGCACCAGCCATAGGCCGAAGAAGAAAGTGACGTCGAGACGCGGCGTCAGTGCCCAGAAGTCGGTGCCGACTTCCCACAGCGCCCAGATGACGGTCGCCAACAGGAATACGGCATACAGCAATAAGGCGGTTGCACGACGACGATAAAGCAACCACGCGGTAATCAGCATCACCAGACCGGCTACGATGTAGTAAATCGAACCGCCCAGTTTTGCCAACCAAATCCCCCCCACTAACAGATATAAGCCGCTCACTACGGCAAATAGCGCTGTTATAAGGATGAGGAACGATGAAGTTCTGTTTTTCTGCATAGAATCAATCCACCCTGAATAAAAAACCTTCAATTTTGAGAATAAGCCAAATCCCAAAAAGCACTCTGTTTTTACCAAACTTTTTTCAACCACGGGCTCAGATTGCCGCCCGTGCATCGGCTTTATGAGCCTTGTCGCCCACAAAGGTGCGCAAGTATGAGACTTATTTCACAGTTATGGTAGTGGCTTTAGTGGTATAGGCACCGGCGTTGAAGCGTTGGTGAGGCCGCTTATCTGCCGGCGAGGCCAGTAATACAGGCGTATTTACGCAAATAACCGACCATGAACTTTTAATGCTATTTTTTTTAACAGACGTATCACATGGCTTATTTATCGCCAATTAACGCGCCTGCCATAGGGCTATTCCACCGCCATAACCATGCCGTTATTGCTTATATTCCGTTGGTTCGGAAAAACCCAGCTTGCTAATTACTTTCAGCATATTTCTTCATATTTACTAATCTATTACAGGCAGGGCAAACGGCGGGTGCGCAGCATGCCGGCCGCAACCTACTTTTGGATGACTTATGGAGACGGACATGAATACGCACAATACCTCAGGACACTCGACGCTGGCCGTCGGGTTGTATGAGCTGTTGAACCCCATTCCGCTTGGCTTTTTTGTTGCGGCCTGGGTGTTTGACATTATCTATCTCAACAGCTTTGTGCTGATGTGGACCCACGCCGCCAGTTGGCTTATCGCCATCGGTTTGGTGATCGCCATCATCCCACGACTGATAAATTTGGTTCAGGTATGGGTTGGACGCCGCGATCCGCAGGGGGCGCCGGTGAAATTGCATTTCTGGCTGAACCTGTTGGCCATTCTGCTGGCCATCTTTAACGCCTTTATTCATAGCCGTGATGCCTATGCCGTGGTGCCGATGGGCGCGATCCTCTCTACCCTGGTGGTGGTTTTGCTGCTGCTGGCCAACCTGCAACTTGCGCTACGCCAGCGCACCGCCAAGGAGCAGCCACTATGAAATACCGTAACCACACCTTGATTGCCGTTTCGCTCGCCGTGCTGTTGACGGGTTGTGATGATGGCGCCACGCTCGATCCGCAAAAGCAGATTGGCCCAAATCCTGAACTGCCGCAGGCGAAGAACTTTTTGATGCCGCCGATGCAGGTTCCCGAAGGGGTGCCGTGGAAAGCAGGGGAAATGCCGAAGGTCGCCGAGGGGCTGAAGATTGAAAAAATCGCCGACGGATTAATGCATCCACGCCAGGTTTATGTGTTGCCGAATAATGATGTTCTGGTGGCGGAAGCCAACGGGCCGGCTAAACCGACCACCCGACCGAAGCAGTTGATCATGGGCATGGTGCAGCAATCTTCCGGCAAGGGAGGACCGGGCGGCAACCGCATCACGCTGCTGCGCAACGTCAACGGCAGCTGGGAAAAGCACCTGTTCATCGAGCATCTGCATTCGCCGTTTGGCATGCAGCTGATCGGCAACACCCTGTGGGTCGCCAATGCCGATAGCCTGGTGAAGTTCCCTTATCAGGAAGGGCAAACCGAAATCCGCACTGCCGGCGAGGTGGTCACCGAACTGCCGGGCGGGCCGCTCAATCACCATTGGACCAAAGCGCTGCTGGCCAGCCCTGATGGCAGCAAACTGTACGTCGGCGTCGGCTCGAACAGCAACATCACCGAAAACGGCATCGGCGCGGAATACCGCCGCGCGGCGGTACTGGAGGTCGACGCCGCCAACGGCGCCAGCCGCATCTACGCCAGCGGCCTGCGCAATCCAACCGGGCTGCAGTGGGAACCGCAAAGCGGCAAGTTATGGGCAATCGTCAACGAACGTGACGAAATCGGCTCCGATCTGGTGCCGGATTACATGACATCGGTGCAGGAAAACGGCTTTTACGGCTGGCCGTACAGCTATTTTGGCCAACACGTGGATGAGCGCGCCAAACCGCCGCGGCCCGATCTGGTGGCAAAGGCCATCAAGCCGGACTATGCGCTCAGTTCGCACGTCGCACCGCTTGGTCTGCTGTTCTACGGCGGCGATAATATGCCGCAGTATCGCGGCGGGGCGTTTGTCAGCGAACACGGCAGTTGGAACCGCAAGCCGCTGAACGGCTATCAGGTGATGTGGGTCAAGTTCGAAAATGGCCAACCGGTCGGTACGCCAAAACCGGTGGTTACCGGCTTCCTGACTGACGACCAGAAACAGGTACGCGGTCTGCCAGTTGGGCTGGCGATGGATAAGCAGGGCGGCGTACTGATTGCCGACGACGCCGGCAACACCATCTGGCGCATCAGCGCGGCGCAATAATCACGCAGTAACCCGGCTCCCTGTTGGTGCGGGGAGCCGATTTCACTGTTGCTGTCATTCGCCATCCTTGATATACCGTGACCGTGAGTTGCCCGCTCACCTTCGTTGTTCCTTTCCTGTCATACCCGCCAAGGTTGCACCCGGTTTGTGAAAACAGTCACAGGCCAATGGGCAGATGCACTAAAAATCACCGACGTTTCGCAGAGTTTGTCTAAGGCCGGAGTGGGTAATTACGCCTACATTAATAAATGAAACGCATTTTTAAAAAAAAGAAAATCGCATTTACCTGTCATGGCGACAGACGCAGCAACGCAGCGATGCAGAGCGCCTCTCAGCGCGCCATGAATTATCCGTTCAAAGGGCCTTTGATGAAAATTGAATCTGTAAACGTCACCGTTTTCCACTATCCCACCCGCCGCGTGGCTGACAGCGCAGGGCATTCGCACCCCGGCGACGAAAGCCTGGCAAAAATGGCGATGCTCACCATCACCGCCGATGACGGCAGCGTCGGCCACGCCTTTGCCCCGCCAGAAGTGGTGCGGCCTTACGTCGTGAACAGCTTTTTCCGTAAGGTGATGGTCGGTCAGGATCCGTTCCATCGGGAACGTATCTGGCAGGCGCTGGCGCAGTGGCAACGCGGCAGCGCCCATCAGTTGACCGAACGCGCGCTGTCGTTTGTCGAACAGGCGTTGTGGGATCTGATCGGCAATGCCTTGCACACCCCGGTCTGGCAACTGCTGGGGGGATATCGCGACAAAGTGCCGGCGTATGGCAGCACCATGTGCGGCGATGAGCTGGCCGGCGGGCTATCGACCCCTGACGAATATGCGCAATTTGCCGAAAAGCTGGTGGCGCGCGGCTATCAGGCCATCAAATTGCACACCTGGATGCCGCCGGTGGCGTTCGCGCCGGATCCGAAGATGGACATCAAAGCCTGTGCCGCGGTGCGTGAAGCGGTGGGGCCAGACATCGCGCTGATGCTGGACGGCTACCATTGGTACAGCCGCAGCGAGGCGCTACTGATCGGCAAGGCATTGGAAAAACTCGATTTTGCCTGGTTTGAAGAACCGATGCAGGAAGAGAGCATGTCTTCCTACGCCTGGTTGGCGCAAAACCTGTCGATCGACGTTATCGGCCCGGAAAGCCTCGGCGGCAAACATCACAGCCGCGCCGACTGGGTAAAGGCCGGCGCCTGCGATATTTTACGCGCCGGTGCCAATGGCGTCGGCGGCATCGCCCCGTGCCTGAAAGTGGCCAATCTGGCGGAGGCCTTCGGCATGGATTGCGAAGTGCATGGCAACGGCGCCGCCAGCCTGGCGGTGGTCGGCGCGATCCGCAACTGCCGCTGGTATGAGCGCGGCCTGTTGCACCCGTTCCTCGACTATGACCAACCGGCGGCCTATCTGAATAGGCTGATCGATCCGATGGACTCGCAGGGCTTTGTGCATTTGCCAAATCGCCCGGGGTTGGGCGAAGACATTAATTTTGCGTATATCGAAGCCAATACCGTCAGCCACGACTGACGCATAATAACGTACCCTACAGGCGATATAGCGATGCAAAGAGTCTCTCTGGCGGGAGCGTACCTGCTTGCGCTCTCTCTCATGCTGGGCAGCGTCACGGCGTGGGCGAAAACCCCCGACGATCAGCTGATCGTCGGCATGAACATGAATAACCTGCTGACGCTCGATCCGGCGGCAATGACCGGTAATGAAGCGCCGGGCATCCTGGTCAATCTTTACGATTCGCTGGTCGAGCTGGATCCACAGCAACTGACCCAGGTGCGGCCGGCACTGGCCAGTTCGTGGGATATCAGCGCCGACGGCCAGGCACTGACGTTTCATCTGCGTGACGGCGTCACTTTTCATTCGGGTAACCCCTTGACCGCGCACGACGTGGTGTGGTCGATGCGCCGCCTGCTGCACCTCAATCTGGCGCAGGCTTCGGTGTGGAAATCCTACGGCTTTAGCCGGCAGAACATCGACCGCCTGGTCAGCGCACCCGACGATCGTACCGTGCATATCAGGTTGCCCCAAGGCCAACGATCCTCTGCTGGTGATCTATTCGTTGGCGGCATTGGGCAATCTGGGGGGTGCTGGACAGCAAGCTGGTGCAGCAGCATGCACGGCAGGGTGACTGGGGCAATCGCTGGTTGACCACCAACGAAGCCGGCTCGGGCCCGTTTATCCTGGAAACCTGGCAAGCCAAAGATGTACTGCGCATGAAGCGCAACCCGCATTACTGGCGCCCCGAGGCAAAGCTGACGCGCGTGGTGCTGCGGCATTTCCAGGAATCGCAGACCTTGCGCCTGATGCTGGCCAAGGGCGATCTGGATATCGCCAATAATATGGCGGTGGCCGACATCAACGCGCTGCGCAAGGATCCGGCGGTAACCGTCGACTCGGTACAGCGCGGCACCATGTACTACGTGGCGATGAGCATGAAAGAAGGGCATTTCGCTAATGCCAAGGTGCGCGAAGCGGTGCGTTATCTGATTGATTACCAGGGGATCAATAAGGCGCTGATGCCTGGCTACGGTGTACTGCACCAACGGCCGATCAAGGCGGGTATGCCGGCCACGCTACCCGATCCCGGCTATCGCCTGGACGTGGCGCGCGCCAAAAAACTGTTGGCGGAAGCAGGCTATCCAGACGGGTTTTCCACCACGCTACGGGTACTGGCCGATCAACCGTTCCTCAACATCGCCATCGCCGTTCAGTCCACGCTGATGCAAGCGGGCATCAACGCGCGCATCATCACCGGCACCGGCAATCAGATTTACGGCGCAATGCGCGAACGCCGTTTCGACATGCTGGTTGGTCGCGGCGGCAGCGGCATGGAGCCGCATCCACACTCTAGCCTGCGGCGCTGGTCTATAACCCCGATAATCGCGATGCGGCAAAACTGACCAATTTTCAGGGCTGGCGCACCGTTTCTATGACCCGCAGTTAAACCAGATGATCGACCAGGGCGCTGCTGGAACGCGACGCCCAGCGGCAACAGGCAGCCTACCAGGCCCATTCCAGCTGCGCTACGACCAGTTGATGCCGGCGCTGATCCCGCTGTCGCAAATGGTGGACTCGGTGGTGGTGCGTAACGAGGTACACGGCTATCAGCCGCATCCTTCCGCCACCACCTTACTGCGTGAAGTTTACAAAACGCCGGCATCCGCCGGAGGAGGCAACGGATGATGCTCACTTTGCTGGCACCGGTTCGCGCACGCGGCGTTTTTCAAAACGGCTGCTGCAAGTATTGATCACCCTGTTCGGACTGTTGGTGCTGACCTTTTTTATCGGCCGCGTCATGCCGGTCGATCCGGTGCTGGCGATCGTCGGCCCGGACGCCGACCAAGGCACCTATGAGCAGGTCTATCGGCAATTAGGGTTCGATCGCTCGCTGTTGACCCAGTTTGGCGTCTACCTCGGCAATCTGCTGCACGGCGATCTGGGCAATGCGCTGCTGACCGGTAAACCGGTCGCCGACGATATTTTGCGGGTGTTCCCGGCGACGCTGGAATTGGCCACGGTGGCGATCGTCATCGGCGCCGGACTGGGCATTCCACTTGGCGTATTGGCGGCGGCACGCCGCAATCGCCCAGCGGATTACATTGTGCGCGTTATCAGTCTGGCGGGCTATTCCACGCCGATTTTCTGGGTCGGCATGATGGGGCTGCTGCTGTTCTATGCTGCGCTCGGCTGGGTTGGCGGCGCAGGGCGGCTCGATCTGGGGCTGGAAGGCCAGGTGCCGCATCGCACCGGCATGATCACCGTCGATGCACTGCTGGCGGGTAACGGCACGGTGCTGTTCAACGCACTCAACCATCTGGTGCTGCCAGCCAGCCTGCTGGGGTTCCATTCTCTGGCCTACATTAGCCGCATGACCCGCAGCTTTATGCTGGCGCAGCTGTCACAGGAGTTTGTCATCACCGCTCGCGTCAAGGGGTTAAGCGAATGGCAGGTGATTTGGAACCACGCGTTTCGCAATATCCTGGTGCAGTTGCTGACCGTGGTGGCACTGGCCTACGGCTCGCTATTGGAAGGGGCGGTGCTGATTGAAACGGTATTTTCCTGGCCCGGTTTCGGCTCGTATCTCACCGGCAGTTTGCTGTTGGGGGATATGAATGCGGTGATGGGCTGCGTGTTGCTGGTCGGGGTGATTTTTGTCCTGATCAATCTATTGTCCGACATGCTGTATCAACTGTTCGATCCGAGGACCAAATCATGACGATTTCACTGGAATCGCCGCTCGGCGGCGAAGGCCGCGAATCACGCCAACGCCTGAAGCGCCGTCTGCTGCGCTGCGGCGGGTTTATCAGCCAGATGGCGCGCAACCCGCTGACCGCCATCGGCGGCGGTATTGTACTGCTGCTGCTGATCGTCGCACTGTTTGCGCCGTGGATTTGCACCGTACCATCCGCTGATACAAAACCTCGACCAGGCCCTCAGTCCCCCCCCAGCGCCCGTCACTGGTTCGGTACCGACGAGTTCGGCCGCGACATCTTCAGTCGTTTGGTCTACGGATCGAGGATTACGATTTACATTGTGCTGCTGGTGTCGTTAACCGTAGGTCCGCTGGGCCTGCTGCTGGGCGTCAGCGCCGGCTACTTTGGCGGCAAGGTTGACACCGTGTTGATGCGGGTAACCGATATTTTCATCTCCTTTCCCAGTCTGGTGCTGGCGTTGGCCTTCGTCGCCGCGCTAGGGCCAGGGCTGGAACATGTGGTGATCGCCATTACGCTCACCGCCTGGCCGCCGATAGCACGACTGGCGCGAGCGGAAACGCTCTCGCTGCGACAGGCCGATTTTGTCTCCGCGGTACGCCTGCAAGGAGCGTCGCCGCTGCGGGTGCTGTGGCGCCACATCGTACCGCTGTGCCTGCCGTCGGTGATCATCCGCATTACCATGAATATGGCCGGCATCATTCTCACCGCTGCCGGGCTGGGGTTTCTCGGTCTTGGTGCGCAGCCACCGGAACCGGAATGGGGGGCGATGATTTCCAGCGGTCGCAGCTACATGATGGAGTGCTGGTGGGTGGTGACCATTCCGGGGTTGGCGATCCTGATCAACAGCCTGGCATTCAACTTTTTGGGAGACGGCTTACGTGACATCCTCGACCCTCGCAGCGAATAATCTGCCGCTGCTGGACGTGCGCAATCTGCACGTCGATTTTATCAACGGCAGCCTGGTCACCCAGGCGGTACGCGGCGTTTCCTTCCAGCTTGGCCGGGAAAAGCTGGCGATCGTCGGTGAGTCCGGTTCCGGCAAGTCCACCGTGGGCCGCGCGCTGTTACGCCTGCATCCCAGCAAGGCGCGCGTCAGCGCCGACCGAATGCAGTTCGGCGACCTGGATTTACGCCATCTTTCCGAGGCTGGCATGCGCCAGATCCGCGGCAAACGCATGTCGATGATCATGCAGGATCCAAAGTATTCGCTTAACCCGGTTACCTGCGTCGGCGAACAGATTGCCGAAGCCTGGCTGACGCACCACCCTGGCCAACGCGCACAGGCCAGAACCAAGGTGCTGGAAATGCTGGATGTGGTGCGTATTCGCGAGCCGGAGCGGGTCTACCGGCTGTATCCGCATGAAATTTCAGGTGGGCAAGGGCAGCGAATCATGATCGCCATGATGCTGATCACCGAACCCGAACTGGTGATTGCCGACGAACCCACTTCGGCGCTGGACGTATCGGTGCGTTTGCAGGTGCTGGGATTACTCGACGACCTGGTACAGTCTCGCGGGCTGGGGCTGATTTTTATCAGCCATGACATCAATCTGGTACGCAGTTTCTGTGACCGGGTGCTGGTGATGTATGCCGGGCGCATCGTCGAGTCGCTTGCCGCCGCAGAGCTGCACCGTGCACAACACCCCTATACCCAAGGGTTGATCGACGCACTGCCGGACATGCAACGCCGCCGCGCACGGTTGCCGGTATTGCAGCGTCAGGCCGGTTGGCTGGCTGAATAGGAGAGGCCGATGAAACATATGATAGATGTCAGCCAGTTGAACCTGCTGTTTGGCTCCGGCGACCAACGAACGCAGGTCTTGCATGACGTCAGCTTCGGCGTCAGGGCCGGTGAGATATACGGCCTGGTGGGGGAATCCGGTTCGGGAAAAACCACGGTACTCAAATGCCTGGCCGGGCTGTTCACCCACTGGGACGGCGAATTGACCATCGACGGACAACCGCTGACGCGGCGTATCGAAGCGCAACGCTGCCGCCGGGTACAGATGGTGTTTCAGGATCCTTACGGTTCCCTGCATCCGCGACATACCATCGGCGATATCCTGGAGGAACCGCTACAGATTCACCGCATCGGTCAGCGCGATGCCCGCATCAACACGTTGCTGGATAAGGTCGGCTTGAATCGCGCGTTTCGCCATCGTTATCCACACCAGCTGTCCGGCGGGCAGCGCCAGCGGGTGGCGATTGCCCGCGCATTGATTCTGCAACCTCAGGTGCTGTTGCTGGATGAGCCTACCTCGGCGCTGGATGTGTCGGTGCAGGCGGAAATCCTCAACCTGCTGGCGGATTTGCAGCGCGAGTCCAACCTGACCTATTTGATGGTAACCCATGACTTGGCGGTGATCGCCCATCTGTGCCATCGGGTGGCGGTGATGCAGCACGGCAAAATCGTTGAAACGCTCACCACCGACGCGCTGGTAGGCGGCGCGGCAACCACCGCCTATGCGCAAATGCTGATCAACGCCAGCCAGAGGTACACGCGCGATATGGCGCGCCAGGTGGCGGCCTATTAATCGAAGATACGGCCGCCTCCCTGCGGCCGGTCAATCATGCCAATCCCAGCAGCGCAGACAGCCGGGCAATCTGCTGCCGCCATTGGCGTTGCAATGCCGGTTTCTGGTGTTTTGGCCGCCTGGCCAAGTCATCTGCCAGCTTGCTTTCCAGCGCGACAAGTTCGGCCAGTAACCGATCCTGCTGGTCTGGTTCATCCTGCGCTTGCTGTGCGTTGAGCGCCGCATGCGCTGGCTGGCAGGGCGGCGGTGTCTCCGCCAAGCGGGCATAGATCGCCGGCAAATCATGCCACTGCTCCAACCGTTGCCGGTCAATCAACCAAAAGCGATTGCAGCTCTGTTCGATCAGGTCGCGATCATGCGACACCATAATCACCGCACCACAGAAGTTCTGCAACGTTTGCGCCAATTGCTCCTTGCCCTCGATATCCAGATGGTTAGTGGGTTCATCCAATAACAGCAGCGAGTAGTTGGCCAGGGTTAAACCGATGAACAGCAGACGCGAACGTTCACCGCCGCTCAGGGTGCCCACCGTCTGCCGATGGCGTAGGTAAGGGAACCCAGCGTCGATCAGCGCTTTTTTACGCTGTTCGTCGCTTAATGGCGCAAACGGTGCCAGCGCGTCGATTAAACTGTCATCATCACGCAACTGGTTGCAGGCGCTGGTCATAGTAACCCACCCGCACGCGAGGGTGGAAAATCACCCCCTCAGTGGCCGCTTCTGGCCGCTGATAGATCTGCCAGAGCAGTTGTAACAGCGACGATTTACCCCCGCCGTTGCGGCCAACCAGTGCAATACGATCGCCCACTTTTTTACCCATAGCCGATCGAGTGAGAACAACACCGGCGCCTGCGCGGCTGGTCGTACCTGCAACGCTGACAGCGCCAGCAGCCTGTCAGCAGGCAACGCTTCGCCGCGCAGCTCAAGCCGCCATTGACTGCCGACGGTCAGCCTGTGTTTGGTCTTCCTTTAGCCGCGTAACCTGTTTTTCCATTTGCTTGGCCTTGCGCGCCAGCTTTTCGTTGTCATATACGCTACCCCACAAGCGCCAGCCGTTTGGCGCTGCCAGCCAGTCGGTCGATCTCCTTTTGTTCGCTTTGGCGCCGATTGGCATCCGCGCTGTCCCGTTCTGCCAGCGCCTGTCGCGCCAGGCTGCAGGGCAGGCGGATAAAGCTCAGCGTTTTATCGCGCAGCACCCAGGTGCAGTTGGTGACGTTATCCAACAGCCGGCGATCGTGCGATACCAGCACGAAGCTGCCCGGCCAGCGCTGTAAAAAGCGCTCCAGCCATAACAGGGTCGGCAAATCCAGGTGGTTACTGGGTTCATCCAGCAGCAGTAAATCCGGTTCAGCGATCAAGGCGCGCGCCAGCAACAGACGGGTATGCTGGCCGCCGCTCAGCGTACCGGCAGCAAGCGGCCACTGGCGCTCCTCGAACCCGACACTGGCCAGTAACGTTTCCGCTTGCCAGCGCCGAGTTTGCCGTTCGCCAGACGGCAACTGTTCAAGCAGCGCCTCCAACAGCGTGCTGTCGTTCAACTGCGGCGGTAAATGCTGTTCAACCCGCGCCATCAGGCATTGGTTAGCGCGAATGACGCTGCCGCGCGAGGCGGGCAGAACGCCGCCAAGGATGCGCAGCAGGGTGCTTTTGCCACAGCCGTTGTGACCTATCAGGCCAATGCGGTCGCCTTTTTTCAGGCTGAAGGTAATCTCGGTCAGCAGAGGACCGAAGGCGTTATCGTAGCCGACAGATTGGGCGGAAAGTAGTGTGCTCATTGCTTACTCAAGTTTTACGGGCATAAAAATGCCGCTCGTCAAAAAATCGCTGACGATAACCGGTAAGCCGGAGGGAAGGGCTCAGAGTGTCAGTTAGCTTCGCTCAAGCAGGTTATCGCAGCACGATGCCGCTAACGCTTGAGCAAGAACGATCGCTAAGGACGAGTGAAAGTAAAAACAATTCACAGGTCAGCATAGAAATCCTCCTTAAATAATGTTGGTGAATCAATAGCCGCAGTATAAACAGCCGCTGGCGATTATGCCAGCGGCAGCTCACGTTCCGATGTGATGTTCAGCCGACGTTCCGCTTACGCGACAGTTGCCGCTCTCAACCACCGCTCTAAATGATGTTACTGGTGTTAGCGCGTAAGAGCAGTTGGTTGCAATAGGTGATGCAAATAAAACGTATTTTTGATGTCTGCCAGTAGAATCAATCTATTACCGACAAAAACGTACTCTGCCATTCAAAAAATCATGATTTTCATTTCATATACATTAGGCTTCTCACCACGCTAACTTAGTTATTTTAATTTATAAAGATGTTTTTTTACCCGCCAAAATAAACAGTTCCAAATAAACCATGGATCATGAATACAATAATCAATATTAAGGCCAGGCTTATATACAATGAATCGATATTTATCTCTTCCCATCTGTCTAGAAAATTAAAACCGTGCAACGTGATAAAAACAGAAGTAATCATAACAATCCAAGCAGAGGTATACATCTGTTGGTGACTGCATACGCCAGCAACCAGTAATATCAACGCCACAAATAAAATCGTATTTTTACTTAATGATGGGAATATTGCACGACCAATATAGAAGTAATAGCACACCGAAGTAAAAAGCACGGAAAACTCCAATAACCACATCATTTCTTATCTCTTTTATGGCAAGTATCACATGACCCTCTAGATCCACCATTACTGATACTAGTGCTAGCTTTATAGTCACTTGAAAACTTATCACTCGATATGCCATCAAGAAAACCTAATGAAAAGCTTAGAACAACAGGATCATAAATCCAATTTAAAACCCTCTCCTAAAACATAACCATTTACCCCACCATTTTTTTATATTCATTCCGCCAAACAAAATCGTAAAGTCAGACATCCCGTACATCTGATAACTGGCACCGACGCCTACACCGTTAAAATCAAACTTATTATTTGATAAGCTTGTCCTGTCCTCTATCGAAAGCTTGGTGTTTAGCCACTGTCCGTTTAATGTTGTTGAAAAAGAAAGAGCATCCGTTATCCCATACATGACTGATAAATTCGCAGAAACACCATTCGTTTCCCTCCGTGCCGATAAATAAGTACGATCTATAACATATTGACCCGGCCCAACCTCATTAATGTAATAGCCTGTAGCCTGAGCGTCCATTTTCATTAGATTTATTCAATATATTAATACCAGAGCTTAGCGTCCATCTCTCCTTGGCGGGGAGAAAGTCTTCAATTTTCAGAATGGCTTTTGGTGTTTCTATCGATTTTTTTATAGGTTCCGCGTACCCTGGAGCCATCGTCCCTATAAAAATCAATAAAAGGGTAATCTGGTTCATATTAGTCCCTTTTTGGGTAGTTATCTCCATATGCTGCACTTGATAGTGATAATCAGTATCATTTAAAATGGCAACTTGTTCCATATAAAACATCACAAAAAGGAGATGTGGGTCGCAACTTCCCTACCAATAGACGCCTACAACTAGTAATTTACCGTTTTTTTAAAGTCAATAAGTAATAAATAATTATATTTAAATAACTATATTTTTACTCGGACACATACCATCACCACAAATAAACGTCAGGAGGATCGTGTGGTTGTATCCCGCCAGTTCGCGACGCTGGCGATTATGCCAGCGCGGCCGGTGCCTGCTCACGCATCCAGTCGATAAAGCTGCGGTGTTTGGCACTGGCGCGCACGTCTTGTCGCCACAGCAGATGAATCGGCCGTGGGGCAGGCAAGGCGTGCTCCAGCAGGCTGATCAACCGCCCTTGGCGAATGTCGTCGGCCAGCAACAGTTGCGGTTGCAGAATCAGTCCGGCGCCGGCCAATGCGGCACGCCGCAACGCGTGGCCGTCATTACAGCTAAAAACGGTGTTTTCCGGCCACAGCGGCAGAGAGCCACTACGCCAGGCGTTACGCTTGTTCCACAACGTATTGCGCAAACAGCGGTGTGCCGGCAGATCGGCCATACTCTGCGGCGCCGGATGGCTGGACAGGTAGTCCGCCGAGGCGGCAATCACCATTTTATAGTCGCCAAGGCGCTGGGCGACAAACGGGCTATCGTCCGGCAACTGACCGACACGAATGGCAAAGTCGAACCCTTCGGCGATCGGGTCGACAAAACGATCGCTCAATTCCAGTTCGATATATACCTCAGGATAGCGGAGCTGAAACTCGCTGCACAACGATGCCACCACGCAACTGCCCAGCGTGGTAGGGGCGGAAATGCGCAGACTGCCAGCAGGAAATTGCCGCAGGCTTTCGATGCGTCCTTCGGCGCTGCGCAGGGCGGCCATGACGCCAAGGCTGTCCTGATACCACGTTTTGCCGGCTTCCGTCAGATGCTGTCGCCGCGTATTACGCTGCAGCAAAACGGGTATCCAGCAATGTTTCAAGCTGGGCGATCATTTTTCCGACCATTACCGACGAGATGTCCAGCCGCTTGGCCGCTTCGCTGAAGTTGCCGCTCTCGACCACCGCGATAAACACTTCCATACAACGTAATTTATTCATGATTGCTAACTTTTAGTTTGGAATGAGTAAATTTTTTAGCCATTTTTCCGCCAATTCAACTGTATCACTATGTAATCCTGTTTAACGCTAGTGGAGAATAAAAAATGAAGATATTGGTGATTGGTGCCAGCGGCACGCTCGGCAGTGGCATTGTCAGCGCTTTGCAGCACGAGCATGAAATTATTCGCGTCGGCAAGACGCAGGGGGAGTTGCAGGTTGATTTAACGCAGGAAGAGAGCATCAGAGCAATGTTTGCCCGCAGCGGCAAGGTCGATGCGATCGTGGCGGCGACCGGCAGCGTACATTTTGCACCGCTGGCGGAGATGACCAGCACGCAGTTTGTCTCCGGCCTGCAGGACAAATTGATGGGGCAGGTACAGCTGGTATTGATCGGCAAAGACTATCTTAATCCAGGCGGATCGTTCACGCTGACCAGCGGCATTCTGGCGCAACAGCCGATCCGCACCGGTGTCAATGCTAGCGCGGTCAACGCGGCGCTGGAAGGGTTTGTTCTGGCGGCAGCCTGTGAACTCCCGGGGCTGCGGATCAACGTGGTCAGCCCAACGGTATTGAGCGAATCATTGGAAAAATACGGCGCTTTCTTCCCCGGCTTTGACAGCGTGCCGGTAAGCAGGGTGGCCATGGCGTATCGACGCAGCATCGAAGGCATCGACAGCGGAAAAGTCTATCGCGTCTGGTGACGATCGTATTAATTTTTGTGTCTTTTCAAACGCTGCGAGTTAGGCCATATTATCTGCGCTTTTTGAGAAAAAAAATCATTATCATTTAACGGGTGCAAATAATGAAAAGATGGCAACTATTCTGGGGATGATTGGTATCAGCCTACTGTTTTCGGCAACTGCTGCACCAATCGTGGTCACTGACGTCAGCGGCCGGCAGGTGACGCTGCCCGGCGAGGCGCAGCGCATCATTTTAGGTGAAGGGCGGCAGATGTATCTGCTCGCAGCGTTTGACACAGAGGAGCCGTTTAAACGGGTGGTCGGTTGGCGCGACGACTTCCATAAGGCGGATTATGACGGCTATAAAGCCTACGAAGACAAATACCCACAGATCAAGAAATTGCCGACTTTTGGCGGGGCCAAAGACGGTACTTTCAACGTTGAACAGGCGCTGACGCTGAAGCCGGATCTGCTGCTGATGAATCTGGAGTCGAAAGCGGCAACCGACGAAGGCGGTTTGATCGCCAAGCTGGAAAAACTCAATATTCCGGTGGTGTTCATCGATTTTCGTGAAAAACCGTTCGAAAACGCCGAGAAAAGCATTCATATCATGGGACAGGTGCTGGGCAAGCCGCAGCGCGCCGAGGAGATTATTCGCTTCCGCCAGCAGCAGATTGACATCGTTACCTCGCGACTGGCGAACTTCACCGGCCACCGCCCACGGGTGATGATCGACCGCGCCGGGGGCTATGACGACGAATGCTGCATGTCGTTCGGCGATGAGAATTTTGGTCGCATGGTGGAAGTGACCGGCGGGCAGAACATCGCCAAGGGGCTGATCCCCGGCACCTTTGGCACGCTCAATCCCGAACAGATCATTGCCAGCAACCCCGAAGTCGTAATCGTCACCGGCGCGAACTGGAAGAACTACAATACCGTGGGCAAATGGGTCGGCGTGGGGCCGGGGCCGACGTGGACGAGGCAGAGAAACGCCTGCAGGCGCTGATGATGCGGCCGGCATTTAAAACGCTGCCGGTGGCGCACAACGGTAACGTCCATGCCATCTGGCATCAGTTTTATGACAGCCCATACCAGTTTGTCGCCATCCAGGCGATTGCCAAGTGGCTGCACCCGGAACTGTTCAAGGATCTGGATCCGGACGCCACTTTCCGCGAGTTCCATCAAAAGTTCCTGCCGCTGCCGTATAAACCGGGCTACTGGGTTTCATTGCCGGCACAGTGATCGCCAACCGCACCTCAGCCAATATGCACGGGCCCCAAACGGGGCCCGACAGTGACTTATTGTTGCTTATGCTCCAGGACATTTCCCTCGCTGCCGCTGCTACTGATGGCGATACGCTGCGGTTTTTCCTCTTCGGGAATTTCATACTCCAGATTCAACCGTAGCAAGCCGTTGGACAGATTGGCACTGCCAACCTTAATACGGTTGCTCAGGCTGAAGCTCAGGGTAAAGGCCGATTGCGCAATCCCGCGATGCAACCATTTGATCTGCGCGTCGTCGTCGGATGTCTCACGTTTGCCAGAAATCGTTAACTGGGTATTCTGTACCGCAATATCCAGTTCGCTTTCCTTGAATCCAGGCACGCTGACCGTCAGTTCGTAATGCGTGTCGTCACGTTGAATCAGATTGTAACTTGGCGTATCAGATAACGGGGCATCGCCGGTCAAGCGGCTGAATAAGCGATCCATACGATCAAAGCGATCGGAGAACAGATTGTCAGTGATAGTTGGTATCAGAGAGAAGGGACGATAGGCCATAATATTACCTCCTATATGTCAGGTTTCACTCGATAAAAATGGCGAGTATCATTGCTCACGACGATACTCACTGCTATCAACCCACGATCAATCTGGGGATGTTCGGGAAAATTTCAAGCCCTGTTTCCCCAGCAGAGGAACATCCAATGGATCGGCAGATCCCCATAACGATAACGCGCCAGTTGACGCTCGCCGAGGCGGTGCTGCAACGCCATCTGGGCGACACGCTGTGCGCGATTCATCTTTTTGGCTCGGCGCTCGAAGGCGGGCTGCAAGCGCACAGCGATATTGATCTGCTGGTCACCGTTCACACGCCACCGTCGCCACAGCTGCGTCAGGGGTTGCAGCGCGCGCTGCTGGCGGTTTCGGCTCCGCCGGCGGCAGACAGCGCGCTACGTGCGCTGGAGGTCACGGTCGTCAATCTTGCAGATATCGTGCCATGGCGTTATCCAGCGAAACGCGAACTGCAGTTCGGCGAATGGTTACGGCAGGACATTTTGCACCAGCGATTTGAGCTGCCGATGCAGGATCACGATCTGGCGATTCTGCTGAGCAAAGTCCGACAATGCAGTGTGCCACTGAGCGGGCCGGTAGCGCAGGAGCTGTTCGACCCGGTCCCGCAACGGGATTTTTACCAAGCCCTCAGTGACACTGTCACGCAATGGGTTACGCCAGAGGACTGGCAGGGGGACGAGCGCAATATCGTTCTCGCATTAGCTCGCATCTGGTATAGCGCAGCAACCGGGCAGATTGCCCCCAAACAGCAGGCCGCCGCCTGGTTGCTGGAACGCATTGATGCCCGCTATGCGCCGGTATTACGCACCGCGCAGCAGGCCTATCTGGGATTGGGGCCCGACACGCTGGCGGCTCAGGTTGGCGCGACGGCCGAATTCATCAACTTTGCCAAACGCCATATCTGCCGACTGTTGCCGCCAGTGACCCAGGCGAAGCGCACAGATACAGAGGATTAGGCTACCCCATCGACGATGGTAATCATCGCCTCCGCCACGCCGTCGCGCTGCTGCTTCGCCCGCTGATAGGCGTCGGAGTGGTAGCAGGCCAGCGCGGTGGCATAATCGTCAAATTCAATGACGACATGTTTGACATACGCCGGGCCCTCCAACGAGGTTGCCTGCTCGCCCGCGCGCCAGAAAACGGGCGTTATACTGCTGAAAAGCCTGCGGGGCGAGGTGCATGTAATGTTGATAGCGTTGCGGATCTTTTACCGTGACGTGAGCAATCCAATACGCGGGCATCTCAGGACTCCTGTTGCAAGATACGTTTTGCCAGGGCAGAGGCTTCGGTCAAATGTTCCAGCACTTCCTGTCTGGCCAATTGCCCATCACCTTGTTCAATGGCGTGATAAATACGCGTCATCCGTTCAAAACCGGCCAGTTGCCGTTCCGGGCTTTTCAGCGTCAGCGCACGCAGTCGGCTGATGCGGCTGTTCAAACGCTGGACGATTTCCCAAGCGATGGCATGATTGGCAACCTGGAAAATAGTTTCATAAAAGGCCTGCGACGCGGCAACGCGCTTAATATCATCCTGTTCAGCTGACGCCTGATTAATCGCCATTAATTTATCGTGCAGTATTTTCTTATCCTGTTTGCTGGCATTCAGTGCACAGTCGTGAGCGGCACTTTGTTCCAGTAACAAACGAATATTATAAATTTGCTCCGCAACCTCCCAGGTCAAAATAGCCACAATAGGGCCTTTCTTGGGCAAAATTTCAATTAGCCCTTCGGCTTCAAGGTAACGAATCACTTCGCGCACTACGCTGCGGCTGACGCCCAGGCTGTCGCATAAACTGCGTTCCACCAGGCGATCTCCCGCCTGGAAATATCCCGCAATAATCGCCTGCCTGACTTTTTCCAGCGCCAGTTCACGCAACGTTACCGGGGTATTTTCTATTTTCAACGATGCCTGTTGAACCATGATTGTCTCTATTTTTTAGGATTATCAGTTATCTTTATAACAACAATTAATTGCGCCCATTCAGTTTAGTATTAACATCCTTTCCTCCGCCAAATCAACGACGGTTTTCCCTGCGACAAACGTTGTTCCCTGTCCGACAGGGGTAAATTTGCGATGGCTCACAGAATCGTAATCTAGCGAATAAAAAATCATTTTCCTGCCGCAACGCCTTGCCAATCGGCGTTTTTTCACGCTTTGTCACGCCATGTTTTGGCGTTAAAGCAACGCTGACAGCCGGTAACCAATGGCGACTATTCTTACCGCCAATACCCGCTAACTGATTAAAATTCATCATTAAAATCCACTATCACAGGGTAGGCGTGCCGACAAAAACAAGAATACCGTATTATGGTATACCAAACTTTGACATACCAATCGATCGAATGATATACCCTCAACTCGAGACAACTCATTAACATTTGATTTACTTTCGAGGCGTTTGTATGCATCCAGATATTCGTAAGACCTTCGTTATCACCGAAACGACCTACAGCGATGGCGGCAAGGCCGCTGGCACGCCGTTGGTGATGATTGCCGCGGTGGCCGTCGTCAAAAACCCGTGGCCGGCCAGGGCTACGTACAGGATTTGGCGCCAAAAATCCGTGAAATGGCGCCGGTGTTAGGGGAATTGCTCACCGGGCTTATCATCAATGAAGCCGGTTCAGGCGATCGTGTCGAAGCCTTTGGCAAAAGCGCCGTCGTTGGCCTGGATGGCGAATTGGAACATGCGTCTGCGCTGATCCATACCTTGCATTTTGGCAATCATTATCGCTCGGCGGTGAACGGCAAAAGCTACCTGGCATTCAACAATACGCGCGGTCCGGCCAACGCGCCGATTCTGATCCCGATGATGGGTAAAAACGACGAAGGGAGCCGCGAGCATTACCTGACGTTCCAGTTCAACATCAACGACGCGCCTTTCAGCGACGAAATCGTGATTGCTTTGGGCGCGGCGCTGGGGGGCAGACCTCATCATCGTATCGGCAACCGTTATATGGACTTGAAAGAGTTAGGACATGATCAGGAAAACCCAGCAGCTGTTTAACAACATGAAGGTCAGCTACCTGGAGGCGGGCGAAGGCGCGCCACTGGTACTGATCCATGGCGTCGGCATGAACGCCGAGTGCTGGTATCCGCAGCTCGAAGCGTTCAGCCGCGATTACCGGGTCATCGCCGTCGATATGCCGGGCCATGGCCAGAGCGACGGCTTTAGACAGGCGGCAACGCTTGAAGATTACGTCCACTGGCTGGCGGACTTTCTTGCCACCCAGCCCGAGGCTGATTTTGCCGTCGCTGGGCATTCGATGGGGGCGTTGATTACCGCCGGGTTCGCCATTGAATACCCCGAGCGCACCAACCATGCGGTGGTGATCAGCGGCGTGTTCCAGCGTTCACCGCAGGCCAGCCAGGCGGTCTTAGATCGTGCCGAACAACTGTCGCGCGGCCAGGCCCAGCTGGATTCGCCGCTGACGCGCTGGTTCAGCGCCACCCCCGGCGAGCAACGGCTGCGCGAACAGGTGGGCGATTGGCTGCAACAGGTAGATCTGCAGGGCTATGCACGTGCCTATCAGGCGTTCGCCGCCGGCGATCGCGTCTATGCCTCACGCTGGTCATCGCTGCGCTGTCCGGTGCTGGTGATCACCGGCGAATTCGACGCCAACTCCAGTCCGGAGATGGCCAGACAAATGGCACTGGCCGCGCCCAACGGGCGGGCGGTGATTATCGACAACGCTAAACATATGGTCAGTTTGACAGATGCGCAGCGGGTGAATGCCGAAATCCTCGGTTTTTTATCACCCACGGCGCAGCGGCAGACCAGCCAAAACGATATTGAAGGAGTGATCAATGGACGCGGATAAACGCAGACAGCTGCGCGACGCCTTTGGCGCGTTTATGACCGGAGTCACCGTTGTAACCTCGGTGGATAAGCACAATAAGCCGATTGGTTTTACCGCCAACTCGTTTTCATCGGTATCGCTGGATCCGGCGTTGTTGCTGGTGAGCATCGACAAGCGTTCGGCCAATCTGGACAACTTCACGCAATGCAGCCACTTCGCCATCAATATTCTGTCGGAGCAGCAGAAAGAGACCTCCAATATTTTTGCCCAGAGAATTGACGATCGCTTTGCGCTGATTGACTGGCGCTGGAGTGACGCGGGGGTGCCGCTGATTGACCACAGTTCGGCGTGGTTTGACTGCGCGCTGCACCAGGTGGTGGACGCCGGCGATCACGCCATTTTGATCGGCAGGGTCGAACAGTTCGAATCCAATGCCACCGCCGGATTGGGCTATTACCGCGGCGCCTACTTCACGCCATATCAGAATACCGAATCGCTGATCACCAGCCCAACGGTCGTAGTCAGTGCGTTGATTGAGTTTGATGGCCAGGCGGTGATGGTCAAGCAGGCCGACGGCGGCTACGCCTTGCCGAGTTGCGAGGTGGGGGAGCGCAGCGTCAGCGAAACGCTGGATCTGCTGATGAACCAGTTGGAGATCGGTGCCAACCCCGGCTTTGTCTATTCCATCTATGACGATCGTCTACGGCACAAACAGCATATCGTGTTCCTGTGTGCCTTGCCGACCGAGTCCGGCAGCATGACGCTCGCTATGCGCCACGCCGAATGGTTCAAGCTCGACCGCCTGGCGGCAATGCCGATTAAAGACACCGCGTTGCAATCGATGATGAACCGTTTTGTGCGTGAAAACGCAGTGGGTAATTACAGCATTTATTACGGCGATGAGAACCAAGGCGCCATCAAACAATTTGCCAGCTAACCGTAATCGGGAGTGAGTGATGAAACTGTCTTTATTCGTTCATATGGAAAGGACGTTACCCGAAGAATCCCAGCAAAAACTTTATGAGGAGATGCTGCAACTGTGTGAAATTGCCGACCGCGGAGGCATGCATGCCATCTGGACCGGTGAGCACCACGGCATGAATTTTACCATTGCGCCCAATCCTTTCATCAACCTGGTGGATATCGCCCACCGAACCTCGCGAGTGCGGCTGGGCACCGGCACCATCATCGCGCCGTTCAATCACCCGATCCGTCTGGCCGGCGAAGCGGCGATGACCGACATCATCACCGACGGTCGTTTGGAGCTGGGTATTGCCCGCGGAGCCTATTCCTACGAGTATGAGCGCCTGATGCCGGGGCTGACCGCCTGGGATGCCGGCCAGCGCATGCGCGAACTGATCCCGGCGGTCAAGCAACTGTGGCAGGGCGATTATGCCCATCAGGGCGAGTACTGGTCGTTCCCGTCAACCACCTCGTCGCCATTGCCAAAACAGCAGCCGCACCCGCCAATCTGGGTGGCGGCGCGTGACCCAAATAGCCACGAATTTGCGGTTAAAAACGGCTGTAACGTCCAGGTGACGCCGCTGCATCAGGGAGAAGAAGAGATCGTGCGGCTGGTCACCTGTTTCAAAGAAACCTGCCAACGTATCAAACCGGAGCAGCCGCTGAAAATCATGCTGTTGCAGCACGGTTATGTTGCCGAGGACGAGGCCGACGCCCAGCAGGCCGCTGTGGAGTTCAACCGCTTCTACAATTATTTCGGCGCCTGGTTCAAGAATGAGCGCCCGGTTTCGCAGGGCATGCTGCAACCGCTGAGTGATGAAGAGATAGCCGCCAATAGCTACTATTCGCCACAGGCGATGCGCCAGAACCTGGCGATCGGCACCGCCAATGAAGTGATCGCCCGACTGAAGAAATACCAGGATCTGGGCTACGAAGAGTTTGCCCTGTGGATTGACAGCGGCATGAGCTTCGAGCGCAAGAAAGCCTCGCTTGAGCGCTTCATCAACGGCGTGATGCCTGAGTTTCACTAGGGGGACGGCATGGAATTTTTCAAACTCTACATCAACGGTCAGTTTGACGCCGGGGCGGCACGCTTTCCCTCGCTCAACCCGGCGACCAACACGCCGTGGGCCGAGGTTGCGGAAGCGCGCAGCGCCGAGGTAAACCGCGCGGTGGAGGCTGCTCATCAGGCTTTCCACAGTGAGCGCTGGCGCAACATGACCGCCAGCGCACGTGGCAAACTCTTGCTGCGGCTGGCGGATCTGCTGGAACAGCATGCGCCGGAGCTGGCGCGGCTTGAAACCCTGGACACCGGCAAGATCATCCGCGAAACGCAGGCGCAGATTGCCTACGTCGCCGAGTATTACCGCTATTACGCCGGCATTGCCGATAAAATGTCCGGTAGCGTGTTGGCCATCGACAAAGCGGATATGGAAACCTGGGTGCGTCGCGAGCCGATTGGCGTCGTTGCCGCCATCATTCCCTGGAATAGCCAGCTGTTTCTGTCGGCGGTAAAAATTGGTCCGGCGATTGCGGCGGGCTGTACGCTGGTGGTTAAAGCCTCTGAATCCGCGCCGGCGCCGATGCTGGCCTTTGCGCAACTGATCGACCAGGCCGGTTTTCCACCCGGCGTGTGCAATATCATCACCGGCTTTGCCGAACAATGCGGCTCGGTGCTGACCGCGCACCCGTTGGTCGATCATATCGCCTTTACCGGCGGCGCCGACACCGCCAGGCACATTGTTCGTAGCAGCGCCGACAACCTGGCCAGCACCTCGCTGGAACTGGGAGGCAAATCGCCGTTTATGGTATTTGAAGATGCCGATCTGGACAGCGCAGCCAATGCGCAGGTGGCGGCGATCTTCTCCGCCTCCGGGCAGAGCTGCGTCGCCGGATCGCGCTTGCTGGTAGCGGAAAGCATTAAATCGGCGTTCTTGGCCAAGCTGACCGAAAAGGCACGCAGTATCGTTATTGGCGCGCCGCAGCAGCCGGAAACGCAGTTTGGCCCCTTGTGTACGCTACAGCAAAAAACGCGCATTCATGCCATCGTCAGCCGTTCGCTAACGCAGGGGGTAGAATTGGTGACCGGGCATCATGAAGTCGACCTGCCGGGGTTTTACTACCCGCCAACCATCATCGATTGCAGCCGAAATCCGCAAGCAGACTGCGTGACACAAGAGTTGTTCGGCCCGGTGTTGTCGGTACTCAGCTTTAAGGATGAGGCCGATGCGCTGCGCCTGGCCAATGCAACGGCGTACGGGCTGGCCGCAGGCATCTTTACCCGCAACCTGACGCGCGCCCACCGCGTCACACGCCGATTGCGTGCCGGCGTGGTGTGGCTCAACACCTACCGCGCGGTATCACCGCTGGCGCCGTTCGGCGGTTACGGCCAATCCGGCTTTGGTCGGGAAGGCGGATTCGATGCGGCGTTGGAGTACACCACCAGCAAAACGGTGTGGCTGCGCACCAGTGATGATCCTATCGACGATCCTTTCATCATGCGCTAACCGCTGGCCGTGACGGGCAGTCAAATGCCCGCCATGGCGGGCAATAATCCGCTGTGACACCTGCTCGCGCCGGCGTCAGGAGATACACATTCGGCTAATCAGGCTCTGATAACACGCGCTGTTGTCCGGTTAACTGCGCATTTTTTCCAGCCACAACCCTACAACCGTTAAAAATAATAATTCACTCCACGCGGAGGATATATGCATTCTCAGCCAGACCAGACAACGCTTATTGAAGATAAATCAATTGACTATGTGCCCGCCAACGAACGCCACGGCCACGCCCGCAGTCTGTTTACCCTGTGGTTTTGCACCAACATCGCGCCGCTGGCGGTGGTGACCGGCGCGATTGCCACTCACACTTTCCATCTGAACGTGCTTTCAGCACTGACGGCCATTATTGCCGGCCATCTGTTTGGGGGGATTTTTCTAGCGCTCACCTCTGCCCAGGGACCACAGGTCGGCATCCCGCAGATGGTACAAAGCCGCGCACAGTTCGGCCGCTACGGTTCGCTGCTGGTCATTGTTTTCACCACGGTGATTTATCTCGGCTTTTTCATTTCGAACATCACGCTGTCGGGCAAGGTGATCAACAACGTGATCCCGGCGCTGGAGATCCGTAGCGCAACCATTATCGGCGCGATAGTCGCGACGCTGATTGGCGTGATCGGCTATAACTTCATTCACAAGATCAACAAGGTTGGCGCCTGGATCATGGGCAGTGCCTTGCTGCTCGGACTGTGGCTGATGCTGACGCAACCGTTGCCGGCCGACTTCTGGCAGCGGGGCAGTTTTAGCCTCACCGGCTGGTTCGCCACCTTTTGCATTTGCGCCGTGTGGCAGGTGAGCTTCTCGCCGTATACCTCGGACTACTCGCGTTATCTGCCCAAAAGCGTGGGTATTTTTCAACCCTTTATCTACACCTATCTGGGGGCTTGCTGCGGCACCATTCTGGCATTCGTCTTCGGCATGGTGGCCGTCAATCTGGTGGGGGGGACTGACGATGCCATGGTGGCGGTACGCCAGGCCACCGGCTGGTTAGGGCCGATTTTGATGGTATTGTTTCTGGTCAATATCATCTGTCACAACTCGATGAATCTGTATGGCGCGGTGCTGTCATTGATCACCTCGGTACAGACCTTTATGCCGCAATGGTTGCCCAATGCGCGCATCCGCATTCTGTTTTCACTGCTGGTGCTGGTGAGCTCGGTACTGGTAGCGCTGGTGGCCTCGGCCAATTTTGTCCAGGTGTTCCTCAACCTGATTTTTGCCCTGATTTCGGTGCTGATTCCCTGGTGCATGATCAACCTGATCGACTTCTACCTGATTAACCGGCAACGCTATGATACCGAATCGATTTTTAGCGCCGACGGCGGCCGTTACGGCCTGATCAACCGCCGGGCTCTGCTGGTTTACTTTGGCGGCATCGTGGTGCAATTGCCGTTTGTCGATAACGCCTTTTTTGCCGGTCCGTATGCCAATCTGCTGCCGGGCACCGATATCTCCTGGGTAATCAGCCTGGTAGTTACCGCTATCGCCTATCCGCTGCTGTATCGCAAACCGCCTGCATGGACGGCAAAGGGCATGCGAGTAAACGCCAACGGCATCGATCGCTAAACGGCAGGCCAGCCCGCATCGTCGGGCTGGTGGTTAAATCAAGGGGGTGCCTCTGCACGGCAGATCCGATAATAGCTGCGCCATAGAACCTTAACCCATTGAAATAAAAGCGCTACAAAGCTGGCGTTAGTCGGGGTTTTATTCTAGATTTAAATCCCCTTTGGCAGTAACAGCTGGTTGAGCCTTGAGGTTAAGGGTCGCACATCCGCACTTGCTATCATCAATTGGCAACGGCTCTCTATTCCTGACGTTCACCTTTGGCTGCACGGTACAGACTCTTTTGCTTATGCCGGGGTTAACGCATCAATTTATCTTGAAAGGAGCAGTCGTGTTAAGCAAGTTGGGCCTGGAGACGCTGTTATGAAACGTGCTTTGTTAGCAAGATACGCCACACTTTTCGCGTCCCCCTCATCCGAACCGATGGCATTTCAGAATGGCATGTTACCGCTAGTGTCGCGAACCTTTGCGCTGACCATTCCTCAACTGCCGTCCGAATTACAACCTGTTGTCATCAATGCCTATTTATTATGCCGAATGGCCGATACCATCGAAGATGAACCCACCATTTCTGCTGAAGATAACCACAACATCGGGCTGGCGTTTTTAGATGTAGTGCAAGGGAAAACGCCAATACAGCCTTTCGCAGACAACACCTTTCAGCGGCTATCTGAGGCCACGCCAGACGCCGAGAGAAAATTGTTCCTTCATTTTCCAAAAATTCTGCATATCACTGGCAAGTTCAACCAACCTCAACAGGATGCCGTTTTTCGCTGCATCAAGATTATGCTGGCTGGCATGGCACAGTATCACGCCATTGCCCGGGCGGACGGTTTGCCGTCACTGGTATCACTACAGCACTATTGCTACTGCGCGGCAGGCGTCGTCGGCGAAATGCTCACCGATTTATTCCTTGAATATGAGCCAGCTATAGCCTGCGATCGTCACACCCTGTACGCCCAGTCACGTTCGTTTGGTCAAGGGCTACAATTGACCAATATTCTTAAAGATCTGTGGGAAGACCATAACCGCGGGATTTGTTGGCTGCCAAAAGACGTTCTTGCTCGACATGGCGTTGATCGCAGCTCACTGAGTCGAGATCAAAATGATCCTGTATTGGCAGCCGTTATTAATGAGTTGATAGACTTGGCACACGCTTCTTTACTCGACGGGCTTGACTACGCACTCTCATTCACTGGCCCTAAACTGCGAGGCATCCGCCGTTTTTGCCTGTGGACCATTGGCCTTGCGCTACTGACATTGCGCAATATACGTTCTAGTCCCGGTTTTTCCAGCGCCAGCGAGATAAAAACATCGCACACGGCGGTGGCTGGGTTAATCACTTTAGAATGTATGCTGGGCGGGAATGACGCTCTTGTTCGACGCCTGTTTTCTTCATTTCCGGCTGCGCCAGCCGCAAGCGCTGTCGCCAAGCGCCGCAATCACGGCGGATGACGGCGACGTCTGGCGGGACACACTGCTGCGCCGCATACCCAGGCCACGCTATCCCTCTGGGGCCGTGTACTACGCCCGGTTTTGCCGTTGGGCGCCGATTCTGCGCAAACGGCTGACGCTGAATGCGCCCGCCAACAGCGTAGTGGCCACCGCCAGCCACAGGCTCAAACGTACCGCCTGGGCTTCAACCGCGACGATTCCCATGCCCGTGGCGCCTGAATGAGCGGCAACCGACAGCATCACCCCCACCAACGCCGCACCAAGGCACTGGCCGAAAGTGCGCACAATCGCCAGCACGCCGGAAGCATAACCGCTGTTTTCCCGCGACGCGTTTGACAACATTTCGCGATTATTGGGGCTTTGAAAGCAGCCAAAACCGATGCCGCACACCAGGCTGCGCATGCCGATATCCCACGCAGAGGCCGCTTCGGGCAACCACGCCAACAGACTCAGACCGACGGCAAACACGCCCAAACCCAGAGTGGAAATCATCGCTGGCGAATGGCGGTCGGCCAGGCGACCGGCGTGAGGCGCGGCCAGCATGATACCCAACGGCCAGGGGGTGAACAGCAGTGCCGAAAACAGCGCGCTATAGCCGTAAACCTGCTGAAATAAAAACGGCAGGGCCACGAAGGTAATACCCTGGCTGACAAACGACGCCAACGAGGTTAATGCGGCTAATGAAAAGCGTGTCGAGGCGAATATCGTCAGTGGCAACAGCGGCTTGGGCGCCCGGCGCTGACGGCGGATAAAGGCCACCCCCGGCTATCGACGCAACCAATGCGTAAGCCAGCGCGGAAAGCAGCGAATTGGCGCTAAACGCTGCTGCATCAGAAAAGCTGTTGGCCAACATGATCAACGCCCCCAGGCTCGCGGCGGACAGCAGCGCGCCGGCCACGTCAAACGGCTCTCGCGAGGTCGCGGTACCGGGGATGGCGCGCCAGGCCAGCGTCAGAGCCGCCATCCCCAGTGGAAGATTGAGGGCGAACAGCCACTGCCAGCTCAGGGCCGACAGCAGGGTACCACCGACAATCGGTGCAATGGCGGTAATGCTGGCGATCAGCAGCGCGTTGATGCCCAATATGCGCCCCAGCAGGCGGTTGGGGAAAATCGAGCGCAGGATCGCCGGCGCAATGCTCAAGGTGGCGGCACCGCCAACGCCTTGCAACAGACGCATCGCAATCAGCATCTCCAACGAACTCGACAGGGCGCAGCCCAAAGACGCGAGGGTGAACACGCCAAGACCAAACAGAAACAGGCTGCGAAAACCGATCCGGCTGGCGAGCGCGGCAAAGATTGCCAGCGTCATGGCAGCCGACAGCAAATAACCGTTGGCCACCCACACCGTAGCGGCGGCAGAAACGCCCAGCGCCTGGGCCATTTGCGGGCAACGCGATATTAACCATGGTGCCGTCAAAAACCACCATGGTGGTGGTGGTCATGACCGCTAGCATTGCCAGGCCACGTTCGCGCCCCGGCAGTCCTTCATCGTTTGGCTGGTTGGAGAAGAGCTCCATCAGCAGCACTCCGTGGTAGTGATAGTTGGTAGTGCCAAGATAACCCTGTAGGATAAGAGGCGGAAGGCGCAGCATTTGCAGTTATAACCTGCACCAAACGCCTTATCTTGCCACCCACCACGAGCGTCCACCGATGGCTGAACCCGATCTTAATTTGCTGATTGCGCTAAATGCGTTGCTGGCTGAAGGCAGCGTAGCCAGAGCGGCGCAGCGTCTTGGCCTGAGCGCTTCGGCGATGAGTCGAACCTTGGCTCGCCTGCGCAGCGTTACCGGCGATCCGTTACTGGTACGGGCTGGGCGCAATATGGTGCTGACGCCGCACGCCGAACAGATCCGCGACCGTACGCAACATGCCGCCGGCGAGGCGTTGGCACTGCTGCGACCGGCCAGCTCGGCGCTGGATCTGGCGCAACTGGATCGCACCTTCGTCATTCGCGCCAATGACGGCTTTGTCGAGACGCTTGGCCCTGCGTTGATTGCCGCAGCGGCCAAGGCGGCGCCGCGGGTGCGGCTGCGCTTTGCGCCTAAACCGCAAAAAACCGCGCGCTACCTGCGCGAGGGGCTGGTGGACCTGGAAATTGGCGTGCTGGGGAATATGGGGCCGGAAATCCGCATCCAGCGGCTGTTCGACGATCGTTTTGTTGCCGTGGTCAGAAGCGGGCACCCGTTGACGGTGGCTGCAACCCTCAGCGCCAGAGACTACGCCGCATGCGACCATGTGGTCGCCTCGCGACGAGGCCAGCCTTATGGGCCGGTCGACGAGGCATTGGCTGAACAGGGGCTGACGCGCAACATTGCCGCCGTAGTGCCGAGCTTCCCGGCGGCGCTGGCGGTGGCACAGGCCTCCGATCTGGTGGCGCTGGTGCCGGCGTCCTATTTGCGCAACGCAGAGCCAGGCATGGCGCTGCTACAGGCGTTTGAACTGCCGGTAAAAACTCACGGCATAACCGTGTCGCAAATGTGGCACCCGCGTATGGAGATGGAACCTGCCCACCGCTGGCTGCGACAGTTGGTATTACACACCTGCAGCCGCCGATGTTGACGATGACGCCACGGTCGACTTTGCGGTTCATGTGGAAGTGGTCGACGCGGAGCCCGTTCGATATCAATGCCAATCATTTCACCCTGTAACCACGCTGATACCCGTCTAGCTACGCTGAAAAAAAAACCACCCGTCAGTTGAACGGGTGGTTTTTTCGTGATGCGGAACAACGGGCAGATTACGCCGCCAGGATTTCCTGAGCGGTGCGTTCAACCAGCGCCAACAGCACTTTGATGTCTTCCAGCGTCACCGTCGGGTTCAACAGCGTCAGCTTCAGGCAGGTTACGCCGGCAAACTCGGTAACGCCGACGTTGGCACGCCCTGACTCCAGCAGCACATCACCAATTTTCTGGTTGTGCAACGCCACCGCCGCATCGCCGGCCGCCGCCAGCTGGGCAGGGCGATAACGGAACAGCACGCTGGCCAACTGCGGCTGCATCACCAGTTCCAGCGCCGGCTGCTCGCTGACATACTGTGCAACCTGTTGTGCCAGGGTCACGCCGTGATCGATGATCGCCGCGTATTGCTTCTGCCCCAGCGCTTCCAGTCCCATCCACAGCTTCAAGGCATCAAAGCGGCGGGTGGTTTGCAACGACTTGGATACCAGATTAGGTACGCCCTGAGCCTCGTCAAACTCGGAGTTCAGATAGGCCGCCTGATAGCGCATCAGTTCATAATGGCGCGCCTCTTTTAACAGGAAGGCGCCGCAGCTGATGGTCTGGAAGAACTGCTTGTGGAAATCCAGGGTAATGGAATCCACCAGTTCAATACCGTCCAGATAGTCGCGATACTTTTCCGACAGCAACAGCGCGCCGCCCCAGGCCGCATCAACGTGCAGCCAGATCTGATGCTCGGCCGCCAAGCCGGCAATCGCCCGCAGCGGATCGATGGCGCCAGCGTCGGTGGTACCGGCGGTGGCAACAATCGCCAGCACCTGCTCACCGTTGGCCTGCGCCTGCGCCAGTTTGTCGGCCAGATCGTTGACGTCCATACGGGCAAAGCGATCGGTTTTAACCAGCGTAACGGATTGATAGCCCAGTCCGAGCAACGCCATGTTCTTCTGCACCGAGAAATGGGCGTTTTCGGAGCAGAATACCTTAATCTTGCGCAGGTCGCCGATCAGGCCATCTTGCTGGACAGAATGTCCCTGACGCGCAAAGAACGCGTCACGCGCCAGCATCAACCCCATCAGATTGCTCTGGGTACCGCCGCTGGTGAACACCCCGGCATCGCCAGCCTGATAACCTACCTGGGTGCGCAGCCATTCGATCAGCTTCATCTCGATGATGGTGGCCGACGGGCTTTGATCCCAGGAGTCCATGCTCTGGTTGGTGGCGTTGATCAGCACTTCGGCGGCCTGGCTGACCACCAGGCTCGGGCAGTGCAGGTGCGCAACGCACTGCGGGTGATGCACCGACAGACTGTCTTTTAGAAAGTACTCAATCGCACGCTCAATCGCGGCCTGGTTACCCAGGCCTTGAGGGTTAAAATCAAGCCGGATACGCTCGCGCAGTTCGGCAACGGTTTTGCCCTGATACATCTCGGGCTGTTGCAGCCATTGCACTACCGCCTGGCTGGTCTGCGCGATCGCTTGCTGGTAGGCTTCGGTGCTGTGCGCAGACGCCGCCAGAATCGGGTTTGACTCGGACATTACCAATTTACTCCACTCAAACCGGTCGGACGCCAGCGGACCAGCAGGGCGTTCTCGAACTTGTCCAGGAAAATGTTCAGTTCATCGTTAGTGATCAACAGCGAAGGCAGCAGACGCAGCACGCAACCGTTGCGACCGCCGCGCTCCAGGATCAGACCGGCTTCGAAGCATTTTTTCTGCAACAGGGCAGACAGCTCGCCATCGGCAGGGTAGCACCCCATATGATCCTGCGGCTGCTCCGGCTTGACGATCTCGATACCGATCATCAGGCCCAGGCCGCGTACGTGGCCAATCACCGGATAACGTTTTTGCAGCTCGGCCAGTTGGCCTTTCAGCCACTCGCCTTGCTCGGCCACTTTGGCCGCCACCTGGTTTTCCTTCAGGAACTTCAGGGTAGTCAGACCGGTCGCCATCGCCAACTGGTTGCCGCGGAAGGTACCGGTGTGATGGCCAGGCTCCCAGGCGTCGAACTGCTTTTTGATACCCAGCACGGCCAACGGCAGACCGCCGCCAACCGCTTTCGACATGACGATGATGTCTGGCTCGATGCCAGCATGCTCAAAGGCAAACAGCTTGCCGGTACGGGCGAAACCAGGCCTGAACTTCATCGATGATCAGCAGAATGCCGTGCTCCTGCGTCACCTTGCGAATGCGTTGCAACCATTCGACCGGCGCCGGGTTAACGCCGCCTTCGCCTTGCACCGCTTCCAGGATCACCGCTGCCGGTTTGCGCACGCCGCTTTCAACGTCGTTGATCAGGTTTTCGAAGTAATAGGTCAGCGCTTTCTCACCGGCTTCACCGCCGATACCCAGCGGGCAGCGGTACTGGTGCGGGTAAGGCATAAACTGGACTTCCGGCATCATGCCGTTGATCGCCGCCTTCGGCGACAGGTTGCCGGTTACCGCCAGCGCGCCATGGGTCATGCCGTGATAGCCGCCGGAGAAGCTGATCACGCCGCTACGGCCGGTATGCTTCTTGGCCAGCTTCAGTGCGGCTTCAACGGCGTCAGCGCCGGAAGGGCCGCAGAATTGCAGGCAATACTCTTCGCCAGCGCCCGGCAATAAAGACAACAGATAATCTGAGAACTGGTCTTTCAACGGCGTAGTCAGATCGAGGGTATGTAACGGCAAGCCGCTAGTAATGACATTTTGGATGCTTTGCAGAACATCAGGGTGGTTATGACCCAGCGCCAGGCGTACCGGCACCTGCCAGACAATCAAGATATTGGTTGTTTTCAACATCAGTAATCCAAACGCCTTGTGCTTTGGCAATCGCCAACGGCAACTTACGTGGATAACTCCTAACGTTCGACTCAAATTCAGCTTGTCGCGCCAAATAGGTTTCGTTGTTTCCGTTTAATGTATTCGCACCTAAAGTATCAATACGGACTTTATCCGTCATCATATCTCTCCTACAACCGGGGTTATCAGCACGCCGCAGTTGAATAAACAGGTTAAAAAGTAAATGGGCCATGCATAAAGCGCGGCCAATATATGGCTTTTTAAGGTTGTACTCAATAATTAATTGTATTTAGATTTATTAATTGTTTTCCCCATGTTAATCAACGGGTTATTTGGTTTGAAAATTGCCCTTTTCGCGGAGGTTTTAACCGCTGGCCATGCGTCTGGTGGGGGTGACGGCGTCACCATGAAACATAAATGTAATAAATGACATTCAACTGGACATAATGATGATGCCGCTGCAATAAATCTGGCGGATCATGCCACGCCACCGCCAACAGATTTTACGTAGCGCGATCAAAATGACCCGAGCCTGGCACCGGCCTGACCGGCATTGCGGTGGCCCTCGGCATAAAATGTTGTTCCTTACTGAAAAACCGCTGCACGATTTCACCGCGAGCCGGCATTACGCAGTCATCGTTACCCGTACTTCGCTAGAGTAAAAACTACGCTGAAAAAGGGGGACACTATGCTTGCTCAACGCTTGAACGATCGACAACTGCTGCGCCAACAGGCTTTCTTTGCCGGTAGCTGGTCCAGCGCCGACGGTGGGGAAACGCTGTCGGTAACCAATCCTGCCAACGGCGAGATACTGGCCACGGTGCCGGCACTCGGCGCCGCCGAAACCACCCGCGCCATTGCCTTTGCCGAAGCCGCCCGCCATCACTGGGGGCAAACCAGCAATGCCCAGCGCGCGCAGCTGTTGGAGAACTGGCATCAACTGATCCTCGCCAACGCCGACGATCTGGCCACGCTGATGACCGCCGAGCAGGGCAAACCACTGGCCGAGGCCAAGGGTGAAGTGCTGTACGGCGCCGGCTTCGTTAAATGGTTTGCGGAAGAGGCACGCCGCATCTATGGCGAAACCATCCCCGCCCCGAGTGGCGATCGGCGCATTATGGTGCTGAAACAGCCGGTAGGAGTGGCTGCGGCGATTACGCCGTGGAATTTCCCCATTGCGATGATCACCCGTAAAGTAGCACCGGCGCTAGCGGCCGGCTGCCCAATCGTGGTGAAACCGTCGGAGCTGACGCCGCTCTGCGCGCTGGCACTGATGGAACTGGCCACCCGCGCCGGTTTCCCGCCCGGGGTACTGCAAATCCTCACCGGTCTGCCGCAGGAGATTGGCGCCACCCTGACCGCCAGTCGCACGGTACGCAAAATCTCCTTTACCGGCTCCACCCGCGTGGGGCAACTGCTGATGCAGCAAAGTGCCGAC
Organism: Serratia odorifera; assembly: GCF_900635445.1. Taxonomy (NCBI): domain Bacteria; kingdom Pseudomonadati; phylum Pseudomonadota; class Gammaproteobacteria; order Enterobacterales; family Yersiniaceae; genus Serratia; species Serratia odorifera. The sequence continues at coordinate 4,080,263 of NZ_LR134117.1, forward strand.
AGCATCAAACGCCTCAGCCTGGAATTGGGCGGCAATGCGCCGCTGATTGTCTTCGACGATGCCGATCTGGAGATCGCCGTTGCCGGCGTGATGACCAGCAAATTCCGTAATGCCGGTCAAACCTGCGTGTGTGCCAACCGCATTCTGGTTCAGCGCGGCATCTATCCGCGTTTTGTCGAGCGGCTGCTGGCTGACGTAGCGAAACTGACCGTTGGCGATGGTTTCAGTGCAGACAGCACTCTCGGCCCGCTGATCAACGCGGCGGCAGTGGCCAAGGTCAATGGGCATATTGATGATGCGCTCAGCCACGGGGCGACGCTGTTGGCCGGCGGTATCATGCAGGGAGAGGGCAATTTTGTGGCGCCCACGGTGTTGGGTGAAGTTACCGCCGCGATGCGCATTGCCCACGAGGAGACGTTCGGCCCGGTAGCGCCGTTATTCGTGTTTGACAACGAACAGCAGGCGATCGCCATGGCCAATGATACGCCTTATGGTCTGGGCGCCTATTTCTTTACCGAAGACCTGCGCCGCGCGTGGCGGGTTGGCGAAGCGCTGGAGTTTGGCATGGTGGGTTACAACACCGGCGCCATCTCGTTGGAAGTCGCGCCCTTTGGTGGCATAAAAATGTCTGGCGTCGGGCGAGAAGGCTCCCATTACGGCATTGATGAATATCTTGAAATTAAAGCGTTTCATTTTGGCAGTCTGTGCTGAAATTAATCGCAGTCATTCATTTAACACGCCCGTGCGGATTAATTCCCACGGGCGTGATGCTATTTACTACCGTCGGCGGTTGGCAGCCGCGCTGACTTATTTGGTGCAGCATTATAACAACTCTGCCCTGCGATGGTGCGCTTATATTGTGATGTAAATCATCTATTTACCATTGCGGTTTATCGATGAAATTTCACCCTGGATTACGGCATAAAATTTTTTTCAGCTCCTTTTTACGCATTTTTATTTTTTCACTGGCTGGCATACTTTCTGCATTAAGTGAATAAGCGCGTGAAATGTCAGGGCGGATATTTACCCCAGTGCCGTACACGATTATTCCACCAGCCGATAAATTTAAGGATTTAACGATGTTAAGTTTCGATCCCGATAGCGTTGATCTTCCCGCTGGCCACTACATTAACGGCCGGCAACTGAGCGGCAAAGGAAGCGGCTTGGCGGTAAAGCGTCCTTCCGACGGACGCCTGGCCGGTGAACTGGCGCAGGCGGATGCCGCACTGGTCGATGAAGCGGTCAACGTCGCCGATCGGGCGGTAACGGAGAGCGGCTGGTCGCATTGCTCACCGCGCCAGCGCGCGGCGGTACTGATGCGCTGGGCCGAACTGATCCAGCGTGACCAACGCTTGGCGCAGTTGGAAGCCTTGGGTTCGACCCGACCGATCCACGACGTGGTCAACCACGAAATTCCGTTTACCGCCGACGCCATCCGCTTTTATGCCGAGTGCGCGGACAAATACAGCGGTGACGTGTTCCCCACGCAAGATGCCAGTCTTGGCATGCTGGTTCCCGAGCCCTATGGCGTGATTGGTGCCATTACGCCGTGGAACTTCCCACTGTCGATGGCCTCTTGGAAATGCGGCCCGGCGCTGGCTGCCGGCAATGCGGTGGTGCTCAAGCCGTCCGAACTGACGCCTTATTCCACCGTTCGGCTGGCAGAACTGGCGGTGCAGGCTGGGTTGCCCGCGGGAGTGCTCAACATTGTACAAGGCAGCGGCGCGCTGACCGGCAGCGCCCTGGTGGCACATCCGCTGGTGCGCAAAGTGTCGTTTACCGGCTCGACGCAAACCGGCGCGCGCATCATGAGCGACGCGGCGTTCAACGGCATGAAACCGGTGACGCTGGAGCTGGGCGGTAAAAGCCCGCAATTGGGTGTTTGACGATGCCGGAGAGGTGAACCGCGTCGCCGAACGCATAGTGCGTGGATTTACCGCCAATGGCGGCCAGGCCTGTGTCGCCGGCACCGGCTGATTGTGCAGCGTGGCATCGCCGACGCGCTGATTGCCCGCCTGGTAGCGCTGTGTCAGGGTTTCCGCCCCGGCGTGACCTGGGATCAAAACAGCAGTTATGCGCCGATGATCGACGCCCGTCAGGCTGACAAGGTACAGCAGATCGTCAATGCCGCACGTCAGCAAGGTGGGGAGATCCTGGTCGGTGGTCAACGCTTTGATGCTACCGGCGACGGTTATTTTTGGCAGCCGACGCTGATCGCCAACGTCACCACCGACAGCCCGGCGCTACAGGAAGAGATTTTCGGACCGGTGCTGACCGTACAGATTTTCGATGACGAAGCCGAAGGACTGGCGCTGGCCGCTCATCCTACCTACGGGCTGTGCGCCGGCGTGCACACCCTGAGTCTGGAGCGCGCGTTACGCGCCATGCGCGGCATCGCGGCGGGCACGGTGTGGATCAACCGCTACGGCCGTTCCGGCGACTTTATCATTCCTACCGGCGGCTTCCACGGCTCCGGCATTGGCAAGGATCTGGGCCGCCAGGCGTTCGAGGCCTGCCGGCGTTACAAGAGTGTCCTGATCGATTTTTAACTCATCCGAAGAGGAAACGTCATGGCTGTGTTTAAACCGAAATTTATCACCTTTGACTGTTACGGCACCCTGATCAACTTCGATATGGCCGGTGCGGCGGCCAGCGTGTTTGCCGATCGCATCAGCGCGGAAAACCTGCGCGCGTTTACCACCGACTTTGCCCGCTACCGCCTGGATGAAGTGCTGGGAGCCTTCAAGCTTTACCCGCAGGTGGTGAGCAATGCATTGCAGCGCACCTGTGACAAATGGCGCGTGACCTGTACCGCTGAAGATAGCGCGGCCATCATGACCGCCTGCGCCAGTTGGGGACCACATCCGGACGTGCCGGCGGGCCTGGCCAGGGTGGCCGGCGAGTTCCCGCTGGTACTGCTGACCAATTCCACCGACCGGTTGATCGCCCATCACGTGCCACGGCTCGGCGCGCCAATCCATATGACCATCACCGCCGAAGAGGTCGGCGCCTATAAACCGCAGATGAAGGGCTTCGAATACATGCTGGACAAGCTCAACTGCGGCCCGGACGAGATCCTGCACGTCTCATCCAGCCTGCGCTACGACCTGATGACCGCGCACGATCTGGGCATCGTCCACAAGGTATTCGTCAACCGTGGTCACGAACCGGGCACGCCGTACTACGGCTATAGCGAAATCCGCGACATTGGCGGTCTTGCGGCCGTGGTGGGTCTGTAACCCGCACAGGAGCAGGGTGATGAAACTGGAATCTTTCTGGCAGGCAACGGCACCGGCGTTTACCGGTGCGGCGCAAGGTGAGCTGCCCGCTACCGCCGACGTGGTGGTGATCGGCGCTGGGTTTACCGGCATCTCGGCGGCGCTGAATCTGGCTCGCAGCGGGCTGAAGGTGGTGGTGCTGGAAGCCGCCAAGGTGATGAGTCAGGCTTCGGCGCGCAACGGCGGGCACTGCAATACCGGCGTAGCGCAGGATTTTGCCTCGCTGGTCGCCAGCCGTGGAATGGAGCAGGCCAGTCGCTACTACCGGGCGTTCGCCGATGCGGTGGACTATGTGGAACAACTGGTGCAACAGGAAAACATTGATTGTGACTTCCTGCGCACCGGCAAGATCAAGCTGGCCAGCAAGGCGTCTCACTTTCCGGCACTGCAAGCGACGTATCAGGCGCTGCGCAGTAGCGTCGATCGCGAGGTAGAACTGGTGGGCGCCGATCGGATCCGCCACGAAGTTGACTCTGCCGCCTTTCACGGTGGGCTGATCCAGCGTCGCGGCGGTCAGATGCACATGGGCAAGTTTGGCGTCGGTCTGGCGCAGGCGGCAGCCAGCAGTGGGGCGGCGATTTACCAAGACACCCCGGTGACCGGCCTGACGCGCCTTACGGGCTATCGCCACCGCGTAGCGACGCCGCAGGGCGAGATTGTCGCCGAAAAGGTGCTGATGGCTACCGGCTGCTCCAATCGGGGGCCATTTCGCTGGTTCCAGCGACGCATCGTACCGGTAGGCAGTTTTATCGTCGTTACCGCACCGCTGCCGGCGGAACGACTGGCGTCGCTGCTACCCAACAACCGTACCTGCGTGACCTCGTTGAACGTTGGCAACTATTTCCGTACTACCGCCGACCACCGCCTGGTGTTTGGCGGGCGGGCACGCTTTGCCATCAGCAACCCGACCTCGGACGCCCGCAGCGGCAGCGTGTTGCAGGCGGGAATGAGCAGGCTGTTCCCGCAACTGGCCACGGCGAAGATCGATTACTGCTGGGGCGGTCTGGTGGATATGACCGCCGATCGCCTGCCGCACGCCGGCGAACAGGACGGGGTGTTCTACTCGCTGGGCTACAGCGGACACGGTACGCAGATGTCGGTGTGGATGGGACGCGTGATGGCCGACCTGCTGGCGGAAAAACCGGCTGATAACCCGTGGCTGCGTGACGGCTGGCCGGCGCTGCCCGGCTATTTTGGCAAACCGTGGTTTTTGCCCGTTGCGGGCTGGTATTACAAGGCTAAGGACCGGCTCTCCTGACTATCTAACGTTTCATTTTGAGGGTGTACAGATGAGTAAATTTCGTAAAGAATTTAGCCGTGTTCCCCCATCGTTAACCCAGGCGATCGCCGACGTGGCGATATCACGCCGCAGCATGATGAAGCTGCTGTCGGCCGGCGCGCTGATGAGCACCGGTCTGGTGGGTTTCCCGTCGCTTGGCATGGCGGCAGAAACGCCGGTCAAAGGCGGCAAGCTGCGCGCTGCCGTGGCCAATGCCTCAGCCACCGATACGCTGGATCCGGCCAAGGGCAATAACAGCGGCGACTATACGCGTCAGTTTATGTTTTACAACGGCCTGACCGAACTGGACGGCAAACTGCTGCCACATCCGGCGTTGGCGGAATCACTCGACAGCAGCGACGGCATCACCTGGCACATCAAACTGCGTCCGGGAGTGGTTTTCCACGACGGCAAGTCATTGACCGCACAGGACGTGGTGTTCTCACTCAGCCGTCATCAGGATCCGGCCGTCGCCTCGACCGCCATTTCACAGGCGAAGCAGTTCGCCAGCATCACCGCCGCCAGCCCGACGCAAGTCACGCTGGTGCTGACCCAACCCAACTTCGACATTCCCACCGTGCTGGCGACCAGCCCATTCCTGATCCTGCAGGACGGCACCAAAGACTTCAGTAAAGCCGTCGGCACCGGCCCGTACGTCTGCACGTCGTTTACTCCCGGCGTCAGCACCGTCGGCGTAAAGAACCCCAACTACTGGAAACCGGGTCTGCCGCATCTGGATCGGGTCGAGCTGATGGGGGTCACCGATCAGGCCGCCCGCGTCAATGCGTTGATGTCCGGCGACCTGCATATGGTGGCCACGCTGACCTCCAACGACGTCAAGCGCCTGCGTCAATCCGGGCAGTTTGGCGTGCTGGAAAGCAAATCCGGCATGTACACCAACCTGATCCTGCGCACCGACATGAAACCCGGCAGCAACGAGGATTTCGTGTTGGGCATGAAGTATCTGCAACCCCGCGAGATCATGGTGAAAACGGTGATGCAGGGCTTTGGCCAGGTGGCCAACGATACCCCGGTACCGCCGTGGCATCCTATGTTCAATCAGGACATTCCGCAGCGGCCGCTGGACGTGGAAAAAGCCGGATACCACTTTAAAAAAGCCGGTATGGCGGGCGCCAGCGTGGAGATCATCACGACCCAGAATATTGAGGGCTCGGTGGAAGGTGGCCAGTTGATCCAGCAGTTCGGTCGTGCGGCGGGTATCAAATTCCAGGTGCGGCGCGTGCCGTATGACGGCTACTGGTCAACCCATTGGACCAAGGATCCACTGGGCTACGGTTCGATCAACCCACGGCCGACCCTCGATCTGCTGTTTTCGCAGTTCTATCTGTCCGACGCGCCCAACAACGAGTCCGGCTGGAAAAATCCCCAGTTCGACCAACTGGTGGCTGCGGCACGCGGGGAGCGCGACCAGGCCAGACGCAAGCAGATGTATGGCGATATGCAGCAGCTGATCCATGACCACTGCGGCACCATAATCCCCACCTTTATCAGCTCGCTGGACGGGCACAGCAACAAGGTGAAAGGGGTGGAGGCCTGGCCGTCCGGCATGATGATGGGCTACCGCTTTCATGAATTTGCCTGGTTGGCATCCTGATATTTGATAAGGAGAACGGCGATGAACCGCTACATGCTCCTCCTGATTGCCCGGCGCTGCGGTGCCGGCATCCTGACTCTGCTGATTGTCTCGGCGGTGGTGTTTTTCGTTACCAGCATGCTGCCGGGTGATGCGGCGCAGATGATGCTTGGCCAGAGTGCCACGCCGGAAACGGTGGCGGCGCTGCGCCAGCAGCTCGGGCTTGATCAGCCGCTGATGATTCGCTATCTGGACTGGCTGAGCGGCATGCTGCGCGGCGACTTCGGCACCTCGTTTGCCAGTCATCTGCCAGTATCCCAGCTGGTTGCCCAGCGTATTCCGGCCACCTTCGAACTGGCGGGGATCACCACCCTGGTGTCGGTACCGCTGGCGCTGGTGATTGGGCTGGCGGCGGCGATGAAACGCGGTTCGCTGTTCGATCGCGGACTGATGATGACCACCATGGCGGTGGTTGCCGTGCCGGAGTTTCTGGTGGCTACCGTGGCGGTGATCGTCTTTGCGGTGAAGCTGCACTGGGTGCCGGCCATGTCGCTGGGCGCGCCGGCGCCAGATCTGGTCAGTTATCTGAAAGCCTACGCCTTGCCGGTGCTGACGCTGTGTTGCGTATTGGTGGCGCAGATGGCGCGCATGACCCGCTCGGCGCTGATCAATCAGATGGACAGTCCGTATCTTGAAATGACCCGCCTCAAGGGGGTATCACCGCTGCGCGCCATGCTGCGTCACGCGTTGCCCAACGCGGTCGGGCCGATCGCCAACGCCATCTCGCTGAGCCTGTCCTATCTGTTTGGCGGGGTGATCATCATCGAAAGCATCTTCAGCTATCCAGGGCTGGCCAGCCAGTTGGTGGATGCGGTCAGCAACCGCGATCTGCCGCTGGTACAGCTGTGTGTGATGCTGTTTGCCGTCTGCTATCTGGTGCTGCTGCTGTTGGCGGACATCCTGACCATTGCCTTCAATCCAAAAGGGAGAGGCTAATGAATGTGCTAACGCTACCCTGGCGCTTTTTTCTCTCGCTGACCACCAGCGGGCGAGTCGGCCTGCTGATTACCCTGGTGTGGATCCTGCTGGCTCTGTTTGGCGCATCGCTGGCGCCGCATAGCCTGGACGATATCGGCGTCGGCCCGATGCTCGGCGGCCTGAGCAAAGACTTCTGGCTGGGCACCGATTACCTTGGCCGCGATATGTTCAGCCGCATTCTGTACGGCGCGCGTTATTCTATCGGACTGGCGCTGAGCGCCGCACTGTTGGCCAGTCTGGCCGGCACGCTGCTGGCCCTGCTGGCGGCGGTGGCGGGCCGCTGGCTTGAGGAGATCCTTGGGCGCATCAACGATGCAATGCTGGTACTGCCCGGCAAGATCCTGGCGCTGATGATCGTGGCGGTGTTTGGCTCCTCGCTGCCGATGCTGATCGTCACCGCGGTATTCACCTACTGGCCGGGCGCTTACCGCATCGCCTATGCCATGGCGGCCAACCTGCGCTCGATGGACTATGTTCAGGCGTCGCGGCTGCGCGGCGAGAGCCGTTTTTATATCGCCATCCACGATATTTTGCCCAACATGCTGCATCCGATGCTCACCGATTTCGGTCTGCGCTTCGTGTATATCGTGCTGCTGCTCAGCGGCCTGAGTTTCCTGGGGCTGGGCGTCCAGCCGCCGTACGCCGACTGGGGCACGCTGGTGCGCGAAAATCTGCAGGGGCTGTTTGACGGCTCCCCGGCGGTGCTGATGCCTGCTCTGGCGATTGCCAGTCTGACCATCGGCGCCAATCTGTTTATCGATAGCCTACAGGCGATGCGCCCGCTGAGCCCGGCCAAGGGGGTTGCATGAATATTACCGCACACGGCGCCCGCCCTATGGTGGCGGTGGACAATCTGCGCGTTATTGCCCATGCGGATGACGGCAGCGAAATTCCGCTGGTGTCCGACATCCGTTTTAGCGTCCAGCAGGGCGAAGTGCTGGCGTTGATCGGCGAGTCTGGCTCCGGCAAGACCACCATCGCACTGGCGCTGATGGGCTATGCGCGTCACGGCTGTCGTATTGCCGGCGGCAACATCCACGTTGCCGGTACCGACGTTACCGCGCTGTCGGCCAGGCAACTGTGTCAGTTTCGCGGCAACAAAGTGGCCTATATCGCGCAAAGCGCCGCCGCGTCGTTTAATCCGGCAATGAAAATTATCGATCAGGTGGTAGAGCCGGTGGTGATTCATCATGTGATGAGCCGTGCCGCGGCAGAAAAAAAAGCCGTGGCGCTGTTTCGTGAACTGGCGCTGCCCAATCCGGACACCATCGGCCAGCGTTATCCGCACCAGGTCTCCGGCGGTCAGCTACAGCGTCTGATGACTGCCATGGCGTTAATCAGCGATCCCGAGGTAGTGATCCTGGATGAACCGACCACTGCGCTCGACGTCACCACCCAGGTCGAAGTATTGAAGGCGTTTCGGCGCGTGGTGCGTCAGCGCGGCATGACGGCGATTTACGTCAGTCACGATCTGGCGGTAGTGGCGCAGATGGCCGACCGCATCCTGGTGCTGCTGAAAGGGACGATGGCGGAATATGGCTCCACCGAAGATCTGCTGCGCGCGCCGCAGGCACAATACAGCCACCAGCTGTTGGACGCCGCGCGGCAGAAGGTACGTCCAAGCCCTTGGCACGCCGAGGAAGACAACGCCCAGCCGTTGCTGGAAGTGCGCGATCTGTCGGCCGGCTACGGGCCGCTGGACGCCAGTGGACAGCCGAAGATCCCGATCCTGCATGACATCAATTTTCGGCTGTATCGTGGACAGGCGATCGGCATTATCGGCGAATCCGGGTCGGGGAAAACCACGCTGGCACACGCCATTGCCGGCATCAATACGCCGTCGAAAGGGCATATCCTGTTCAACGGGCATTACATTGCCAACACGATGCAGCAGCGGCCGGAGAACGAACTGCGCCGCATCCAGTATGTGTTCCAGATGGCCGATACCGCGCTGAACCCGGCGCACAGCATAGAAAAAATCCTTACCCGGCCGCTGAGGCTGTTTCACGGCCTGCGTGGTTCGGCGCTGCAACGACGGCTATTCGACCTGCTGGAGCTGGTCAGGCTGCCGCGCAGCGTACTGGATCGCCAGCCGTGGACGCTGTCCGGCGGTCAGAAACAGCGCGTCAACCTGGCGCGGGCGCTGGCCGCAGAACCCGATCTGATACTGTGCGATGAAGTGACCTCCGCCCTGGATACCGTGGTGGCGGCGGCGATCCTCGATCTGATTACCGATCTGCGCCGTGAGCTGGGACTGTCGGTACTGTTTATCAGCCATGATTTGCACGCGGTACGCTCGGTGTGCGATGAAATCATCGTGGTGAAAAATGGCCATAGGGTGACGCAGGTGGCGCGGGCAGACTACGATAAACCGTCCAGCGACCTGTATTATGAGCGTCTCAAGCGTGCCGTGCCGGAATTGCGCCAGGGCTGGCTGGACGAACACGAGGCCAACAACATTGCGCTTTAACGCCGATTGATCGCAGGTTAATCGCCGCTATCCAACAACAATGCCAATAACGAGGTTGATGACAACATGCCCGCACCGATTCGATACGTACAGGACAGCCGATTCTTCCCCGAGTCGGCGGATGTGGTGGTGATTGGCGCCGGCATTGCCGGAGCCGCCGCCGCCTATGAGCTGGCAAGACAGGGCGTCAGCGTGGTGCTGGTTGAAAAGGGCCTGGTGGGCGGCGAACAGTCAAGCCGCAACTGGGGCTGGTGTCGCCAGCAGAATCGCGACGAGCGGGAACTGCCGCTGATCATCCATGCGCTGCGGCGCTGGGAGGAGCTCGGCAAAGAAACCGGCGAAGAACTCGGCTTTCGTCGTAGCGGCCTGGTATATGCCACCGGCAATCAGGAAGATATCAACGCCTGGGACAACTGGGGAAAAATGGCCCGTGCCTATGGCGTGCGCAGCGACATTCTGACCGCCGAACAGGCCAAGGCGATGACGCCGGGCAGCACCAGTCGATGGCTGGGCGGGGTGTCTTCCCCCACCGACGGGCACGCCGAGCCGAGGCTGGCCGCCGCCGGACTGGCAATTGCGGCACAGCGGCTGGGAGCCGAGGTATTCCAGCAATGCGCGGTGCGCGGATTGGATATTTCCGCTGGCCGGATCAGCGGGGTGGTCACCGAGCGTGGACTGATCAAGACCAGCCGCGTCATCTGCGCCGGCGGTGCCTGGACGTCGATGTTCTGCCGCCGTCACGGTATCGATCTGCCGCTGGGCAATGTGATTGGTACCGCATTTCGCACCGCCCCCATCGAGCAGGCGATTGCCGTACCGCTGTATACGCCGTCGTTCGCCTGCCGCCCACAGCTGGACGGCAGCTACACCGTGTCGGTGTCCGGCCGTGGCCGCCTGTCACCGGGGGTGCAGGGGCTGCGTTACGCCCGCCAGTTCTATCCGACGTTCAAGGCACGCCGCAAGAATCTGACCATTCGACTGGGGTTGGACGCCTTTATCAACGGCCCCGAGTCGCCGGCTCGCTGGCAGTTTGACCGCAGGTCGCCGTTTGAAAAGGTGCGCATTCTCGATCCCGCCGCCGACATGGCGATGGTGCAGGAGGGCATTGCGGCAATGAGCCGAGAGTTCCCGGCACTGGAGAATATTCGCGTAGAGCAGGCCTGGGGTGGCATGATCGACAGCACGCCGGATGCGATCCCGGTGATCTCGCCGGTGGCTAAACTGCCGGGACTGATCGTGTCGGCCGGTTACAGCGGGCACGGTTTTGGCATCGGCCCCGGCGCCGGTCGGCTGGCGGCCGATCTGGCCACCGACGCTACCCCGATTGTCGACCCGACGCCGTTCCGCTATGCGCGGCTGGTAGACGGTTCTGGCCTGGCTGCGCCGGGCATGATGTAAAGGAGAAGAGCATGACCATTGAGATAAACGTCCTGAACCCAAGCCATCTGGAAGCCGCGCTGGCGCTGACCCAGCGTTTGCAGTGGCCACACCGCCGAGCAGACTGGCAACAGGCGTTGCAGTTGGGCGAAGGGCTGGTTGCCGAACAGCACGGTACGCTGCTGGGCACCCTTCTTTATTGGCGCTGGGGCCATGACTATGCCTCTCTGGGGTTGGTGATCGTCGCAGACCACGCGCAGGGCAACGGCATTGGCAAACGCCTGATGCAGAGCGCGCTGACGCGGCTGGAAGGACACAGCGTGCGGCTGCACGCCACCGAAGCGGGCAAGGGGCTGTATGAAAAGCTCGGCTTTGTCGCCACCGGCACCATCGAGCAGCACCAGTGCCGCAGTCTGGGCGAGGTCAGTCCGCTGCCGCCGCCGGCCGGGCAGAGGTTACGCCCGGCACGCCATGACGATGCCGCCGCGCTGACCGCGCTGGATGGTCAGGCGCACGGTTATCATCGTCCACGGCTGACGGCGGTGCTGCTGGAGCAGGCCGAACGGGTGCTGGTGCTGGAAGAGCATGGCGCAGTGAGCGGCTTTGCCTGTCTGCGGCGCTTTGGTCACGGTTACGTGGTCGGGCCGATTGTCTGCAGCGATCTGCCGCGCGCCCAGTTGCTGGTCAGCACTTTGCTGAGCGGGCTGTCGGGCCAGTTCGTGCGCATTGATACCGATGCCGAATCCGGCCTTGGCACATGGCTGAACGCCCTTGGCGTGCCGCAGGTCGACGCGCCAACCACCATGATCCGCGGGCGGCAATACCAGCCCGAGCGCATACTGGCGTTCGGGCTGACAACCCAGGCAATGGTCTGATGAATATCGTCTACAAATCCGAGCCGGCACGCGGCCGCCAGTGGGCCCAATTGCTGGCCCAGTTGGCACCGGAAGCGACCTTTCGCCAATGGCCCGAGGTCGGCGACCCGCAGCAGGTTGATTATCTGATCGCCTGGCAACCGCCACAAAATATCATGCAAACCTTTCCCAACCTTAAGGTGCTGTTTTCGGTCGGTGCCGGCGTCGACCAGTTTGACTATGCCAGCCTGCCGCCTGAACTGCCGGTGGTGCGCATGATCGAACCCGGACTGACCCAGGGCATGGTGGAATACGTCACCTTTGCCGTACTGGCGCTGCATCGCGGCATGCCGCGTTATCTGCAGCAACAGCGTCAACAGCGCTGGCAGGAACAACCGACGCCGGTCGCCGGCGCCTGCCGGATTGGCGTGATGGGCGCCGGTACGCTGGGTGAAGCGGTGCTGCGGCCGCTGGTGGCGTTCGGCTATCCCTGCGCCAGTTGGAGCCGCTCGGCCAAAACCATCGACGGCGTACGCTGCTACGCTGGCGATGCGCAGTTGGGGGCATTCCTCGCCAGCAGCGATATTCTGGTCTGCCTGCTGCCGCTGACTGCCAGCACCGAGGGCATCCTCAATGCCGCGCTGTTCAACCAATTGCCGCCGGGGGCGGCGCTGGTTCAGGTCGGTCGCGGCCGGCAGCTCAATCATCAACATCTGCTGGATGCGCTGGACAGCGGCCAACTGTCTGCCGCGGTGATTGACGTGACATCGCCGGAACCGTTGCCGCCAGGGCATGCGTTTTGGCAGCATCCCGCCATCTGGCTTACGCCACACATCGCCAGCCAGACGCGTCCAGAGAGTGCGGTACAGGCGTTGCTGGACAATATTCGCCGCTTTGAGCGCGGTGAGGCGATGATCGGCACGATCGAACGCACAAGAGGCTATTGAATGGATCACCAGCACTTGATCGCGCTGCGGCGCGATCTGCACGCCCACCCCGAATTGGGGTTCGAAGAGCAGCGTACCGCGGCCATGGTGGCGGACTTCCTGCGTCAACTGGATATCGAGGTGCACTGCGGGGTCGGCAAAACCGGCGTGGTCGGCGTTCTGCGGCGTGGCAGCAGCCCACGCACCGTCGGCCTGCGTGCCGATATGGACGCGCTGCCAATGGACGATGCCGGGCAACAGGCGTGGCACAGCCGCTATCCGGGGCGCTGCCACGCCTGCGGTCACGATGGTCACACCGCGATACTGCTGGGCGCTGCGGCGCAGTTGGCCGGTTCGAGCACCTTTGACGGCAGCGTGGTGTTTATCTTCCAGCCGGCAGAAGAAGGGCTGGCGGGCGCGCAGGCGATGATTGACGACGGGTTGTTCAGCCGTTTCCCCTGTGACGCGGTCTATGCGCTGCACAACTGGCCGGAACTGCCGCTGGGCACCGCGCAGACACGTCCGGGACCGATCATGGCCGCCGCCGATCGCTTCGACATCACCGTTAAAGGCGGTGGAGGCCACGCGGCCCAGCCACATCTCACCGCGGATACGCTGCTGGCAACCAGCGAACTGGTGGTGCAGCTGAATACCATCGTCGCTCGCGCCGTCGATCCCTGCGAACCGGCGTTGCTGACGGTAACCCGCGTGCAGGGCGGTTTTTCGCACAATATGATCCCGGCCAGCGCCAGCATTACCGGTACGGTGCGCACCTTCGATCCGCAGGTGCAAGACACCATCGAGCAATGTCTGCGCGCCATGGCGCAGCACGTCACCGCCGCGCACCGCCTGACGGCGGAAGTCAACTACCAGCGCTATTATCCGGCCACCGTCAATGCGCCGCAGCAGGCGGAGATTGCACTACGGGCGGCGCACAACGCCGGCCTTGCCGCATCGCTGGCGGCGAAGCCGGCGCTGACCTCGGAGGACTTCGCCTTTATGTTGCAGGCACGGCCAGGCGCCTATCTGTGGCTGGGATCCGCCGACAGCCGACCGCTGCATCATTCCGCCTACGATTTTAACGACGACGTCATTCCTTACGGCATTCGCTGGTTCTGCGAAGTGGTGCGTGAAACGCTGCCGATGAAAATTTAGTTCATGTATTGGTCCGCATTTCGACAGTTAATGCTGCTGCCATTCCGATTTCGGCAGCAAGAGGAAAAGGCTTATTGCGATACTTGATCTCAATATTGTCATGCGATGAGGAAGAGAGATGGATAATTTACTGGCTGAGCAGCAGACATTTTCTGACAACGGATTATTCCTGGACACGCGGGAAGAACACGTGGCACGCGGCGTGGTCACCGCACACCCGCTGGTGATTGCCAAGGGAAAGGGCGCCGAAGTCTGGGACGTCGAGGGCAACCGCTATCTGGACTTTGTCGCCGGCATCGGTGTCTTGAACGTCGGGCATAGCCATCCGGCGGTAGTGGCCGCGGTCACCGAACAGCTGCAACAGCTCTCGCACGCCTGCTTCCAGGTGGCAGCCTATCCGGGGTATATCGAGCTGGCCAGGCGGTTGAATAACGCGGTCGGCGCCGGTGAAAAATTCAAGAGCGTCTTTTTTACCAGCGGCGCAGAAGCGGTGGAAAATGCGGTTAAAATCGCCCGCGCATACACTAACCGATCGGGGATCGTTGCCTTTGACGGCGCGTTTCACGGCCGCACGCTGTTAGGCTGCACGCTAACCGGCATGAGTCAGCCTTACAAACAGAACTTTGGGCCATTCCCCGGTGAAATCTACCGCGTGCCGTTCCCCAATGCGTTTAACGGTATTTCTGACGGCGACTGCCTGCAGGCGCTGGATACGCTGTTTGCCGTGCAGATAGCGGCGGAACGCGTGGCGGCAATCATTATCGAACCGGTGCAGGGCGATGGCGGCTTCCTGCCCGCATCGCCGGCGTTTATGCAGGCATTGCGCGAACTGACCCAGCGTCACGGCATTGTACTGATCTGCGACGAAGTACAAACCGGCTTTGGCCGCACCGGTAAAATGTTCGGTTTCCAGCACGCCGGCATCGTGCCGGATTTGGTGACCGTGGCAAAAAGCCTCGGCGGCGGTTTGCCGATCTCTGGCGTGGTGGGCAAGGCGGAAATCATGGAAGCCCCCACCCCGGGCGGCCTGGGCGGCACCTACGGCGGTAATGCGCTGGCCTGTGCGGCGGCGTTGGCAGTGCTGGACCTGCTGGCCGACGGCTCGCTGTTGGCGCGCGCCAATCAGTTGGGTGGCGAACTTAATGCACGTCTGCATCAATTGGCCGACAAGTATGTCTGCATCGGCGAGGTGCGCGGCATCGGCTTTATGCAGGCGGTGGAAATTATCGACGTCGAAAGCGGGTTACCCGATGCGGCACTGACCCAGCGTATTCTCGACTGCGCCAGCCAGGAAGGTCTGCTGCTGATCAAGTGCGGCATCAAGCGTAATACCGTTCGTTTCCTCGCGCCGTTGGTCACCAGCGACTCGCAGTTGGAAGAGGCGCTGCACATCTTTGATATTGCGCTGGCCCGCGCCACCGGCAGGCTGGGCTGAGACGGTTTCCTCATTGATATTCTTATGTTTGTTTGCGGTACACGACGACGGTATAGCGCGGTAAAACGCTGGCGCCGCCGGCAGAAAGCGTGCTATACCATCGTCATCAGATAACAATTTGGTAACAATGAGGGGTGTTATGAACGGCTTAATGAAACTGGACCGCATTGACATCAATATTCTGGTACAGCTGCAAAAAGACGGCCGCATCAGCAATGTCAACCTTGCCGATGCGGTGGGTCTTTCTCCCAGCCCCTGTCTGCAACGCGTCAAACGCCTGGAGACCGCCGGCTTTATCACCGGCTACGAAGCGCATATCAACCTGACCAAAATCACCGATTCGGTAACGGTGTTCACCGAAGTCACATTGTCCGGCCACCGACGTGAAGACTTTATGCGTTTCGAAAACGCCATCCGCGAAGTGGACGAACTGATGGAATGCCACCTGATCACCGGCGGCTACGATTACCTGTTGCGCTTTATTACCCGCAGCATCGAGCACTACCAGGAAGTGATTGAACAGCTGCTGGATGCCAAGGTCGGCATCGACAAGTACTTCAGCTACATCGTGATCAAATCGCCAATCATCAAAAGCAGCGTCCCGCTGCGTTCGCTGATTTCCCGCCATACCCCGGTGGAATACTGATCGCTCACCGCGCGCCAGGGGTGAAGGACCCTACCTCTGGGTTCGCCGTTGCCCCGGCACAAAATTTCATTTCCCTGCCAATTTCGCCATAAATACGCTGTTATCGCCGCCATTTTGCGAAAACTGCGGCTGAATTACGCCATAAACTCATGTTATGTCACGTTAATTCAGCCAGGAGCCCGCATGCTTTCGCCATTTGTTCCGCCCGCTGCCCATTGGCAGCGTAACGATTATCTGCTGAGTACCGATCCCGCGTTGCTTGACGTGGCGTGGGTACATCGACAACTCACGCAGCACAGCTACTGGGCCAAAGGACAGTCGCGGGAGACCACCCTGCGGGCGCTGGCCTGCTCGCTGCCGTTCGGCCTTTATCAGCAGCAACGCCAGGTCGGCTTTGGCCGGCTGATCACCGACTATTGCCGCTTTGCCTACCTGAGCGACGTGATCGTCGATAGCGCTCACCGTGGGCGAGGGCTGGGCGGCTGGCTGGCCACCTGCGTGACGCAGCATCCCGCGCTACACCAGGTCAAACGCTGGCTGCTGGCCACCGACGATGCCCATCAGATCTATCAACGCGCGGGCTGGCATGCGGTCACCCGACCGGAAAGGCTGATGGAATATAGCCGTCCAGCCGGGGAGGAGCGCTCATGAGCTATCGCGTTGGCGTGGATATTGGCGGCTCGTTCACCGATTTTGCCGTATTGGACGAACGCGACAACAGCATTCGCACCCTGAAAGTGCTGTCGCGCCCCGACAGTCCGGGCAGCGAAATTACCACCGGACTGGCGGCATTACAGCAGCGGGACGGCATCGATCCTCGGCAGATCGCTTACTTTACCCATGGCACCACGGTGGGGGTAAATGCGGTGATCCAGCGCAAGGGGGTCAAACTGGCGCTGTTCACCACCCACGGCTTTAGTGACGTGCTGGAATTGGCGCGACTGAAGATCCCGCGTATTCATGATTTATTCTCCCGCAGACCGACACCGCTGATTTCTCGCGATCGGGTGTTCGGCATCAATGAACGTACCGACAGTGATGGCCGCATTCTGGCGGCGCCCGACCGTCACAGCATAGAGCAGGCGGTGGCGGCGGCCAGCGCGGCAGGCTGTGCCGGCATCGTGATTTCGCTGCTGCACAGCTACCGCAATCCCGCCAATGAACAGGCGGTGCGCCGGATCATCGCCGAGATTGCGCCCGATATGCTGGTCTGTTGTTCGGCGGACATCTGGCCCATCATCCGCGAGTACGAACGTACCATTACCGCGGTGATTAATGCCTACGTGCAGCCGCAGGTGATTGACTATCTGCAGGCCTTTGAACTGGCGCTGAGCGGGATGGGCGTGACGGTACCGCCACGCATTGCCAAGTCCAACGGCGGCGTGATGAGCATGGCGCAGGCCAAGGCGGAGTGCGTACAGATGGTACTGTCCGGCACCGCCTCCGGGGTGATCGGTGCCAGCTACATTGCGCAGCGCTGCGGTTTTGATCGGTTGCTGAGCCTGGATATTGGCGGCACCAGCGCCGACGTGGCGGTGATCGTCAACGGCAGGCCAGAGTATGGCAGCGGTGAAATCATCGGCGAGTTTCCGATCTATATTCCTTCGGTTTCCGTGACCTCGGTCGGCCAGGGTGGCGGTTCCATCGCCTGGCTCGACCCGTTGGGGGTATTGCAGGTTGGCCCGGACAGCGCCGGATCACTGCCCGGACCGGTATGCTTTCAGCGCGGCGGAACGGCGGCCACCGCCACCGATGCCTTTGCCGCCTGCGGCCTGATCGGTCATGGCGATCTGGGTTACCACGCGGTACAGGTCGACGTGGCTGCCGCCCGGACGGCGATACAGGCATTGGCCGATCCGCTGGGGATCACCCTGGAACAAACGGCGGAAAATATCATCGCACTGGCCATTTCCGGCATGTACAGCGACACCAGCGGATTGCTGTCCCGCTTTGGCATCGATCCGCGCGAGTTCTGGTTCCTGGCTTTTGGCGGTGCCGGGCCAATGATGGGCTGTTTCCTGGCGCGTGAATTGAACATGAAAGGCGTGGTAGTGCCGCCAACGCCGGGGGTATTGTCTGCGCTCGGCGGACTGGTGGCCGATGTGAAGAATGATTTCATCCGCACGCTGTACTGCGATGTTACCGACGACATTGCCGCCGAACTGGCGCGACAGGCCGATCGGTTGTGCAGCGAGGCGCAAGGCTGGCTGGCGCGGGAATACGGTGACGGACTGGCGCAGACGCTGAGCTTTTCGGCAGACATGCGCTATCGCGGCCAGTCGTTTGAAATCGAGGTGGCGCTTGACCAGCATGCCTTGGCGCAGGGCGATATTACCGCGCTGCGGGCGGCGTTCAACGCCCATCATCAGCGGCTGTTTGGCCACCACGACCCGCAGGCGATGGTGCAGATTATTGCTTTGCGACTGGTGATCGTTTCACCCACCCCCAAACCGGCGCTGATGACGCTGGCTGCGTGCGATGGCCCGGTTGAGGTGCTGCGCCAGGTGGACGCCTGGATCGACGGGCGCTGGTGGCAGGTTGACGCGGTGTCCCGCGCCACCTTGCGTGCCGGGCATCAGTTCGCCGGGCCGGCCATTGTGATGCAAGACGACTGCACCACCTGCGTACCGCCGGGTATGCAGGTCAACGTTGACACATTCGGCAACCTGCTTATCACTCCACTGACCGAGGCTCATCATGGCAATTGACGGACGTAACCTGCAAATTCTGGCCAACTACTGTGCGGCAGCGGCGGATGCCATGGCCTTTACCCTGATGCGCACCGCGCATTCGACCTTTGTCAAGGAAACCGAGGATTTTTCCTGCCAGATTGTCAGCCGCAGCGGCCTGGCCTTCGCGTCGCCGCGCAGTTTTGGCGCCCCCTGGTACAGCGGCATTGACTATGGCCCGGTGCTGGCGCTGATTGACGACTACCAGCCCGGGGATATCTGCATCACCAACGACGCCTACGCTGGCAACGTGGCTACCCATTCACCGGATATTCACATCTGGAAGCCGGTATTCCATCAGGGCGAAATCGCCTGCTTTGTGGTCGGGCATATTCATAATACCGACGTTGGCGGCGCGGTGCCGGCGTCGCTGTCGCGTTCACTGACGGAGATTGTGCAGGAAGGGCTGCGGCTGCCGCCGTTGAAGATCGTCAGCGGCGGCAAGCTGAATCAGGAGGTCGCCCGCATCATGCGGCTCAACGTACGTGCCCCCGAACAGAACTGGGGTGATTTCAAGGCGCAGCTTGCCTCGGTGAATATCGGCGAAAGCAAAATCCACCAGATCATCGCACGTTTCGGCATTGGACGACTTTCTGCTCGGGGTGGAGGAGCTGCTTGACTATGCCGAACGACAGGCGCGGGCGGTCATTGCCACCATCCCGGACGGTGACTATTTTTATGCCGATTACGCCGATGAAGACGGCGAGGGCGGTTACCCCTGTCGCATCGCCGTGACGTTGAAGGTCAAGGGCGATGCGCTTGAGCTGGATTACAGCGGCAGCGATCCCCAGTTGGCCTCGTCGCTCAACATGCCCACCGGCGGGCGCGAACGTCATCCGCTGGCGCTGGTGGGGGTCACCTATGTACTTGCCACGCTGGATAATCAGCTGCTGCTCAACGCCGGTACGCTGCGAGCAACGCGAGCCATTCTGCCGCCGGGCACCATTATGAACTGCGAAGCGCCGGCCGCCGTCGGCATGCGATCGCTGACCTGCGCGATGGCACAGATCGCCACGCTAGGGGCGTTTTCACTGGCCATGCCGCAGCGGTTACCGGCCAATTCGCCGGGCGGTAATTCGATCGTCAATATCCGTACCGTGGATAGTCAAAACCGCACCGTGGTTGCCTCGCTGGGCCCGGTTGGCGGTGGATCCGGCGGCACCCCGCGCCACGACGGCCCGGAAGGCTCCGGCGGGCTGTCGGCATTTCTGAAGAACACGCCGATAGAAATCAGCGAAGCCGAGGTGCCAGTGCGCTTTCTGCGTTATCGACTGGCACCGGACAGCGCCGGTGCCGGGGAATTTCGCGGCGGGCTGGCAACCGAAATGGCATTTGAGGTGTTCGCTCCCAATACCGTGATCACCGCACGCAACCGCAACCGCTCGGTGTTCGCATCGGCCGGCGCCGCCGGAGGCCAGGCAGGCTCCACCTCCTGGTTTCGTACCACCACGCCAGCGGGGCAGATCACCGAGCATGGCAATACCGATGTCATCCACTGCGGGCCGGGCGACGTGGTGAGCCTGAAAGGCCCCGGTGCCGGCGGTTACGGCCCGGCAAAACAGCGCCAGCCGGCCGCCGTACTGCGTGACGTCATTTGCGGCTTTGTTTCCGAACGCGCGGCGCGCCAGCAGTATGGTGTGGTCATCGAGCAAGGCGAAATCGATCTGCCTGCCACCGCCCGCCTGCGCGCGACGATGGCAGATGCCGGCAGGCAACATTTTGATGTCGGCCCGGCAAGAAGGGCGTTCGAAGCGCTCTGGACGCCGGCACGTTACCAACTGTTGACGACATTCCTGGCCGATATGCCGGTCGTCTGGCGGCATTTTTTGAAACATCAGGTATTTGCCGCCGTGCAGGCCGGGGAGTGTGCCGATTTGCCGTTGCCCGTGCAAATGGAGACGATTTTCGGCCGGGTGTTGCAGCGTTTTCCATCGTTGGCGCAACGGTCTGCCGCCAGTTGAAAATCCCGTTGCCGAGTCTGGCCTGATGGGCCGCCTCGGCAAGAAATATGCCCCTCAGCATTGCTCATCGACGAAAATATCCCACAGCGCTTCGACCGCCCGCGACATTTTGCCGGCCGGACGGAACAGCCTGATGTCGATCGGCACCCAAACGCCGCTGTCGCTCGCTGCCGCCGCCGCAAGGTTGCCCGCCTGTACGTCGGCTTGCGCCAGCGTTTCCGGCAACCAGGCAATGCCATCGCCGGCCTTGACCATTGCCAGCAACGTCGCAGCCAGATCGGCGGTAAACACCTGCTCCATCCCCCGTTTGGCACGATTTACCGACGACGTATTGGCAATAATCCGCCCGAGTCCTGATTCTGCCGAGAAAGACAGATAAGGGAACTTCCTGCCGCCGGAAATACGCCATATCGGCTGACCGCTAGCGGCATCGCGCCGGCTATAGGGGATTAAGGTTTCCCGCCCGAGACGAACGCTGAGGAACTTTTCCTGCTCAAGGTTGATATGCATGTGCGGATGGTAATAACACAGCAGGAACTGCGCATCGCCTTTGCCGATCATTCTTTCGCAGGCGCTCAGGGTGTCAGAGAGCAGTCGAAAGGAGCCGAAGCGGGCAATCTTGTCGTTGTTACGCATCAGCGTGGGGAAAAAGGAGAACGAGAGCGAGTGAGTGGCAGAGAAAATGACGTCCGGCTTTGCGTCCCCTGAGGCATCAATCACCTCGTTTCTTAGCGTATACAGCGCGCGGATCAGATCCGGTACCTGTTTGATAAACACTTCACCCGCTCGCGTCAGGCTGACGCCGCGCCGGTTTCGTTCAAAAAGCGGCGTTCCCAGCCACTCTTCCAACGACTGTATACGCCGACTGAATGCAGGCTGGGTCACATATCGGGAAGCCGCGGCACGGGAAAAATTCAGCGACGCTGCCAGCGCAACGCAGTCTTCAAGCCAGGTCAACTCCAGGTGATGCCGATTTTGCATTACAGCCAACCTCATTTGCATTAGAACAGGCCATTTTATGGGCATAAGATGAAAAAAGACCGGACACTACCGTCCGTCAGTCGCGGCCTTGATTCGCCTTAACGCTAACATATTGGCATAACGTTACACAGCGTTCGGGCACCGCAGATGACAAAAATCGCCGGAGAGAACATGCGTATTGTTGACGTTGTAGAAATGACCAAACCGATTGCTTCACCTATTCGAAACGCCTATATCGATTTTAGCAAGATGACCGCCAGCCTGGTTGCGGTGGTCACTGACGTTGAGGTCGACGGGCGCCGCGTGGTTGGATACGGCTTTAATTCCAACGGACGCTACGGCCAGGGGGGGCTGATCCGTGAGCGCTTTCGTGACCGTATCCTGAACGCGGAATCCGCCAGCCTGCTGAACGCGCAAGGCAACAATCTCGACCCGCATAAGGTGTGGGAAGTGATGATGAGCAACGAGAAGCCAGGCGGCCACGGTGAGCGCTCGGTTGCCGTCGGCACGCTGGATATGGCCATCTGGGATGCCACCGCCAAGATTGCCAACAAGCCGCTGTTCCGTCTGCTGGCAGAGATGAAAGGGGTTGAGGCCAATCCACGGGTATTCGTCTATGCGGCCGGCGGTTATTACTATCCAGGCAAAGATCTCGGCGCACTACGCCAAGAGATGCGCGGTTATCTCAACCGTGGCTACAACGTGGTAAAAATGAAAATCGGCGGTGCCTCCCTCGACGAAGACCGCCGCCGTATTGAAGCGGTACTGGAAGAGATCGGCAGCGAAGGGCGGTTGGCGGTCGATGCCAATGGACGTTTCGATCTGGAAACCGGCATCGCCTATGCCAAGATGTTGCGTCAATATCCGCTGTTCTGGTACGAAGAAGTCGGTGACCCGCTGGATTATGCGCTTCAGGCGGCACTGGCGGAATTCTATCCCGGCCCGATGGCCACCGGAGAGAACCTGTTCTCTCATCAGGATGCACGCAACCTGCTGCGTTATGGCGGCATGCGCCCCGATCGCGACTATCTGCAGTTTGACTGTGCGCTTTCCTACGGCCTGGTTGAATACCTGCGCACGCTGGAGGTGCTGACACAGTTTGGCTGGTCCCCCTCACGCTGTATTCCACACGGCGGCCACCAGATGTCATTGAACATAGCTGCCGGCCTGGGTCTCGGCGGTAACGAAAGTTATCCGGATCTGTTCCAGCCCTACGGTGGATTCCCGGACTCGGTCAAGGTAGAAGACGGTCATATCATCATGCCGGAACTGCCCGGTATCGGTTTTGAGGGCAAATCCGATCTGATCAGGCAAATGCGCGCGCTGGCCGAATAAGTCCTCGCCGCAGTTTTGCCCTCCGGTAGATAAAGCCAGGCAGCGTAGAAAACGGGTGGTGAGTCATCAGGGAATTATACATTTATATATTCATAGGTATATTTCACCCCCGTTTTAAACGCCTATCAGGCGGCAAGCCGAAGAGATTGACAGGAAAATAGCCAAGCCAACAAGCGATAATATATTTAACCGCGTTCTGATTCAGTACGTCATTTATGCGAACAGGGCGTAGTAGCAAGATAACGCTATTATGCAGCTTTCAGCCCGCGACGCAGGCCCGGCGGTCAAGGCTGACGACGCCACTGTCTGTGTCGCCCGGCGATTAGCGACGACGATAATTATCGGCTGATGCACATCTACGCTTGGCCAGCTGAATATTACCCACCCAATAACATCATAAAAAATACCCCAGGGAACGGATGGCAGAGAGATATTGACTGAAAGCACTTACCCTACAAAAGTCTGAATACGAGGCAGTTACCATGAGCGTAAATTCTTTACCGCAGCGCCTTATTGGCAATAAACGCTGGACAATAATATTACCTGCCGTTTTTATCATGTATACCATTTCATTTTTCGATCGTGTCAATATTGGCATGGCGCTCCCCCATATCGTGGCCGAATTGGCGCTGACGCCGGTAGAAGCGGGCTGGCTCGGTGGGGCGTTTGCCTGGGGCTATGTGGCGACGCAGTTTACCGCCGGCTGGCTGGCATTGCGTTTCGGCTCACGCCGGGTGATCGGCCTGAGTCTGTTTCTGTTTGGCGCCTGTGCCATGCTCACCGGCCTGACGCGAAACTTTGGCGAACTGATCGCAGTACGTTTCTTGCTTGGGCTGGCTGAGGGTCCGATTCAGGCAGCGACGGCGATGTTTCTCGCCCAGTGGTTTATCAAGCGCGAACGCGGCAGGGCATTTGGTATATGGAACCTGAGCCTGGGTGCCGGCGCATTTCTGGCAGGTCCGATTTCCGGCTGGATCCTGGCGCATCACGACTGGCGCATCATGATGGTGATCGAAGGCGCGCCCGCCTGGATTTTCTGCATTATCTGGTTTTATCTGGTGCCGAAAAACCTGCGTGCTGCCCGCTGGCTGAGTGACCAAGACCGCCAGGTCATTGAGGCGGATCTGGCGGCGGAACAGTCCGGCTATGTTAAGGAAACATCGGATCGCTGGTGGACTATCCTGCGCATTCCGGCGCTGTGGCTAATGCTGATTGGTTATTCGCTGCACAGCATGTTGGCATATGGATTCACCTTATGGCTGCCGACGGCACTCAAAGGGTACGGCACCCTCAGCGAATTTATGGTGGGTTTCATCAGTGGCCTGCCTTTTTTGATGACCATGGTGGGTATCTGGTACATCACCCGGCGTTCGGACAAATTTAATCAGGAAAGACGCCTGCATGCCGCCATTCCAACCGTACTGTGTGGTATAGCGCTGTCGGTGGCGGCTTTTGTCCCGGCATCGCTGTACTGGTTACAGATAGCCTTGTTTCTGTTCGTCGGCTTGACCATGAAGATGCTGGTGCCGCTGGTGTACGTGCGTCTGACAGAAATCCTGCCGACCAGAAAAGCGGTGCCGGCGGTGGCGTTCGTCGGTGCCTGCAGCAATTTCATCGGTCAGTTTGGCGGTCCGCTGGTGGCTGGCTATCTCAAGCAGCTTGGTGGCGGCAGCGATATGACGCTTGCATGGAGCGTACTGGGGTTGTTTTCCATCATCGGTGGCATTCTTTTTGCCATGGCGGTGGGAAAAAACGAGAGTATCTGCGATATCAAGCCCGCTTTTCGCCTGCATGGCCGGCAAAGGCTACCGGCAAAGGAAGGATAAGATTGTCATCAAGTTGCATAACGCGCTATATACTCTAGTGGTGATAAATGAAGCTGGGAGACAAACAATGCGCGTGGCTGACTATCCGTTGGCAGACGCAGAAAAGTGGGCTGGCGTAGATGCCTATTTTTCTGCGTTGCTGGCACCTGATGACGATGTTTTGCAGGCAGCATTGGCTGCCAACGCAGCGGCGGGATTACCGGCACACGACGTGTCGGCCACTCAGGGTAAAATGCTGGCATTATTTACCCGCATGCTGCGGGCTGCACGTATTCTGGAAATTGGCACGCTTGGCGGATACAGCACCATCTGGATGGCACGAGCACTGCAACCGGATGGCCGGATAACTACCCTCGAGGCCAACCCACAGCATGCACAGGTAGCATCGAGCAATATTGCCAATGCGGGGCTGTCGGGCTGCGTCGATATTCATATTGGCGCAGCGCTGGCTATATTACCCACCTTGACGGGGCCGTTTGACCTGATCTTTATTGATGCAGACAAGAAAAATAATCCACAGTATCTGCAAGCGGCGATATCACTTTCCCGTCCAGGCACGGTGATTATCGCAGATAATATCGTCAGAGGCGGGGCGGTTATTGATGCACAAAGCGAAGATGCCAACGTTCAGGGCGTTCGAGAGTGTTTGCAGATGCTGGCAGACCATCCTCAGCTGGACGCGACGGCACTACAGACCGTCGGTGAAAAAGGCTGGGATGGCTTTGCCATGGCGGTGGTTAATGCTGCCTAGCGTTGCTACTCATCATTATCCTTTAGTCGCAGAGAAAAAGATAAATCGTGGACTGGTTGTCAAACTCTGATATGTCGCAGGAAAAAGCTCACGAGTAGGTGGATCAGGTTGCGGGTCGCTCCGTAGCAAAAACGTTGCACAACAACAACGACAAGCCTGAGTCAATTACTGGCAGACCGCGAAGGCGAGGAGATATGGAAGCCAGACAGACAGTCCGGTACGTATCCCTTAATGCAATTTAACATAATATACATTATGCGCACTAAGGTGGCGTTAGCTGAATTCTGGGATTCTGGGCTTTACATCCGCTGGCCAGGTCTTGGTTGATAGCCATCAGCCAAAACGACTTTCTACCATATTGCTTTTTTTAGATTGCAGCCAGCATCTCAGCCAGCCCCGTCGGATAAACAATCTCGCGAGTTGTCGCCAGTTCATCTTCACTCCACCAATGATGCAAATCGATAACCTGCTTTTCTTCCGTGCTCCAATGAGTAGCGTCGATCTGATGGCTAACCGCTCGCACCAGATAAAACCGCTCTTCGGCGTTCACCAACTCACCGCTGGATAAACTCATGATGAAATTTCGTTGCGCCACGTACGTCATTTCATTAGTGATAAGCCCGGTTTCTTCTTGCAGCTCTCGGCTTGCTGCCTGCTCGAATGTTTCACCTGACTCGACGCCGCCGCCTGGCGTTGCCCAGTAGATGTTTCCTGCCAGCGCCCCGGTACGATGTCTAAACCGGAACAGCAACACCTTTCCCGCCGAATCAATAACCAAAAGTCTGGCTGCCGGTCGCGATCGCATAGTATCTCCAGATTGCGCTAGATGAATTCTGCAGGTTGTTGGCTACTCTGACCCTGCAGATTTGCTCAGAACGCGTCATTTTATCGGGTAAAAAACAGTCATAGCCAAGTTGCCTACGTATTTAATCTGCCTTAAAGCCCGCCGCCAGATAATGGAATGCCTCGATAGCCTTGGGTAATGTGGCTTCCGGTGTTTCACTGGCCGCCACCCACAGTGCGGCGTTCAGCGCTGCGCCGTTGAGCAGTCTGGCCGCGGCTTCGACATCAACCGGTTTTAAAATACCGTTCGCCGCCATCGCCGCGATGGTTTGTCGGGTAACATCCAGGCAGGCATTCTGACTGGGCCAACGTGACGGATCGCCAAGAAATGCCGGTCCGTCCAGCAGGACGATACGTTGTATTTCAGGATCGAGCGCCATCTTGATATACGCTACGCCCTCGGCCAGCATTTTGCCCCAGTCATCCTCGGCGCTGCTGGCCATCTGTTTTGCTCGTGCCGCCATTTCACCGTCGACTTGTGCCACAACCGCAGCCAGCAAGCCTTTTTTATCACCAAAGTTATGGTAAATCGCCCCGCGGGTCAGCCCAACGCTGGCAGTCAAATCGTCCATTGACGCCGCGGAAAATCCATTGATTGCAAAGGCTTTTCTTGCCGCCGCGATCAGTTTGGTACGGTTTTCTTCCATGGTTTCTGCTCTACGTCTGGCTGCCATTTGGCACTCCTTTTTCATATACGCTTCGTATATTATTTGACATACGTACCGTATGTGTGATTAATTTACATACGGAGAGTATATGAAATTATACCGTCCCTGCGTAGTCCTACTGTAATTAATATGATGAGAGGATAAGAACATGAGCCAACGCGAAGCCGTCTTTCCCGCCAATCGCCATGCTTTATACCAACAACACGGCTATTCGGCAGCAATCCGCTCCGGCGATCTGCTGTTTGTTTCTGGACAGGTCGGCAGCCGAACCGACGGTTCGCCAGAGCCCGACTTTGAACGCCAGGTCAGGCTCGCCTTCGACAACCTGCGCGCGGTTCTCG
Organism: Serratia odorifera; assembly: GCF_900635445.1. Lineage (NCBI taxonomy): Bacteria > Pseudomonadati > Pseudomonadota > Gammaproteobacteria > Enterobacterales > Yersiniaceae > Serratia > Serratia odorifera. Next base: position 4,107,750 of record NZ_LR134117.1, read on the forward strand.
CTGCAGCAGGCTGTAGCCTTGATGACATCATTGATGTCACCAGTTTTCACACCGATCCGGAAAACCAGTTCGCCACCATTATGGCGGTAAAAGGTGAAACCTTCCCGCAAGCCCCCTATCCTAACTGGACGGCGGTCGGCGTGAACTGGCTGGCGGGTTTTGATTTTGAAATCAAAGTAATAGCCAGAATTCCCGCGACAACCCATTAATGCCCTGCCGGCCTCTCTGGCCTGGCTGCTCATCAGGTAAGATAACGTTTGAACCATTCAAGCGTCCGCGCCCAGGCCAGATTAGCGGCAGCCTCGTCATAACGCGGCGTGGTGTCGTTATGAAACCCATGATTTACCGCTGGATAAATATAGGCTTGATACACTTTTTCATTGGTCTCCAAGGCTGCTTTATAAGCCGGCCAGCCTTCATTGATACGCGTATCCAGTTCGGCATAATGAATCAGTAGCGGAGCCTTGATGCGTGGCACATCTTCGGCCTTGGGTTGACGGCCATAAAACGGCACCGCTGCCGCCAGTTCCGGATAAGCCACCGCTGCGGCATTGGCAACGCCACCACCGTAACAAAAACCGGTGATGCCCACCTTGCCGTTCACCGCCTCGTTTTTCATCAGAAACTCTATTGCCGCAAAAAAAGTCGTTCATCAATTTTTGCGGATCAACCTGCTGCTGTAACTCACGTCCTTTATCGTCATTGCCAGGATAACCGCCAACCGAGCTCAAGCCGTCCGGCGCCAGCGCCAGATAACCGGCCTTTGCCACCCGTCGCGCTACATCCTCGATATAGGGATTCAAACCACGGTTCTCATGCACCACTACAATAGCCGGCAGCGGCCCGCTCGCCGCGCTCGGCGTAACCTGGTAGGCGCGCACCTCGCCATGGCCGTTTGGTGAGGGATAGCTTATGTAACCGGCGTGGATCTGTGGATCGTTGGCCGCCACCTGCTGTGCCAGCGCGTAATTCGGACTAAGCGAGTTCAATAGCATTATCGCCGTCACGCCGCCAACCGCGTATTTTGCGGCGCGATCGAGAAACTCGCGGCGCGAAATTTTACCGTGCGCGTAGTAGTCATACAGCTCGAGTAATTCCGGCGGAAAGTCTTTGGCAGTGAGACGTGTCATTGGCTGTTTTCCTCAAGGTGAGTAGGCACAAACTGTATTAATCCTAGCCGCATCTGCGATCAAAAGCGCCCTAATACCAAACAAAATGCGGCCACGCAGCCAACGGCAGTAACCCTGCGAAATCGGTCATCTGGCAGTATTCGCCGCTGAGTCGCCCCGCAGCGCTTCACCCGGCAATGATTGTTAAAAAAACTAGCCATATGTTAATGACAAATTAAATAAATATCAGAAAATATGAATAAGGGTGAAAGTGAATTTATTACGGCCAATTAGACTTGCAGCGACGGCAATATTTACTAAGGTTAAAAACGTAAGGAAAATATTGTTGCTGACGGCGGCAATACCCTTACTGCCATATTAATTTATCTGTAGGAGGAAATTATGGCTGAACATCGTGGTGGCTCAGGTAATTTTGCCGAAGATAGACAACGCGCTTCTGAAGCGGGCAAAAAAGGTGGCCGCGAAAGCGGGGGCAACTTTAAAAATGACCCCGAACGAGCCTCTGAAGCAGGCCGTAAAGGCGGTAAGCACTAACCCTTAAAATTTCTGATTAAAGGTTAGTCGCATTAAGGACTATCGCCACAGGCTGTGATCCTGGGATCGCAGCCTGGCTCAATGTTCAGGAGGCATGATGAAACATTACTTGACAGCGTTATTTTCCAGTCCGGAAAAATTTCTATCACTGTTTAGCGATATCACCGGCCGAGGTGAACATGACAAAGAGGAACATATCTGGATTGACGAAAATGGCAATGCCTTCGTCAATACCGAAAATGAAAAATTTATGCAGGCTTTTGAATCACATGTAAAAAAAAATGAGTCAGTACTGATATGGGCACGGCAATATTTATGGTGTTACTGGCCTGCGGCTATTGGTACACCACGCGGGATTTGTCTTCCCGCTTTAAGTTAAAACGCACCTACGGTTGGGAGGTTTACTTTCTGGTCGCACTGTATGGCTGTATTTTTGTCTTGCAGGGCATCATTGTGGTTTTTATTATCTGGCTGGTCCTATTGATATTTTCGCAACTCGCCAACCTGATCGCTACGCTAAACCACTATCCGCTTGACCTTCATTACCATGCGGATTTTTTAAACTGGAGTTTTCTGGAGATTAAAACGCCAGTGGTGGTAATGCTGGCCACCGCTATATTATTATGCTTGTTGCACACCTCACGCTCACCCAACATCCGTTTAAAAACCACTGAACGCAAAGATCTTTATAAAAAACTTACCAAGACCAATGGTCTGGAAGGTATTTTATATCAGAGCATGGAACAGGGAAACATGGTTTTAGTGACATTGGCATCACAGCGAATATATATCGGTTTGGTTTATACTGCATTAAATGAATCAACCGCATCCGACAATTTGGTGTTGCTACCGCTACTGAGCGGTAAGCGCGACCCAAATGCCCTGCAAATCAAGGTGGAGAACAATTATGCCGCCTATTATCAACGTAATAAGATCGATCTGAGCAGCAAGCCGGATTCGGTATTCTGCTTTCGCAAAATCATTTTTCTGCATCAGATCGAATCGCTGTCACTGTTTGACCCGTTAATGCTGGGTGAAACGGTTGCACCGTCCAAGGTGCTGGATACGCCCCGCTAGCCTGCCGGTTACGGGGCGTAACCTTATCCAGCCGTAACACCCATGACCCGCAAGGCGTTGATTGCCATCGACTTCCTTTTCCGCCTACGTTTCCTAAGACGGCTATTTTTGCCACCGACATCACAGCCTTGGTAATTTATTAAACAAAATGGTTGAATATCCCCCACTTCGTTCTATATTCAACCATATGGTTAAATTATCTTCCTCTCAGTTGGACGCCATTTTTCATGCGCTGTCCGACCCGACGCGGCGAACCATTTTGCATACGCTGGCGGAAGGCGAACACAGCATCGGCGAGCTGGCCGCGCCGTTTAACATGACATTTTCTGGCGCCTCTAAGCACATCAAAGCCCTGGAACAGGCGGGCCTGGTGCAGCGGACCGTGCAAGGAAGAAACCATATTTGCCGGCTCGCCCCCGAGCCGATGGCGCAGGCCATGCGATGGCTGCAAACCTATGAACATTTCTGGGCCGATCGGCTCGACGCGTTGGAACAGGCATTGCGTCAACCCGATCCGCCCCCTCCCGAGGAGTGAAGCATGAACGATTACGGCATGGTTATTGAAACGGGTACCTTGCGCATCCAGCGCCTGTTGCCCGGCCCGATAGAGCGCGTATGGGCCTATTTGACCGAGTCCGACAAACGCGCCACCTGGCTGGCGGCCGGCGAAATGACGCTGGAAGTCGGTGCGCCGCTGGCGTTGCTATTCAACAACGGTCAACTGGCTGGCGACAGTGAGCCGACGCCGCCCGAGTTCCGACAATACAGCGGCAGCGTTACCAATCCCGGCCATATTACCTGCCTGTTTCCACCACGGGTGCTGAGCTTCACCTGGGCCGAGAAGGATAAAGACCGTCCTTCCGAGGTCACTTTTGAACTGACCGAGCAAGGCAGCGACGTCTTGCTTACCGTTACCCACCGCCGATTGGCCACTCGTGAGCAAATGCTCAGCGTTGCCGGCGGCTGGCATACGCATCTGGATATTCTGGTCGATCGTCTCAACCACCAGCCGCCACGTCCCTTCTGGGCTACGCTGGCACGGGTGCAGGAGGAATATCGCGCCAGGCTGTAACAATGCCGCGGCGAGGGCCACCGGTCGCGCCCTCGTCGCACATAGCGACATATGTCGACTGCGTGTAAATCCCTCTGCCTGGGGTTATTGCTGCTGTTTGAAATTCAGAGCACGTTTTCGCTCAATACCCGTCAATGGCAGTAACGGATTTGCCCTTCAGCCAACCCGCTGCGGTTTCTCTCATCGCCGCCATCCTCCCCGATGCCAGCGTCTCATCATGGTGCAGCCATGCACCGTTTGATTGCAGCGACGCTGAGCATTGGCGCGCAAATTTACGCGAGACGACGGCGGCAATACCGCCAATCACCCATTCCTGATCCCGAAGATGAAACCGAGCAGCATACTGAACAAAGATACGGTTTGCCGGTACTGCGCCTGAATACGGTATAAATGGACTGGTACGGAAATTGCTTTTCCTCTCTATCATGACAGGAGAAGCATACGATGAAAGCAATCATTATTGGTGGTGGTATCGGCGGCTTGTGTACCGCCATTGCCCTAAAACGCATTGGCATCAACGCCGAGGTGTTTGAAGCGGTCAAGCAAATCAAACCGGTCGGCGCCGCCATTTCCATCTGGCCGAACGGCGTAAAATGCCTTAATTACCTCGGCATGAAAGAACCACTGCGCCAGCTTGGCGGACCGATGCAGTACATGGCGTATCAGGAATATCTGTACGGCCAGACACTCACGCGCTTTAGCCTCGATCCCCTGGTCACCAGCGTTGGCGAACGGCCCTATCCGGTAGCGCGTGCCGAATTGCAGGCGATGCTGCTGGCCACCTACGGTGACGACTGCGTGCAGTTCGGCAAACGGGTCAGCGGTGTGGAAGAAACCCCTGACGGCGTCAGCGCCTGGTTTGACGACGGCTCGCAGGCGCACGGTGACTTTCTGATCGCCGCCGACGGTACCCATTCGGTCATCCGGCCCTACGTATTGGGTCATCAGGTTGAACGTCGTTACGCCGGCTACGTCAATTGGAACGGGCTGGTTACCATTGACGAAACGATTGCCCCGGCCAATCAATGGACCACGTTCGTTGGCGAAGGCAAACGCGTGTCGCTGATGCCGGTAGCGGGCAACCGTTTCTATTTCTTCTTCGATGTGCCGCTGCCCATCGGGCTGCCGGAAGATCGCACTACCGCCCGCGCCGACCTGCAGCGCTACTTCAGCGGCTGGGCTGAGCCGGTGCAAAAACTGATCGCCGCTATCGATCCCGCCACCACCAACCGCATCGAGATCCACGACATCGAGCCGTTTGAACGCCTGGTGCGCGGCCGCGTGGCGTTATTGGGCGATGCCGGCCACAGCACCACGCCGGACATCGGCCAGGGTGGCTGCGCGGCGATGGAAGACGCGGTGGTGCTGGCGATTGCGCTGCAAACCAATTCGCTTGGCGTGGAAGATGCGCTGCTGCGTTATCAGGAAAAACGCAGCTATCGCGTCAAGGATCTGGTGTTGAAAGCCCGCAAACGCTGCGACGTCACTCACGGTAAAGAAATGGCCGTCACCCGCGATTGGTACGAAGAGCTAAAAACAGAAACCGGCGACCGCATCCTGTCAGGCATGAAAGAAACCATTCTCGGCGGGCCGCTGGCATAATCGACGCGGCGCTGTGCAATCAGCGCCGTTCAGTGCGTTCCCGGATTGGCACGCAAACGCGCCACCTGCGCCTCAAACCTCTTGCCAGGCCGGTTTTTGCCCGGCATAGCGCTGACGCAGATAGTTCACCAGGTCCGCCACCTGTCGATCGGAAAAACTGTCTTTGAAACCCGGCATATAGCCGAGTTCGGTGGTTGCAGGTTGCGCAATACCTTGCAGGATCACTTTTATCAGGTTGTCAGGCCTGTCGCTGAAGATATTGGTGTTATTCGCCAAATCGGGACTGACGCCGAACAGCTGCGGCCCGCCGCTGCTGGCACTATGGCATGCCTGACAGGCCCCCTGGAACAACCGTTCACCGGCCTGCTGCGACACCTGCGGTGCGGCGGCGGCCAGCGCGCTTACCTGCGGTTGCGTATTTAATCTGGCGGGCTCACTGAGCGAGATCAGATAGTTGGCCATCGCGCGCAGATCGCTTTGCGGCAGCGTAGCCAGCTCGCTGACCACCGGGCCCATCGGCCCGGCGGCAACGCCATGTTCAGCCGAATGGCCACTGCTCAGGTACTGAAATAGCTGCTCCTCACTCCAGGGTTTATCGGCATTCGCCAGATTGTTCAGCGCAGGCGCTTGCCAACCGTCCACCATCGCACCGGCCAGGAAGCTGGTGCCACCCTTTTCCGCTCCCAGCAGGTTACGCGGAGAATGACAGGCTGCACAATGACCCAGGCCGTTGACCAGATACGATCCGCGGTTCCACTGCGCGGTTTGCGTCACGTCCGGTTTGAATTCTCCCTGCCTGAGGAACAGCGCGTTCCAACCGGCCAGCAGCGGCCGTACGGAAAACGGAAAGCGCATATCATTGGCCTGATTGGTCTGACTCACCGCCGGTTGCGACATCATATAGGCATACAGCGCCTGCATATCACCCTCGGTCATTTTGCTAAAGGCGGTATAGGGGAACGCCGGATAAAGATGGCGACCATCGCGGCTAATGCCTTGGCGCATCGCCCGATCGAAGGCGGTGAACGACCAGTTGCCGATGCCGGTGGTAACGTCCGGAGTAATATTGGTGCTGTACAGCGTGCCAAACGGCGTTTCCATTGCCAATCCGCCGGCATTGGTTACCCCGTCGGCGGCGGTATGACATACCGCACAATCACCCGCCGCCGCCAGTTGACGACCGCGTTCCAGGGTTGCCGCAGACCAGGTGCCGGCCCCCGGTGCGCTGACCGGCGCAATTTCCGCCCGCCATGGCAAGGCGCTGCTGGCAACGCCAAGCAGTGCGCCAATCACCCCCGCGGCACCGCCAAACCACCATTTTCGTCGTTTTTGGCTCGCCTTGGCGGGCGCCGGCGGTCGGTCAGGACCGTTAAGCGCTTCACGCAGTCGATCGGCGGTAATCGGCAGCTCGCGAAAACGAATGCCGGTGGCATCGAATACCGCATTGGCGATCGCCGCGGCACTGGGCACCGAAGCCGACTCACCGGCCCCCAGCGGCGGCTCCTGCTGGCGCGGCATCATCACCACCTCGACGTCGGGCACCTCCGGAAAGGTAAGGATCGGATAACCGCCCCATTCCTTGCTCGACACCGTCGATTGTTCGAACGTGACACGCTCCTTTAACACCCGGCTGGTCGACTGGATCACATTGCCGTGGATCTGGTGGCGCACGCCGTCCGGATTGACCATCATGCCGGCATCGTGGCCAACGACGATACGCGTGACGGCCACTTCGCCGCTGGTTTTGTCAATCGCAACGTCGGCAACCCACGCCGCCCATGCCGCACCGAAGCCGGGGAATTTACTGTGAATGTAACGTGCATAGGCAAAGCCCCGCCCGCGCAGCACGCCGTCTTCGGCGGCGGTTTGCATCGGTACGGTGTGCGGTTGCCAACCGGCACGTTCGGCGGTGTTGCGCATCAGTTCGATGGCACGCGGATCCTTGATATAACGCAGGCGGTATTCCAGCGGATCGACGCCGGCGGCAACTGCCAGTTCATCAATATAGGATTCGTGGGCGAAGGTGTTGGGCATCGCCGACACGCCGCGCAGCCATGAGGCTCGGACAATGGGCGCCATGTCTTCAATACTGATGCGCATCGCCGGGTAGTCATACGGCGGAATCGAGGTACGGTCGCCCATTTCGTAGGCCACCGGTACCGGCTCAACCCGCCCGGTCAGCAGCAGCGCCAGCGTTGGCGCACCGTTGGACGGATAATAGGTACGGAAATCATAGGCGCCCAACTGGCCGTCGGCGTCCAGACCACCGTCCACCTCCATCAGTTGGGCGGTGCCTTTCGGCTCCCACAGGTGTTCCTGTTCACGGGTCAACTGCACGCGCACCGGGCGGCCCACCGCCCGCGACAGCAACGCCGCATCGGCGCAGACATCATCGGCACAGTTGCGGCCATAACAGCCGGCCGCTTCCATACGAATAATGTCGATCTGTTGCTCCGGGTACTCCAGCAACCAGGCCAGATCTGCACGCAGCAGATGCGGGTTCTGGCTGCCGGACCACACGCGCAGCCGCTCGGGCTGATAGTCTGCCAGCGCGCAGGAGGGGCCGATCGACGCATGCAACTGATACGGCCACAAATAGCGGCGAGTGAAACGCTGGTCGAGCGCCGCCAGCGCCGCGTCAACGTTGCCGGTATCGTGCACCACCCGCGTACTGTGCGGGTTATCATGCAGCGCCTGCGTCAGGTCGGTCATTTGCGGCAGATTGCGCCGCCAGTCCTTCCAACTGACCTGCAATGCCTGCGCGGCTTTCATTGCCTGATCTTCGCGCTCGGCAACGATGCCGATAAAGTCTTCGATCACCACCAGCTTGACGATCCCCGGAATATGCGCGATCGACCGTTCATCCACCGCCAACAGACTGGTGCCGACAAATTCACCGCTGTCATAACCGGCATACGGCGGGCGGACTACCCGGCCATGCAGCATATTCGGCAGACGCATGTCATGCACAAAGGTCGTTTCACCGGTCGCCTTGGCGGGAATATCTACCCGCGCGGCGCTGGTGCCAACCAGGCGATATTCGCTATGCGGTTTGAGCGGCGCATCACCGCTAAGACCGAGCTCTACGTGCAGGCCCGCCACCAGCTGGCTATAACTGAGCGTTTGCCCCTCTGCGGCATGCACCACGCCATCGTCCAGGCGCAGCGAATCCAGCGGCTGCGCCAGACGTTGTGCCGCCTGCTGTAGCAGCCAGCGGCGCGCTTCGGCGGCGGCATTACGCAGCGGTACCGCAGAAATTTGCAGCGTGGCGCTGGCGATGGTCGCCCCCTGGTTAGGCGCACGCGCGGTATCGCCCAGAACCACCTGCACCTGATCGATGCGCAGCGACAGCTCCTCGGCAACGATTTGCCCCAGCGCGGTGCGTACGCCGGTGCCCAAATCGACGTGGCCATTAAATGCGTAAACCTGCCCATCGTCGCAAATGGCGATAAATATGGCCTGCTCTTTGGGTTTTAGCGTCGGCGTTTGGCCTTTCGGCACCAGCCCTGGCGGCGGCTGGATCTGATCGATAACCAGCAAGACGCCATTACGCTGTAACAATTCCGTCTGGGTCGGTACGCTGCGCTCAGTCATCACGCGCCTCGCCAGCACAGAGTTCAATGGCGCGTTTTACCGCGTTGAGAATTTCAATATGAGTGCCGCAACGGCATAGGTTGCCGGACAGCGCACGGCGGATCTCCGCGTCGCTGGGGCTGGGATTACGATCCAGCAACGCCTTGGGTGGTCATGATCATGCCGTTCAGGCAATAACCGCATTGCGCCGCCTGCTGTTCGATAAACGCGCGTTGCACCGGGTGCAGGCAATCACGGTTGCCCAGCCCTTCTAGCGTGGTAATGGCGCGCTGGGTCACTCCCCGAGCCGGGATCACGCAGGCTCGGGCGGCAAGACCGTCAATCAGTACGGTGCAGGCACCGCATTCCCCCAAACCGCAGCCGAACTTGGGGCCGTTGAGCGCCAGATCGTTACGTAATACCAGTAACAGCGAGGTGTCCGCCATTACTCGGACCTGCACGTGTTGCCCGTTCACCGACAGCATCAATGGATGCTCCGTCAGCGTTGTTACCGCTCCTTCCCTGGGCGAATCAACAGTCATCGCCATGGTTTGCGTCTCTCCTGCGCGTGGGTTGTTTTTGTTTTAATGCCCGCCAACTGGTACAGAGACGCGCTTCACGCCTCAGCCGGATGGCTGGTCTTCCAGCATTTTATTCAGCAGGAATATCAACGCGATCCGTTCGGCCGGGTTAAGGGTGCCGAACGTCAGCTCGGTAATTTTTTCCGCATGTGGCACGGTTTCCACCAATAGCGTTGCCCCCGCGTCGGTCAAGCCGACCACCACCTTGCGACGGTCGATCGGATCCGGCGAAACGGTGATCAGCTCACGCGCTTTCAGGCGTTCGATAATGCCACGGATCGTCGCCTGATCCACCGCCGTTACCTGTACCAACTCGGTCAGCGAGCTGGGCCCCATATCCCGCACCGCGCAAAGCGTAATAAACTGCACCGCGGTCAGTTGCGAATCACCGACGTTGTGCTGAAATATCGCCACATGGCGTTGATAAACCTTGCGCAGCAAGTGCCCGACCTGTTCGGTAAAATGGTAGTTGTCGGGCTTGCCTGTTCCTTCCGCCTGCTTGTCATGGGGCATCATTGCGTTATTCTCACCGTCAATGGAAAGCACCGAGAATAGTATAAAAACCCCAACTTTGGCAGTCGCCGCGCATCAACGATGCGCCACGCAAGAGGCGGCCGGCGCCACCACTTCCCCTTCTGCCACTACCGTTTTACCATCCAGCAGCACGTCGCAACGACGCAGCGCGATATCCATATGGCATGGCGTCTTGCGCGTACCGCCCACCTCGGTATTCGGCCCGGTCGAAAACAGGAAGTTGCCATAAAACGCACGAGCGTCCATGCACATGCCGTCGTTTTTGTCATGCAGCCCCATCGCTGTCCACTGGGCGCGCGGTTGCAGCCCCCAACCGATGTGGGAAATGCCATACACTTCAGGATCGTTGAAATACTTCATGTATTCACGCAGATACTCCGCCTCGAAGCCGCCATGAATACCGGTGACAAAGCCCTGCTCAATTTCCAGCGTTATGCGTTCGCGTGCATAGCTCTTAAACGGCAGTAAAATATCGCCAACGTCCAGTACCAACACCCCTTCCGCCTGCAGTTCATTCGGCCAGGTAAACAAAAAACCACTCGGCCAATGGTCCCAACGCCCAGGTTCATCAGCATAGCCGTATTCAGTCACCGTCGGATACTGACCCAGCGGCGCGCGAAAATCGCTGCCGGCGGCCGACTTCACCTGCATCACGCCGGCCTTTTCCAGTAGCGCAGCGGCGGCCAGCACCCGCACCTTGTCTTCTTCAGTAGGCAACATGCGTGCCAATACCTCAGGCGGCTCGACTGCCAACAATATGCGCGTGCCGGTCTTGAGGATCTGTTCCTGCTCCGGTGAATGCAGCAGCATCATGGTGTCAACCACCAGATCCGCCGCTTCCAGCGCCCGCTGCGCCGCCAGGTTGCCGGTCAGCGCGGTGTCACCGCAGTAGGCGGTCATATCATTGCCCATCGCGCGAGGATGATTGAACGACGGCAATTCGACGGCGTAAACCCTGGCTCCCAGACGCAATGCCGCATCGGTGGCGGCCTGCACGGTACGTGCATCCGAATAATGGCTCTTCAGGATCGCCACGCTCTGTGAAGCATCGACCTTCGACAACGCGAGCACCCGTTCAAAAAGCTGGACCAGCTGACTCTGATTAACCGCCATGGCACCTCTCCTGTTGATGAATGAATGACCGTCACATCACGCGCCCACTGATGACGGATTGCACAAATTAAAGTGAACACGCTCTTTTAACTATCTAAGACCAAAAAACCATTAGCTGCAAGCGACCTGAGTCACACATAAGCAAATCCTATTTCACCGGCACCACAGCTTGCAATTAACATCAACATAACAGCAACGCGCCGATAATTAGCGTGAGCCAGATCTAATTTAACAGTTATGTAACTTTGCGTTATTCAGTGCATACACTATAAATCGATCGTCCAGCTTCTACCCGGATGACACGCTGAAACACCACAAACAGGGGAAAAATGATGAGTAAACAACCTCGCATCGCCGTCGTAGGCGCAGGCCTGGGTGGCGCTGCCGCTACCGCACTGTTGCAAAAGGCCGGCTTTACCGTCGATTTGTACGAACAGAGCCCGGCTTTTTCGCGCCTGGGTGCCGGTATTCACATGGGGCCGAACGTCCTCAAGATCTTCCGCCGTATCGGTATCGAACAACCGTTGGAACAAATGGCCTCGCATCCCGACTTCTGGTTCAGCCGCGATGCCGAGAGCGGTGACTATCTGTCACGCATACCGCTCGGCGATTTTGCCCGCAAAGAGTACGGCGCCGCCTATGTAACGGTGCACCGTGGCGATTTGCAGGCCTTGCAACTGGAAGCATTGCAGCCCGGTACGCTGCACTTTGGCAAATGCCTGAGCGGCATTGAAGAACGTGACAATGATGTGGAACTGCGCTTTGTCGACGGCACGATCACCCATGCCGATATCGTTATTGGCGCCGACGGTATCAACTCGCGCATTCGCGAACATCTGCTGGGGGTGGAAGCACCGACCTACAGCGGTTGGGTTGCTCACCGCGCGCTGATCCGCGGCGAAAAACTGGCGAAATACAACCTGACGTTTGAAGACTGTGTGAAATGGTGGTCCGAAGACCGTCATCTGATGGTCTATTACACCACCAAACGTCGCGATGAATATTATTACGTCAGCGGCGTGCCACACCCGGCATGGGATTTTAAGGGCAGCTTTATCGACAGCAGTCGAGAAGAGATGTTTGCCACCTTCGCCAACTACCACCCGATCGTGCAAGCGTTGATCGAATCCAGCGAACAGGTCACCAAATGGCCGCTGCTCAATCGCAAACCGCTGCCTTTGTGGAGCGAGGGCCGGATGGTGCTGTTGGGCGACGCCTGTCACCCGATGAAGCCGCATATGGCGCAAGGGGCGGCGATGGCAATTGAAGACGCTGCCATGCTGGCTCGCTGTCTGCAAGAAACCGGCCTTGGGGATTACCGTACCGCCTTCCAGCTATATGAAGCCAACCGCAAAGAACGCGCCTCACGCGTGCAGGCGGTATCCAATGCCAATACTTTCCTGCGCAGCCAGGAAGATCCGGCCTGGGTATATGGTTATGACCTGTATTCACAGGCGCTGAAATCGGAGAACGCCGCATGAGCACTTACCTGTATGGCGCCCAGTTGCAGGCCAACGGCATCCGCCAGCATTACCTGCGCTACGGCGGCAGCGGTCCGGCGCTGATCCTGATCCCGGGAATTACCAGCCCGGCAATCACCTGGGGCTTCGTCGCTGAACGGTTGGGCGAAAGATACGACACCTACGTGCTGGACGTGCGCGGCCGCGGCCTGTCCGCCAGCGGTCCCGATTTGGCGTACGATGCCGAAACCTGTGCGCAGGACGTTACCGCCTTCGCGACTGCGCTGGGCCTGAGTCGCTACTCGCTGCTGGGACATTCGATGGGCGCACGCTTTGCCCTGCGCGCTGCGGCGCAGCATCCACAGGGTGTGCAGCGCGTGGTGCTGGTCGACCCACCGGTATCCGGCCCCGGTCGACGTGCCTATCCGGGAAAATGGCCGTGGTACGCCGACTCGATTCGCGCCGCCGAGGCCGGCATCAGCGCCGAGCAGATGCGCGCCTACTGCCCGACCTGGAGCGAAGAACAGCGCCAGTTACGCGCCGAATGGCTGCATACCTGCTATGAACCGGCGATCGAACGGGCCTACACCGATTTTCACCAGGTGGACAGTCATCAGGATTACCCGCGTCTAACCATGCCGACGCTGCTGATGGTGGCAGGCAAAGGCGAGGTGATCCTGCCGGAAGATCGCGCCGAAATTTGCGCCTTGCAACCAGAAATCAGCGTGGTGGTGGTCGAAAACGCCGGCCATATGATCCCGTGGGACGACGAGGAAGGTTTCTTCCAGGCCCTCGGCGATTTTCTTGGCTAATTAAGGAGTCATCTCATGAGCAAAAACTACCGTATCGGCCAAATTGTGCCCAGCTCCAACACCACCATGGAAACCGAAATCCCGGCGATGCTGCTGGCACGCCAGCTGATCCGCCCGGAAGAGCGCTTTACCTTCCATTCCAGCCGCATGCGCATGAAGCACGTACGCAAAGAGGAACTGGCGGCGATGGATGGCGAGTCCGATCGCTGTGCGCTGGAACTGTCCGACGCGCGGGTTGATGTGCTCGGCTATGCCTGTCTGGTGGCGATCATGTCGATGGGCCTCGGCTATCACCGTGAGTCGCAGGCACGGCTGGCGCAGGTTACCCGGGACAATGACGCCGCCGCGCCGGTGATCAGCAGTGCCGGCGCCCTGGTTAACGCGCTGAAGGTGCTGGGTGCCAAACGCATCGCGCTGGTGGCGCCGTACATGAAACCGCTGACACAGCTGGTGGTGGACTATATCGAGCATGAAGGCGTCGAAGTCAGCGTATGGCATGCGCTGGAAATCGCCGACAACCTGGCGGTCGGCCGTCACGATCCGGCCAAACTGCCGGCCATCGTCGCGCAGCTTGACGTCAGCGGCGTGGATGCGATTGTGCTTTCCGCCTGCGTACAAATGCCATCGCTGTCGGCAGTGGCCACCGTCGAGGCGCAGACCGGCAAGCCGGTGGTCACCGCCGCCATCGCCACGACTTACGCCATGCTGACCGCACTGGAACTGGAGCCGATCGTTCCCGGTGCCGGCGCCCTGCTGTCCGGCGCGTACTGAGGAACCGCTGATGGAAACCACAGACAACGCCGCCAGCGACAACTACCGTGGCGTATGGGGGGCACCGCATCGGCTTCGGCCAGCGTCCGGCGCTGCTGATGATCGATTTTATGCAGGGTTATACCACCGAGGGCGCGCCGCTGTATGCCCCCGGCGTGGTCAGTGCGGTAGCCGAAAGCGTGGCGCTGTTGGCGGCGGCGCGGCGGCAAGGGATCCCTGTTATTCATACCAATATCCGCTATCATGCTGACCGTTTTGCCGACGGCGGCATGTGGGTGAAAAAAGCACCGGTAATGAAGGACATGGTGGGAGGGTAATCCCCTGGCGGCATTCTGCCCACAGGTACAGCCATTGCCACAGGAGGTGGTGCTGAGCAAGCAGTACGCCAGCGCCTTCTTTGGCACCGCGTTGGCACCCATGCTGGTTACGCTGGGGGTCGACACCCTGCTGCTGGCGGGATGTTCCACCAGCGGCTGCATTCGCGCCAGCGCGGTGGATGCGGTACAGCACGGTTTTCGCACCATCGTGGTACGCCAATGCGTCGGCGATCGCCACCCTGGCCCGCACGAAGCCAATCTGTTTGATATCGACAGCAAATACGGCGACGTAGTGGATAAAGAGCAGGCCATCGATTACCTGGCCACCTATGCAACGCAACAAATGCCGAGCGACGATCCACCGCGTCATCACAGGTAACAGCACGGAGATACCACCTGCACGGAGAGCTTAATAACAACGACCGCCCGCATCAGGGCGGCAACAAGCAGACACACCAAGCTCCTCCTCTCCGGAGGCCACAACGCACCACCTGGAGACACAACATCATGGCCATTGTTGACACCCCGCTGGCGGGGAAAGCGGGCGCAGAATCGCTGCTGCTGTACCGCAAAATCACCTGGAAACTGATCCCGTTCCTGTGCCTGTGCTATCTGGCCGCCTACCTCGATCGCATCAATGTCGGGCTGGCCAAATTGCAGATGGCAGACGACCTGCAGCTGAGCGAAGCCGCGTTTGGCCTGGGAGCCGGGCTGTTCTTCGTCGGTTATATCCTGTTTGAAGTGCCCAGTAATCTGATATTGCAGCGCGTCGGTGCCAAAGTATGGATCGCCCGCATCATGATCACCTGGGGGCTGCTGTCCGCCTGCACCATGTTCGTCACCACCCCCACCCAGTTCTATGGGCTGCGTTTCCTGCTCGGCGTGGCAGAGGCGGGTTTCCTGCCCGGCGTACTGTACTATCTGACGCTGTGGTTTCCGACCTATCGACGCGGCCGTATCATCGCGCTGTTCATGATCGGCCTGCCGCTGTCGAGCGTGATAGGCGGTCCGCTGTCCGGCTGGATCATGGGCCACTTCGATCAAACTCATGGGCTGCATGGCTGGCAGTGGCTGTTTTTGCTGGAAGGCATTCCCAGCGTGCTGCTCGGCGTGATGACGTTTTGGCTTTTACCGAATACCTATCAGCAGGCCAAATGGCTGAGCAATGAAGAAAAACAGCGCATCGCCGACGATCTGGCACTGGACGATGCCGAAGCCGATCACGCCAAGCACAGCTTCCGCGACGGTTTCCTCAATCTGAAGGTGTGGATGCTTGGCGGCATAGATTTCGCCATTCTGCTCAGCGCCTATGCGATGGGATTCTGGATGCCGACCTTTATCAAAACCGCCGGTGTCACCGACATTACCCTGATCGGCTATCTCACCGCGGTGCCAAGCGTCGCCGCACTGCTCGGCATGCTGTTGATCGGTGCCAGTTCGGACCGGATGCGCGAGCGGCGTTGGCATATCATCGTGCCATTTATCATTGGCGCCATGGCGATGGCCGGCAGCACCTTCTTCACCCATAACGTGTTGGCGACGGTGTTGCTGTTTTCGATAGCGCAGGCGGCGATTATCGGCGCAGTGCCGGTGTTCTTCAGCCTGCCGGCCACCTTCCTGAAAGGTACGGCGGCGGCAACCGGCTTCGCGCTGGCCTGTTCGCTGGCGAACATCGCCGGGCTGGTGAGCAATTCGCTGATGGGACTGGCGCTGGATCTGACCGGTAAAAGCGGTGGCGCGCTGTGGGCGTTTGCCGGCTGTTTGCTGCTCAGTTCGCTGCTGGTAGTGGCGTTACCCGCCAAGCTGGTGAATCGCTAGTCATCAGACCCCTCTGCGCAACGCAGAGGGGGTTAATGCGCTGGCTGACAGGTAAAATGTCCGTCCGCCGCTTCGCCCATCCGCTGCAACAGACGATGGCCGATGTTATTGGTCCAGTTAAAGCTGTTCTGCAACACCACCACCGCCGTTTTATGGCGCAGATCCAGCCCGATATAGCTGGAATAACCGCCGATAAAGCCGACCTGATAGGTGATCTGCTGGTCGCCGACCTCATCGACCACCCAGGCAATCGCCGCCGCCTCTTTAGGCCGCTCAAAATGCACCCTCAGCGAGTCTTTCAATGCCTGGTCAAGTTCGGCCGAACCGGTCGGTGCGAAATGGGCATGCGCATAGCGCAGCAAATCGTTGGCGTCGGTGTACAAACCGGCGGCGCCGATCATATAGGACGAAAAACGCCAGTCCGGCACCGGCTGGCCGCGGCGAATGAATTTCGGCTGATCGCCGGCATGGCCAATGGCGCGTTGCTGGAAATCCGGCAAGCGCGATGCGTGATAACGGGTATGCGTCAGCCCCAGCGGCGTCAGAATATTTTCCGCCGTCAACTGCTCCACCGTTTTCCCGGTACGCAACTGCAAAATGTAATCCAGCAGCGCATAGCCCAGATTGGAGTAACGCGGCTCGACAACCGCCGGTGCGGTAAAGGTGGTCAGATAGTCAAGGAAGGCGGCATCATCCAGCGACTGATAGAAATTATCTCCGGTAAACAGATAGGTAATAAAGGCGCTGAACATGTCCGGCGTCATCATTTGGCGCGGCAGGCCGGAGGTGTGGGTGACCAGTTGCAACAGGGTAATTTTACGCGCATCGGCGCTAAGGCGGGTACCGGCCGGCAACAGCATGTCCAGCGTATCGTCCCAGTGAAACAGGCCTTTGTTGACCAGCACCACCGTCACTTCGGCAATGAACCCCTTGCTCACCGATCCAACGGCAAACAGCGTATTGCCGGTGATCGGATAACCGTTCCGGTAGTCGGTCACGCCATAGCCATAGGTACGCTGCTCGCCGTCCTGCGTCAGAACCCCGACCACCAGCCCCGGCGTTTGCCGCTGATCGATCATGGGCTGCGCCAGGCTGTCGATCTCGCTTTGCAAGTCCCCGTTACACGCCAGCCGAGCGCTTTCCTGTGGCGAGCTATCGGTTGGCATGCGCGATAGCGTGCCGCAGCCGGAAATCAGCAGGGAAACACCCGCCAACGCGCAACGAATAATCTGAGTTTTTATGGTCATGGCTCACGGGTACGAAATTAACCGCAGCATGATAAACCATCGGCAGGTAGATGTCGCCGCACAATAGAAAAGACCGAGGACAACGGGTTAAACGCCGGTCAATGTCGGTTGACCGGCGTTGTAGCCACTCTCAGGGAAAACCGAGGTTATTTGGTTTCGTCTTTCAACCCCCGATTAATCAACATCGGCTCGATGCTCGGTTCTTTGCCGCGCCAGTCAACATACAGTTTTTCCAGATCCTGACTGTTGCCGCGCGACAATACCTGGTCACGGAAGCGCTGGCCATTTTCAGCCGTCAGGCCGCCATGTTCGCTAAACCACTGGAACGCATCGTCCGCCAGCATTTCGGTCCACAGATAGGCGTAAATAACCGGCGGCGTAGCCGTTGCCCCAGATGTGCTGGAAGTAGCTGGAGCGATAGCGCGGCGGCACATAGCCGAGATCGATATGATCCTTTTGCAGCGACTGCGCCTCAAACTTGTCGACATCCTGCTGCGGCTGGTCGGCGGTCAACATGTGCCAGTGCATGTCCAGCAGTGCTGCCGCCAGCAGTTCGGTCATGTCATAGCCTTTGTTGAACTTGTCGGCCTTGTTGATTTTGTTCACCAGCGCCTGCGGCATCGCTTCACCGGTTTGATAGTGCTTGGCGAAGTGGGCAAAGACCTTCGGATCGCGCGCCCAATGTTCGTTGAACTGCGACGGGAACTCAACGAAATCGCGTGCGGTATTGGTGCCCGACAGGCTGGCATACTGCTGATCGGCGAACATGCCGTGCAGGGCGTGGCCAAATTCGTGGAACATGGTGATCACATCGTCGTATGACAGCAGCGCCGGCTGGCCCGGCGTCGGTTTGCTGAAGTTGGCGACGTTGTAAATCACCGGTTTGGTGCCGTTGAGTTTGGATTGCTCGACGAAATTGCTCATCC
The DNA here is from genome assembly GCF_900635445.1 of Serratia odorifera. Taxonomy (NCBI): domain Bacteria; kingdom Pseudomonadati; phylum Pseudomonadota; class Gammaproteobacteria; order Enterobacterales; family Yersiniaceae; genus Serratia; species Serratia odorifera. The sequence continues at coordinate 4,126,317 of NZ_LR134117.1, forward strand.
AGGCGCCGCCGCCCTTGTTATCGCGCTTAAAGAAGTCGGTATAGAACAGCGCCAATGATTTACCGTCTTTATCAAAGACTTCATAAACCCGCACGTCCGGCTGATACACCGGAATATCCTTGCGTTGTTTAAAGCTGATGCCGTACAGCAAGTTGGCGGCGTAAAACACGCCATTGTTCAGCACGTTATTCAGTTCGAAGTACGGCTTGATCTGTGATTCGTCCAGGTCGTATTTAGCCTTGCGCACCTGTTCGGCGTAGAACTGCCAGTCCCAGGCGGCCAGCTTGAAGTCCCCTTTCTGGCTATCGATCACGGCCTGTATGTCCTTGGCTTCGCGTTGTGCGCGCGCCGTCGCGGCAGGCACGATATCGCGCATAAAGCTCAGCGCCGCCTTCGGCGTTTTGGCCATCTGGTTTTGCAGCTTCCATGACGCGTAGTCGGGAAGCCGAGCAGCCTGGCTGTTCGGAACGGATTTTCGCAGACGCGCAATGGTCTGGCGTGGTGTCGTTGGCGTCGCCCTTTTCGGCACGGGTCCAGGAGCGTCAAACAGCGCCTGGCGGGTTTCCCTGTCCTTCAGGCTTTGCAGGCTGGGCTGTTGGGTGGTGTTTTGCAACACAGCAGACCACGTGCTTGTCCAGCTTGCGTTCACTGGCTGCCTGCGCTGCGGCGGCGATTTCCCATCGGACAGACCGTCCAGCTTGCTGTTGTCACTCACCGCCAACGCGCCGTTTTTGCTCGCTGCCAGCAGTTTGTTGGTGAACTGGGTACTGAGGGTTGCCGCTTCCTGGTTCAACGCCTTCAATTTACTTTTATCGGCGTCGGACAGGTTGGCGCCGGCCAGCACAAAGTCCTGATAGGTCACCTCCACAACCGACGTGATTCGTCATCCAGCTTCAACGTTTCGCGTTGCTGGTAAATCGCCTTGATACGGGGCGAACAGCTTGCTGTTGAGCATGATGGCGGTCCATCGAGCGCGGGCCAGCTTGGGCGAGGTTTCTTCATCCAGCTTTTGCAGCGCATCGTTGGTATTGGCCGAAGTCATGGCGCTGAACACGTTCATTACCCGTGTCAGCAACGCGCCGGATTTTCCAACGCGATAAAGGTATTGTTAAAACTTGGCTTGCCGGGTTATTTGGCGATTTTCTCGACTTCCTCCAGCTTCTGTTTAATCCCCGCGTCGATGGCCGGCGCGTAGTCCGTTTCCTTGATCTGATCAAACGGCGGCGCCTGGAACGGCAGACGGCTCTGGTAGAAGAAACGGGTTGGCGTTCTTTTTCGGCAGATCCTGGTTGGGCTTCACCGGTCACATTCACCTCCTTCACCTGGCCGCTTGGCACACCGGTGTGGTCGGAATCCAGTCTGGTTTCTTCGGCTTGCGCCTGGCTGGCTAGCGCAACGCCAATTGCCAGTACTAAGGTGGGATAAACGCATCTCTCGAAACTCCTCCATGTTTAATCAGGGTAACTCGTGTTCCCATTGCCATCACCAAGCTTAGGCGCAGTTGGCAGATTGAGCAAAAACAACCGCATAGCCGTAGTCGCTGGTAAGCGAACACGGCCAAAACTGCAATCTGCTTTTAACTCGTAACGTCCAGCACAGATAGACTTGTTGGACGTTTTACCCTGATCGCCAGCGCCTGCCCATAACCGTTTAGCTAGGCCGCCAGCGCACCGTAACAGGCGATCAGTTCCCCAGCTACCGCCACCGCAATTTCGGCCGGCAGCTTGCCTTTGACCTCCGGTAGCCCAAGGGACAGCGCATACTGGCCATCGCCGCAGTGTCGATGCCGCGCTGGCCAAGCTGGTATTCGAAACGCTTGCGCTTGGTGACTGAGCCAATCAGCCCAAAGTAGCCGGCGTCGCCTCGTTGCAGGATCCGCGCGGCCAGCGCCAGATCGAGCGCATGATCGTGGGTCATCACCACGTAAAAAAGCGCCGGGCGGCATCTCATCCACCGCGTCCAGCGGATCGTCAATCGCCTGCGGGCGAACGTTGTCAGGCAGCGTGGCTGGAAACTGTTCAGCACGACTGTCTACCCAGCGCACTCGCAGCGGCAGCGTCGCCAGGATCTGCACCAGCGCCCGACCAACGTGGCCGGCACCGAACAGCGCCAGCTGTGGCCTGGCGGGATCAGCGGCTCAAACAGCAGACGCGTAGTGCCGCCACAGCATTGACCCAGCCGCGCCGCCAGCGGAAAACGTTCTATCTGCATCGTTGCACTGCCGGTTTGCAGCATCTGCCGAGCAATCGCCAGCGCGCGGTATTCAAGGTGCCCACCGCCAATGGTATTCACCACCCGCTCGGCGCTCACCAGCATTTTGCTACCCCGGTCGCGTGGCGTAGAGCCCAGCTCGTCAAGCACCGTCACCAGTACGCAAGGTTCTCCGCGCCGCCGCAGCTCGGCCAGCGCGTCAATCCATTCCTCCATTATTGTCCTCCGGCCGGTTTTTTAGGTGACAATGTCACCTTCAAGCAGCCGCTGAACGGCCCCACAACACCCGTTCAGGGGTCGCCGGTGCGTCAATCAGCGGCTGAACGCGATAGTCCGCCAGGCTGGCGACCGCGTCCTTGATCGCGCACCATACCGAAATCCCCAGCATGAATGGCGGTTCGCCCACCGCTTTGGAATGGAACACCGTATCCTGTGGGTTCTGGCGATTTTCCAACAGCCTGACCCGCAGATCCGCCGGCACATCGCCAATCGCCGGGATTTTATAGCTGGCCGGGCCGTTGGTCAGCAGGCTGCCTTGCTCATCCCATACCAGCTCTTCGCTGGTCAGCCAGCCCATGCCCTGGACAAAACCGCCCTCCACCTGACCGATGTCGATCGCCGGGTTCAGCGAGTCGCCGACGTCATGCAGAATGTCGGCACGCAGCAGGCGGTATTCACCGGTCAGCGTATCGATCAGCACTTCGGCACAGGCGGCGCCATAGGCGAAATAATAGAATGGGTGGCCCGCCGCCTTGTCGCGGTCATAGAAGATCTTTGGCGTGCGGTAATAGCCGGTGCTGGCCAGCGATACCTGGTTAAAATAGGCCTGCTGCACCACCTGTTCAAAACTGAAGTAATGTTCGCCGACCCGTACCTGGCCGTTGCTAAAGACAATCTGCTCGGCGGCAACGCCGTGCTGGCTCGACAGCATGGCGATTAACCGCTGTTTGATGATCAAGGCGGCATTTTCGGCGGCTTTACCGTTCAGATCGGTGCCCGACGACGCTGCCGTGGGCGAGGTATTCGGCACTTTTCCGGTATCGGTGGCGGTGATCTGGATGCGCTCGATATCCACCTGAAACACCTCGGCCACGATCTGCGCCACTTTGGTATTCAGCCCCTGGCCCATTTCGGTACCGCCATGGTTGAGCTGAATGCTGCCGTCGGTGTAAATCAGCACCAACGCGCCGGCCTGATTGAGAAAAACTGGCGGTAAACGAAATGCCAAACTTGACCGGGGTCAACGCCAGCCCTTTTTTAAGTAGCGGGTTGCGGGCGTTGTAGTCACGGATCGCCGCGCGCCGCGCCTGATAGTCGGCACTCTGCTCCAGCTCGGCGGTGATCTCAGCCAGCAGGTTCTGTTCGATCGGCTGCTGATAATGCGTGACGTTGCGACTGTGCTTACCGTAATAGTTGATTTTTCTCACCGCCAGCGGGTCGAGCGCCAGATAACGCGCGATGTGATCCATGATCTGCTCGATCGCCATCATCCCCTGCGGACCGCCGAAGCCGCGGTAAGCGGTGTTCGACGCGGTGTGGGTCTTGCAACGGTGACCGGTTATCACTACGTCCTGCAAAAAGTAGGCATTATCGGCATGAAACATTGCGCGATCGACAATCGAACCGGACAGATCCAGCGAATAGCCGCAGTTGCCGGCCAACTCGATGTCGACGCCGCACAGCAGACCGTTATCGTCAAACCCCACCTCATAGCGAATGTAAAAAGGGTGTCGCTTGCCGGTAATCAGCATATCGTCGCGGCGATTGAGACGCATTTTGGCCGGTCGCCCGGTGAGATATGCCGCCAGCGCACACAGGCAGGCCGGGCCTGCTGCCTGCGTCTCCTTGCCACCGAAGCCGCCGCCCATGCGACGCATGTCAATCACCACTTTGTGCATCGGCACCCCCAGTACCGAGGCCACCAGTTTTTTGTACTTCGGTCGGGTTCTGCGTTGAGGAGTACACCCGCATACTGCCGTCCTCCTCCGGCATTACCGAGGCATCTGCGTTTCCAGATAAAAATGCTCCTGGCCACCGACCTGCAACTCGCCCTGTAGCCGGTGCCTGGCTCGGGCCAATGCCGCCGCAGCGTCGCCGCGCCGGTGGCAATGACTTTCCTGCACCACATCCCCCTGCGCCAATGCATTACGCACATCCAACTGCGCCGGCAACGGCTGATAACTCACTTTTATCGCCTGCGCGGCGCGCCAGGCGGTTTCCGCATCGTCTGCCGCCACCACCGCCACTACCTGGCCGACATATTCCACCCTTGTCTTGCGCCAGCAGCGGATCGCCTTCGGTGAGCGCAGCGATATCCAGCGTTCCCGGCACGTCCTGCCAGGTCATCACTCGCACCACGCCGGGAAAGGCATAACAGGCGGAAACGTCCAGCGCGACGATCTGCGCATGGGCGCACTCGCTCAGTTTGGCCGCCAGATGCAACTGGTTCGGAAACTCCAGCCGGTCGTCGATATACAGTGCTTCACCGCTGACATGTTTGTCTGCGCTTTCATGTTTGCGCGCCTGACCGACACCGCTGCGAGCGGTTGGCGAAAACGTGCGGCCAAGGCCGCCTGACTGGTCTGGTGGTGCGGTGTATTACTCATGGCAGACAACCTCGATGGCAGTTTGCGGTGCGGTGAGCGCAATGAAATAGCGGCGCAGCAGGTTCTGCGCCACCAGCATGCGGTAAGCGCTGCTGGCGCGAAAATCGCTCAACGGCGTAAAGTCCCGGGTTAACGCCTGTGTGGCGCGCTCCAGCGTGGCGCGATCCCACGTTTGGCCGACCAACGCCTGTTCACAGGTCAATGCACGTTTGGGCGTGGCCGCCATGCCGCCATAGGCCACGTACGCCTCGCGCACCATGCCTTGTTCAATCGTCAGATTGAAAGCGCCGCATACCGCGGAGATGTCATCCTCCAGGCGTTTCGACACTTTCCAGGCGCGGAAATCCCGTGGCGCCTGCGCCGGCAGCAGGATGCTGTCAATAAACTCGCCCGGCTGCAGCGCCGTCTGGCGGTAATCAAGGAAAAAGTCACGCAGTGGCAGCTCACGTTGCCGTGTACCGTGACGCAGCAGCAGCGCGGCATCCAGCGCCAACAACAGCGGCGCGGCATCACCGATCGGCGAGGCATTGGCCAGATTGCCGCCTAACGTGCCCTGGTTGCGGATTTGTTGAGCGGCGAAACGCTGCAACAACTCGCCGAACGCCGGGTGGTAATCCATCAGCAACGGGTAAACCTCGCTCAACGTGGCGGCGGCGCCGATGCGCAACCGTTCGCCACGTTCAACCTGGCGCAACGCGGCAATCTGGCCGATGGCAATCATCAACGGCAAATCCCGATGACGCTGCGTCACTTCCAGCGCCAGGTCGCTGCCGCCGGCCAGCAGTCGGGCCTGTGGGTACTGCTGATACAGCGTCGCCAACTGATCGACGCTCTGCGGCAGCAGACAGCGCTTGCCACCGGCGCTCAGCTCACTGGCTGGCGCGATCTGCCGCAGTCGCTGCACGGTGTGCCGTTGCTGGCGGTCAAAGTCGTCGGCCTCGCGGTTTTCGCAGGCCTGCTGTGCCGCGGTCGATAATCGGCCGGTAACCGGTGCAGCGACACAGATTGCCGGCCAGCGCCTGCTGGGCCTGCTGTCGTTGATAATGCGTGCTGTTCTTTTGCAAGCAGAACAGCGACATCACGAAGCCTGGGGTACAAAAGCCGCACTGCGAGCCATGGCAGTCGACCATCGCCTGCTGCACGCTGTGCAACTGGCCGTGGTGCTTGAGATCCTCGACGCTGATCAACTGTTTGCCGTGCAGCGCGGTGACAAACGTCAGGCAGGCGTTGACGCTGCGGTAACGCAGCGTTTCGCCCTCTACCTCCGCCAGCACCACGGTGCAGGCACCGCAATCGCCAGACGCGCAGCCTTCTTTGGTGCCGCAACGGCCCTGATGACGACGCAGGTAATGCAACAGCGTGGTGTTCGGGTCGAGATCCGTCTCACGCGTTAACGTCTGGTTGAGCAGAAACTCGATCATGCGGCCTCCTGACGGGCCGACGGCTGATAAACGATCTTGCCGTCGACATACGTGCGGTAAATGTTGCGATCGTCACCCAGGGTCAGCAGCACAAACAGCTGTTCGGCCAGGTCGTGACAGTTGGCATTGCGCAGTTTCTGCAACGGTGACACTGCCGGATCGAGCACCACGAAGTCGGCCTCTTTACCGACGCTAAAGTTGCCAATCTGTTTATCCAGCGACAAGGCGCGCGCGCCGCCCAGCGTCGCGTGATAAAACGCCTCACAGGCCGCCAGTTTGTAGCTTTGCAGTTGCGCCACCTTGTAGGCCTCACCCAGCGTTTGCAACATATTAAAGGTGGTGCCGGCCCCCACGTCGGTGCCGATGCCCACCTTCACCTTTTTCTGCCAGGCTTTGCCGAGGTTGAACAGCCCACTGCCGAGGAACAGGTTGGAGGTCGGGCAAAAGGCGATCGATGAATGGGTATCACACAGACAGTCCCATTCCTGTTCTTCGAGGTGCAGACAATGGGCAAAGACGCTTTTGCTGCCGGTCAGCCCATAATGATGATAGACATCCAGGTAGTTACGCCGCTGTGGGAACAGTTGCTTGACCCATGCCACCTCATCATGATTTTCACTCAGGTGGGTATGCAGCCAGACGTCGGGAAACTCGTTGCGCAGGCGCTGAACCTGCTCGAGCAGCGCCGGCGAGCTGGTGGGCGCGAAACGCGGCGTAATGGCGTAACCCAGACGCTGCCTGCCGTGCCAGCGCTCGATCAGTGCTCGGGTCTGCTGATAGCTCTGCTGCGGCGTTTCCAGCAGCGCGGCTGGCGCGTGGCGATCCATCATCACCTTGCCGGCGATCAGGCGCATATTCAGCGCTGCCGCCTGGCCAAACAGCGCATCGACCGACTGCGGATGGACGGTACCGAACACCAGCGCCGTGGTGGTGCCGTTGCTCAACAATTGTTGCAGGAAGAACGCCGACATTTTCTCGGCATGCTCGGCGCAGCCGAACTGGCTTTCGGTCGGAAACGTGTAATGTTTCAGCCACGCCAGCAGTTGATCGCCATAGGCACCGATCATTTCGGTTTGCGGATAATGAATATGGGTATCGACAAACCCCGGCACGATCAACTTGTCGCGATAGTCGGTTACCACCGTATCCGGCGCCAGCAGTGACGCCCCCTGCTGCCAACTGCCGTGCCAGACAATAGTGCCATGATCCAGCAACAGCAGACCGTCGGCTATGTGCCGCAGCTGTGCATCAAGTTGCTCTGGCCGATCGACGCAGGCGGCGATATCGAAAAAGTTGCCACGAATGGCCGTGGTAAATTGCATGCTCATAATGCCGTTCCTATTCTAGCGACCCGCGCATCAGCGCCGGTTGAGATAACTCAACCGGGGGGAAATGGCGGTCTTATATTCCATTGCAGGTGTTAATTTAAAGATAGCAAGCGGCATGCCAGAGTGAGGTTTTATCTTTTTAATCGTTAATAAACAGTACCTTATAAATAAACCCTTTACTAATAGGGTCTGATGGAAATATATCGACAAAAAGCAAACGGTTGCTATTTTTAGGCAACCGTTTGCTGTTTTTTAATAAAATGAAACGTTGCACCATCATCGAGCCAAAATAATTTGCCGATAACGGCGCGTAAGCCGCCCTAAACGCAATCAGCCAGCATTTGCACCAAAAACATGCACGCCGCGCCGCAGGCAAACCCCTGACACGACCAGCCAACGATTCGACGCCAGATCTGCCATGCCGACTACGATGCAGCACAGACGCCCTACCAGGCCTCTTGCCGCTCACTAACCAGGCCAAATCATCCGTCATGGCACCTGTTGCTAATGTTGCTACGTTAATTCTGAAATACTCCTTATAGTTCTTAACCACTTTTTAACAACCTCGCATTGCGCTATGCTCAAAAACCTGCCCGACTCGCCTATTTCTGTGAAGAGATTTCTGTTATGCCTGTAACCGGTCCGCATTCTGTTTCGAGCGTTCGCTTATGAGTTGGTTTTCACGCGTAGGCGCCTTGCCACTGCTGGTCGCTGGCGCATTCTTTATGGAAAATCTCGACGGCACGGTGATTGTCACCGCGATGCCGCAAATGGCTGCGGCGTTCGGCGTGCAGCCGGTCGACATGAATGTCGGCATTGCCGCCTATATTCTGACCCTGACGGTGTTTATCCCGGCCAGCGGCTGGATCGCCAACCGTTTTGGCGCACGCAATGTATTTTCTGCCGCCGTGCTGATTTTCACCCTGGCGTCGGTGCTGTGCGCCTTTAGCATCAGCCTGCCGACTTTTACCGCTGCGCGCATTCTGCAGGGGTTCGGTGGCGCGCTGATGGTGCCGGTTGGCCGGCTGGTAGTGCTGCGCAATACCGAGAAAAGCGGTTTAATCAAGGCGATTGCCACCATTACCTGGCCCGGTTTGGTGGCGCCGATCCTCGGCCGCCGGTCGGCGGCTTCATTACCACTTACGCCTCCTGGCACTGGATTTTCATCCTCAATGTGCCGCTGGGTATTATCGCCCTGCTGCTGGCCTGGCGACTGATCCCGCAGGAGGAGGCGCAAACCGGGGTGCCGTTTGACGGCCTCGGTTTTCTGCTGACCGGCGTCGCCTGCTTTGGGCTGATGTTTGGCCTCGACCTGATCAATCATCCACAACTCTCCTGGCTGGTGCCGTTGGCCTGCATTGCCGCTAGCCTGGCGCTGGGTATGCTGGCCATTCGTCATGCCAGGCGTAGCCCTCATCCGTTAATCAACCTGTGGGCGATGCGAGTAAAAAGTTACGCCGTCACAATATGGAGTGGTACGCTGTTCCGCGTGGCGATTGGCGCGGTGCCTTTCCTGTTGCCGCTGCTGTTCCAGATAGGCTTCGGCCTGAACGCTTTTGACGCAGGGTTGCTGGTTCTGGCGGTGTTTGCCGGCAATTTGGCGATGAAACCTTTTACCTCGGCGATCCTCTATCGCTTTCGCTTTCGCAGCACCCTGATGGTCAACGGCCTGCTGAACGCCGCGACCATCTTTGCCTGCGCGTTCCTGACGCCAGAAACGCCGGTGTGGCTGATCGTCACACTGTTATTCATCAGCGGCCTGACGCGCTCGATGCAGTTCACTGCACTGAATACCCTGGCCTTTTCTGAAGTGCCGCAAACGCAGATGAACGGCGCCAATGCGCTATTTACCATGGCGCAGCAAATGGGTGGCGGTCTGGGCATCGCCATCGGCGCATTGGCACTGCGGCTGGCTGACGTCTGGTTCCCCACCGCCGGCGACGCCATCCCACTGGTCAACTTCCAAATGGCGTTTGTGGTTATTGGCGGTATTGCCTTGCTGTCGGTGGTCGACAGTTTTGGTCTGGATGCCGAAGCAGGTAATGAAATCCGCCAGAAAAAACCGGCCAATCTGCTCCCTGCGGCGCCGCAAGACGCCAAGGGAAGGCTGTCATCAACCAAGGTAAGGAGTTAAACGATGGAATACCGTCAACTGGGGCATTCCGGCCTGAAGGTGTCGGTGCTAAGTCTCGGCACCATGACCTTTGGCGGCGAAGGCAAATTTGCCAAAACCGGCGATACCAACGTCAGCGAAGCACGTGAACAGGTAGCCATGTGCATAGACGCCGGCATTAACCTGTTCGATACCGCCGACGTCTATTCCGCCGGTAAATCGGAAGAAATACTGGGGCAGGCGCTGGGCGATAAGCGCCACCAGGTACTGGTGGCCAGCAAGGCGCGCTTTCCGATGGGCAACGGTCCGAACGACGCCGGGCTATCACGCCACCACCTGATCCGCGCCTGCGAGGCCAGCCTGCGGCGGCTAAATACCGATTATCTCGATTTGTATCAGTTACACGAATGGGATGGCATGACTCCGGTAGAGGAAACCCTGCGCGCGCTGAAGCATCTGGTCAGTAGCGGCAAGGTACGCTACGTCGGCGTATCCAACTTTTCCGGCTGGCATATCATGAAGCACCTGGGCGCAGCGGCGCTGACCGGCAGCGTGCGGCCAGTCAGCCAACAGATCCACTACAGCCTGCAGGCTCGCGAGGCAGAATATGAACTGCTGCCGATAGCGCAGGATCAGGGATTGGGCGTGCTGGTATGGAGCCCGTTGGCCGGTGGTCTGCTCTCCGGCAAATATCGTCGCAATCAACGCACCCCGGAAGGCACGCGCCATATGGCGCAATGGGGTGAACCGCCGGTGCGCGACCAGGAAAAACTGTATGATATCATTGACGTGCTGGTAGCCATTGCCGATGCGCGCGGTCTGTCGGCTGCACAGGTGGCCCTCGCCTGGCTGCTACAGCGCCCCACCGTGACCTCGGTAGTGATTGGCGCACGCAATCGCCAGCAACTGACCGATAATCTTCATGCCGCCAGTCTGACGCTGAACCAGGATGAGCTGCGCCAACTGGAGGATGTCAGCCGCCTGCCGCTGCTTTATCCCTATTGGCATCAGGCCCGTACCGCAGCCGATCGTCTGTCCGTCGCCGATCTGTTGTTAATCGAGCCGCACCTGTCGCAAAAATAATTCGCATCTGTCGGCAATCAACGTAGTATCAACGATCCGCCCTGGTTTAACCGGGCGGATTTCTGCCGTTTGGCCTGAAAAGTGAGGTAATAATAATGAAACACAGTGACCTTTCTCAGTGCCGGGTGAACACCGATCGGTTGTTGATTGCCCCTTTTACCGCAGCTGACGCCGATGATGTTTACCAGGCGATTACCCCTACGCTGACCCGTTTCATGAATTTCGAACCGGAGCCGTCGCCCGAGGCGTTCGCCAACGTCTGGCAAGGCTGGCTGCCCCTGATCCGCGAAGGTGAAGAAGTCTTTTTCGTTGCTCGCCTACGCGACAGCAAACAGTTTATCGGCATGAGCGGCGTGCACGATCTGCATAGCCATACCCCGGAACTCGGTATCTGGGTGAAGGAAAACCAGCATGGCCACGGCTATGGCCGTGAAATCGTCCATGCCATCGCCGCCTGGGCCAGCGAGCGTTATCGCCCGCAGTACTTCATATATCCGGTTGCCGAACAGAACGCTCCCAGCCGCCGGCTGGTCGAGTCGCTGGGCGCGTGGTCAGCGGCCGCCGCGACCATATCAAGTATGACTGCCTGGTCTATCATCTGCCGATGATTGGCGAATGATATGTTTTGTGCCGGCGAAATATGTTAATCATAGAGTACGGTATTGGCTAAAAAACCTTGAGGAACAGCAGGATGATCATTTTTGTTACCGGCGTAACGTCCGGTTTTGGTGAGGCTATTGCACGTAAATTTATTGCCGACGGGCATCAGGTCATTGGCGCCGGGCGCCGTGTAGAACGCCTGCAGGCGCTGAAAGGCGAATTGGGCGATGCGCTGCACACCGTACAGCTGGATGTGCGCAACCGTGCCGCCATTCAGCAGGCCATCGAGGCATTGCCGGCAGCGCTGCGCAACGTGGACGTGCTGGTCAACAACGCCGGGCTGGCGCTGGGGCTGGAACCGGCGCACAAGGCCAATGCCGATGACTGGGAAACCATGATCGACACCAATAACAAAGGCCTGGTCAATATGACCCGCGCACTGCTGCCGGCGATGGTGGAACGCAACGTCGGCCATGTGATCAACATCGGCTCTACCGCCGCCAACTGGCCTTATGCCGGCGGCAACGTGTACGGCGCGACCAAAGCGTTCGTTAAACAGTTCAGCCTTGGCCTGCGCGCCGACCTGCACGGCACGCGCCTGCGGGTAACCGATATCGAGCCAGGTCTGGTCGGCGGAACGGAGTTTTCCAACGTTCGCTTCAAGGGCGACGACGGCAAGGTCAATAAAACCTATGACGGTGCCGACGCACTGACGCCGGAAGACATTGCCGACGCGGTATTTTGGGTCGCTACCCTGCCGGCGCGGGTGAATATCAACACGCTGGAGATGATGCCAGTCAGCCAGAGTTTTGCCGGGCTAAGCGTTCATCGCGGTGCCTGACAGGACGGCGGCGGGTATCGCCCGCCGCCTTGTTTATGCCGCGCGCCAGCCGGCGACGATAATCAGCATGCCCGCCAGCGCTACCCCAGCCCCCAACCAGTCAAATGCCGTCAGCTTTACCCCGTCTACCACCCGCAGCCATAACAGCGCCGTTGCCACATACACCCCACCATACGCCGCGTACACTCTGCCGCTGGCTGCCGGATGCAGGGTCAGCAGCCAGACGAAAACCGCCAGACTGACGGCTGCCGGCAGCAAAAGCCACGCGCCTGCGCCTTTTTTCAGCCACAGGTAAGGCAAAAAGCAGCCGATAATTTCAGCCAGCGCGGTGGCGAAGAACAATAAGGTAGTCTTAAGCATCAGGACGGTTTTCTCTCCGAAATATAAACGAAAGCGGTGCTTGGCTGGTACCTGGTGAACAGGTGGTGGTATATTGACCTTATGCCCTGACAAGGGTACCCAAGTCGGTGTTGCCGCCAGCGCGCAACACTTTCTCAGAAGGATAAAACCATGAAATTACTTTCTCGCCAACGACTGCTGCGCAGTCTGCTGCCGGCCGCAGCGCTGTTGGCTCTGAGCGCCTGGCAATTGCCGGCCATGGCCGCCAGCTGCACACAAGGCAGCACCTGCGTCACCGTTGACGGCAAAGGTAGCGGCGCAATGTCTACCGAAGAAGCCCGCCAGAGTAAAGAACAGTGGAATGATACCCGTACCTTGCGCCATAAGGTCAACACCCGGGTCGAAAAAGATTTCGACAAGCTCGACAAAGCCGCCGACGACCAGGATCGCTGTAACGACAGCCTTAATGTCAACGCCTATTGGGAACCGTCGACGCTGAAATGCCTCGACCGCACCACCGGGCGTCAGATTTATCCTTAATCTGGCACCAGCGCGCCGCCAGCGTTAATTTTAACCGCGCGAGCTGCTATCCTGATAAGGAAATGGGCTCTTAACCAAGGACAGAGTGATGAGAAAAGCGTTTGTACTCGGCGCTTTGCTGATGGCCACGGCGCCGCTGGCGGCCTTCGCCTCATGCGAAAGCGTGAAGGCGGAAATTTCGCAGAAAATCATCAGCAACGGCGTACCAGAATCCGGCTTCAAGCTGGATATCGTGCCAAACGATCAGGCCGAGCAAGCTGGCGGCCAAGTGGTTGGCCACTGCGAGAACGACACACAGAAAATTGTCTACACTCGCCTGAATAATGGCGATGACGGCGGGGACGCGGCGCAAACCGGCACTAGCCAGGATATGACCTCCCCGCAATAACCTTTCCGGGCGCGGTTCGCTGCGCCCGTTACGTCTGTTCCACTTCCTCGCCTTCCCCTTGCGGCCGATGCCGTGCCGGCACCAGCATTGCCGCTGCCAGCGCAAACAACGACACCAGCGCCGAAACCAGGAATACCCAATGCAGCGACGCCGCCACCTGTTGGATCAGATTGGCCAATACGTCGGGCTCTAGCGCCCCACGCCGCGCGGGTTCCATCAACTGTTGTAGCGGATCGGCAGTTTGCGGCAGGCGCAACTGCAGGTTGATGTTCAGCGTCGCCCCGAGAATTGCCGTGCCGATCGCCGACCCCATCATGCGGGTAAATACCGTGCAGGCGGTAGCGATGCCACGAATGCTGTGATGGGCGGCGTTCTGTACTGAAACCAGGAAGGTGGTGTTGCACAACCCCATGCCGGCGCCGACCATAAAGGCCGCCGTTCTGCCCCATAGCAAGCCGCCGTGCGGTTCAAGCAGCAACAGGATCAGCCCGCCGGCAACCAGCAATCCCGCCCCCAACAGCGCAGTAGTGCGGTAGGACGTCCACAGCATCAGACGGCCACTGAAGGTGCTGGCCAGCGGCCAGCCGATTGACATCAATGCCAACGTGGTTCCGGCCTGTAACGGCGTCTCTCCCATCACTCCCTGAATAAACGTCGGCAAAAAGGCGCTGATGCCCATCATCGCCGCGCCAATCGCCAGACCGCCGATGTTGCCGGCGATAATCACCCGACTACGCCACAGCGCCAGCGGGAATAACGGCTCCTGCGCACGACGCTCCTGACGCACCAGCATGATCAGCGAAAACATTGCCAGCAGCAGCATCGGTAGCACCCACCACCCCATGCTTTCGGCCTGCAACAATGCCAGCAACAGACTGGCGACAAACAGCGTCAACCAACCGGTACCGGCCAGATCCAACGCGTGCCGACGCACTTGACTGCCGGCGGGCAAATAGCGCCCGAGCAGCAGCATGGCCAACAGGCCGATCGGCAGATTGACCCAGAACACCAGCGCCCACGGCAGGTGCTGTACGATAAATGCGCCCAGTAACGGGCCGATGATCGCCGAAAAGCCCCACACGCTGGACAGATAGCCCATCACCTTCGGCCGTTCCCGCGGACTATAGATATCGCCGATAATGGTAGTGGCAATCGGCATCACCGCACCGGCACCCAACCCCTGCAATAATCGAAAACCGATCAACCAGTACATATTGGGTGAAAAGCCGCACAGCACCGAGCCCAGCAGGAACAGCGACGCGCCAAAAAAGAAGATGCGTTTGCGGCCATACAGATCGGCCAGGCGTCCGTAGATCGGGATGGTGATCGCCTGTGCCAGCAGATAGACCGCAAAGACCCACCCCAGCAGCGAGAATCCCCCCAGATCGGCAATAATGGTCGGCATGGCGGTGGCGACAATCGTCGCCTCAATCGCCGACATGAACATCGCCAGCATACAGGCGATAAGGATCAGCGGGCGGTGTGCCACTGGCACCGAGTAATCGTCATTCGTCATTGATAGTCCAATCATATCCCGCAGAAGTGTAATGAGATGAAGTATACCAGCCTTGGCATTTGCGGCTGAAGTACGTGCCCGGATCGCGATCCCGGTTACAGCCTGACGCATCAATTGAACATTTTGTTACAGCGTCACTTATCGTCACCGCCTATACCAATGATAGGTCAGCCCACTCTCCTGCCTTGATTTCAATCAACTACCGTCACGCCTCTGGCCTGGACAATCAGCTTGCCGTTCCCTTGCCGCATCACTGGCTGGCTGAATGGCTGTTGGAATGCAAACTCAATGGAGCGAGAACACAATGAAAAAAATCATATTGGGCTGTGCAATCGTGGCGATTGCCGGCTATCTGAGCGTGGTCGGTTATATCTACCACTTCGATCAACAACGTCAACCGCCGCTGGCGGGCAATACCATCAGCACCATCCTTACCCGACACGGTTGTGATTATTGCCATACCGCGTCTGCCGAATTGCCGTTCTATGCCCGATTGCCAATTAGCAGGCAACTGATGCAATACGACATAAAAACCGGATTGCGCCATTTTTCACTCGCGCCGACGCTCACTGCCCTACAACAAGGTGGCGCGGTAGCCGAGACCGACCTCGCCAAGCTGGAGTCGGTACTGCAATATCGACAAATGCCGCCAGTTCGCTACAAGGCACTGCACTGGGCCGGGGAACTCGATGACGCCAACCGGCAAACGCTGCTGGCGTGGATCCGCCAACAGCGCACGCAGTATTACACCTTGCCAGGCACCCCTGCGGCATTGCTTGGTCAGGCATTGCAACCGCTGCCGAAGGCATTACCGACCGATGCACACAAAGTGGCTCTGGGGTTCAGGCTGTTTCACGATCCACGCCTGTCGGCCGACAACAGTATTTCCTGCGCCCATTGCCATATGCTGGGCGCCGGCGGCGTCGATGCCCGCGTCACCTCACTCGGCGTTAACGGCCAGCAAGGACCGATCAACGCGCCAACGGTGTTCAATGCGGTGTTCAACATTGCGCAATTCTGGGACGGCCGCGCGCATGACCTGCAGGAACAGGCCGGCGGACCACCGCTTAACCCCATCGAAATGGCCTCCACTTCGTGGCAGCAAATCATCGATAAACTGGATCAGGATGCACAGTTGAAAGCGGACTTTCGCCGCGTCTATGCCGACGGTTTTTCCGCCAGCAACATTACCAACGCCATTGCCGAGTTCGAAAAAACGCTGCTGACTCCGGACAGCCCGTTCGACCGTTTTCTGGCCGGCGATCGCCAGGCGCTTACGGCACAGCAGAAGCGAGGCTATCAGCTGTTCCGCGACCATAAGTGCGGCACCTGCCATACTGGCGTCAATCTGGGCGGCCAATCCTATGAAATCATGGGGTTAAAAGCAGATTACTTCGCCGATCGCGGTAATCCAACCACGGCCGATCTTGGTCGTTACAACGTAACCAAACGTGACGCCGACCGCCATCGTTTTAAAACGCCCACCCTGCGTAATGTGGCATTGACCGCGCCATATTTCCATGACGGCAGCGTCACCACGCTGCATCAGGCGGTGCGCGACATGCTGAAATATCAGGTCGGTACCACGCTGCCAGAAAGCGACGTTGACGATCTGGTGGCGCTGTTGGAAGCGATGACCGGCACATACACCCCGGCAGCGCTGACCGTCCGATAAAACGTTCGCCATCACAACCCCCGGCGAATCTGCAAAGATTCGCTGGTTTTCACACCGCCAGACAAGCACAATGCCCGCTGACCCTTTCATTTTATTCACCATTTTACTGACGCATGAAAAGACTGGTCCATCTTCGCCACTATCGCGCCCTGCTACGCCGTCTGTTTATCGCGGTATTCCTCGGTATCTGCGCCGCGTTGGTAGTGTGGCTGTTCCACCGCGCCATGCTGGGATTGGAGTGGTTGCTGCTCGATCACGAGGACGGCAGTCTGGTGGCCGCCGCCGCCGCGTTACCGGCCTGGCGACGCGCTTTGACGCCGGCACTGGGCGGGCTGGGAGCCGGCCTGCTGCTGTGGATGTATCAACGTTACCGTCATCAGCGCCCGGCCGCGCCCACCGACTATATGGAAGCGATTGAAACCGGTGACGGTCGGTTGGACGTCAGCGCCAGTCTGGTTAAGTGTCTGGCCTCGCTGCTGGTGGTTTCCAGCGGCAGCGCCATCGGCCGCGAAGGCGCAATGATCCTGCTGGCGGCGCTGGTGGGGTCGGTGTTTGCCCAGCGCTTTACGCGCGAGAAAGAGTGGAAGCTGTGGGTGGCCTGCGGCGCGGCGGCCGGTATGGCCAGTGCCTATCACGCGCCGTTGGCGGGCAGCCTGTTCATTGCCGAAATTCTTTTCGGCACCCTGATGCTCGCCTCGCTTGGCCCGGTAGTGATTGCCGCCGTCAGTGCGCTGTTGGTGACCAATCTGTTGAACGGCGGTCAGGCGCCACTGTATCTGGTTGCACCGCTACCGTCACCGTGGCCGGTGCAATATCTGCTGATGGCATTGCTTGGCGTGTTGGCAGGCGTCTGCGGCCCACTGTTTTTATCGGCGATGTCGGCCAGCGGGCGGGCTTTTCGCTCTTTGCGCCTGACGCCGCCGCTGCAATTGGCGCTCGGCGGGCTGATCGTCGGTCTGCTTTCGCTGCTGTTCCCCGAAGTCTGGGGCAATGGTTACAGCGTGGTGCAAGCATTGCTCAGCGCGCCTCCGGGTGTACTGCTGGTGGCGGCCATTCTGATCTGTAAATTATTGGCGGTGTTGGCCAGCAGCGGCTCCGGCGCACCTGGCGGCGTCTTTACCCCGACGCTGTTCGTCGGTGCAGCGCTCGGCTCGGCGATCGGCCAGATATGCGCCCTGTGGCCGGAACTGGGCAGCGCGATCCCGCTCCTGATGGCGTTGACCGGCATGGCGACCCTACTGGCCGCCACCACCCATGCGCCGATAATGGCCGCGCTGATGGTGTTTGAAATGACCGGAGAATACACCTTGCTGCCCCGGCATTTTGCTGTCTTGCGTCATCGCCACCACCATTTCGCGTGGCCTGCGTTCGGTTTCGGTCTACCACAATGCCTAACGATCCAGCAGGGTCGAAATGTCCAGATAGTGCGCCAGATCGCGCTGTTCCGGACGCGGCAGATACGGTATTTCGCCCAGCATCGGTGCCGGGATACGCTGTTGCAACGCATCGATGGTTTCGGCGTAATGCGCCAGCCCAGGGTTAATGCGGTTGGCAACCCAGCCCAACAGCGGCAGACCGTCATTGATAATCGACTGCGCCGTCAGCAATGCATGGCTGACGCAGCCGAGCTTGATGCCAACCACCAACACCACCGGTAGCTGTTCCTGTACCACCCATTCGGCATAGGGCCGCAGGTCGCTCATCAGCACCCGCCAGCCGCCGCTGCCTTCCACCACCACGGTTTCAGCCTTGTCGGCCAAATGGTGCAAACCGCTGCTCATTACGCCGTAATTGATATCGTCGCTGGCATGAACGTGAAACACTTCATCCGGACAGGTGATGGGGTTGATTTCTTGATAACTCAGCGGCACGCTGGAAGAAGCCTGCAAAACCAAAGCGTCTTTATTGCGCATGCCTTCGCTGGTTTCGTAACATCCCGCCGCAATCGGCTTGTACCCCACCGCAGTACGACCCTGTGCGGCAAATGCCTGCAACAGAGCGCGGGAAATCACGGTCTTACCGACATCGGTATCCGTACCTGTAACAAATAAACGCTTTAACATGACTGGATTGCCCCGGAATGCTCCGTTAAACCAAATATCGCCCTATAGGCGGAGAGTGTCGAACGGGAAAATTCTAGGGGATACCGGGCCGGGATGGCTTGAGGTAGCGCAATATTTTGTCGTTAAAGAATAAGAATCACTGATATGACCGGCCAAGCCTCAGCCTTGCAACAGCTTGACCAACAGCGAACCGTTGTACAGCGCTTCTTTCACCAGTGCCGCGCCGGGCATGGTGCCCTGATTGAAAAACTGGGTGGATTCCACTTGAAGATGTTGACTGTAGATCGGCAGCGACTGCTGGTTAATGCATGATGCAATCGCCGGATGCAGAATTTCTGCTGCTCGATTGAGCGGCGAGCCGACCAGGATCTTTTCCGGGTTGAACAGGTTGACCATAATCGCCAGAATGCGCCCGACGCTGTGGCCCACACCAAGGATGATGTCTTTCGCCAGTTGGTCACCGGCCAAGGCGGCATCGCACAGAGATTCAACGCTCAGCGGCGCGTTGTGCAGCGTCGACGTCATCGAGGCGCTCAGGCGTTGCTGGGCGATGTCCAGCATGTTTTCAACGCTGGCCACGGTTTCCAGGCAACCGTGGTTGCCGCAATAACACCGTTTGCCGTAGGGATCGACCTGCGTATGGCCGATTTCCACCACTCGCTGACTACCGGAATGCAACACCCGCCCACCGGTGATCACTCCAGCACCGACGTTATGGTCGATCACCACCTGAATCACGTTTTGATTACCGCGAGAGGCGCCATACAACGCCTCGGCCATGGTCCAGGCGCAGATGTCATGTTGCAGAAATACCGGCAAACCGGTGCGGGACGCCAGTGCCGGGCCGAGCGGCATATCTTCGACCTGGTAAAACGGCATGCGGTGCACAATGCCATTAGCAACGTCGATCATGCCCGGCAATGTAATGGCGATGGCGGTCAAACGTTCAAGACGTTGCTGATGACGAATAAAGAACCGATCGACTTCGGCAACGATGCGTGTCAGTAGCGGTTCCGGGTGGTCCGCCGCCAGCGGAAGCTGCTCTTCGACCACCAGTTTGCTGCTGATATCACGCAGCGCCAGCGTAATGCTGCCGCGACTGATACGCGCGGAAAGATAATGCCAGGCCTCGGTATCCAGCACCAACCCCACCGCTGGACGGCCGCGGCTGCCCACTTCCTGGAACTCGGTTTCCTTGACCAGATGCGCTTCCAGCAGTTCACGCACGATTTTGGTGATACTGGCTGGCGCCAGTTGGGCACGTTTTGACAGTTCGATACGCGAAATCGGCCCGAGCTGATCGATCAATCGATACACTGCCCCTGCATTTATTTGCTTTATCTGATCAATATGCCCAGGCTGCCCATCAGCAATCACGCCCCCTGCTCCTACAATTTTTCGCGCTTCTAAATAAAGACTATGGGCTATGGTGGGGCTTTTGTAATACAGCGTCAACTATTTGATTCGTTATGTGATTCGCTGCACAAATTCGCCGGTATTTGATGCAGATTCGCCTTTTATTTGCGCTGATACGCGTCTTTTGCCGACGGCGCCAATAGTAAACTCATCAGCGATTTCGCGGCGGCAGTCAATGGCCGCTGGCGGTGATTTACCAACCACACTTCGGTGAGTGCATCCGGCTCTGCCAACGGCAGGTAGCTGACGCCATCAAGTTTGACGCGACCAAACGACGCCGGCAGGATCGAAATGCCCAGCCCGGCGGAAACCAGCCCGATGATGGTCATCGCTTCACCAACCTCCTGCGTAATGTAAGGGGTGATGCCGGCTCGCTCCAGCAACAGCAGCGTTTCGTCATACAGCGCGGTACCCACCTCGCGGGAGAAAAAAACAAACGGTTCATCTGCCAAATGCGCAAAGCGCAACGTACCGGGGGCCAGATAGGTCAAGGGATGCCCTTCCGGCACCACTGCCAGCATCGGCTCTTGCAGCAGCAGTTGATGCTGCAACGCCTCCGGCAACCTGGTGTTGCGCATCACGCCCAGATCCAGTTCACCGTTCAGCAGCGGTTCCAACTGTTGCTTGGTGTTGATTTCGCGCATTTTGATGTGCACATCCGGATGATGCAGACGAAAAGCCCGTAAGTTGCGCGATACCTGGCTGATAAACGGCGCCGATGAGGTAAAACCAATGGTCAGCTCACCGATCTCTCCCCGTTCTAGCCGCGCCGCTTTTTCCGCTGCGCGATTGACCTGATCGACCACCTGCCAGGCTTCCTTGAGAAACATTTCGCCGGCCTGCGTCAGGCTGACATTGCGATTATTGCGCGCCAACAGCCGTGCGCCGACCATCTCTTCCAGCGCCTGAATCTGTTGGCTCAAGGGCGGTTGCGAGATGCGCAGCCGCTGTGCCGCACGGCCAAAATGCAGTTCTTCTGCGACGGCAATAAAATAGCGCAGATGACGAAGCTCAATATTCATATGTTTAACGTCTTAATTGGAATTATTAATATATTAGACAAAAAACTGGCTTCTCCCTATGATTTTATAAAGCAACGATATGCTTGTTTAATCACCCGATCCCCGGTAAGGAATATCTGTGAACACCCCAATGCGTTCAGCGGCCGATACGCCGTCGACGCGGGCCGCCAACGATCCGCTGGCGGCCACTGCGCCTAAAAAACAATCCTCTTCATTGAATAAACGCCCTTATATCGAACGCGGTACGCCGCAATTCATGCGCGTCACGTTGGCGCTGTTTTCTGCCGGGCTGGCCACCTTTGCCCTGCTGTATTGCGTGCAGCCAATCCTGCCGGTGCTGTCACAGGATTTTGGCGTGTCGCCGGCACAAAGCAGCCTGTCATTGTCCTTTTCTACCGGTTTGTTGGCGATTGGCCTGTTATTTACCGGCCCGCTGTCCGACGCCATCGGCCGTAAATCGGTGATGGTAACCTCGCTGCTGCTGGCGGCGGTTTGCACGCTGATCTGCGCATTTATGACCAGTTGGCACGGCATTCTGCTGATGCGCGCGCTGATCGGCCTTTCCCTGAGCGGCCTTGCCGCCGTTGGCATGACTTACCTGAGTGAAGAGATCCACCCCAGCTTCGTGGCGTTCTCGATGGGACTGTATATCAGTGGCAATTCGATCGGCGGCATGAGCGGCCGCCTGGTCACCGGCGTATTAACCGACTTCTTTTCCTGGCGCATTTCACTGGCGGTGATCGGTTTGTTCGCGCTGATTGCGGCGTTTGTATTTTGGCGTATCCTGCCGGCATCAAGGCACTTTCGCGCCAGTTCGCTGCGGCCGCGAACTCTGCTGATCAACTTCAAACTGCATTGGCATGACCGCGGCCTGCCATTACTGTTTGCCGAAGGTTTTCTGCTGATGGGCAGCTTTGTCACCATGTTCAACTACATTGGTTACCGCTTGCTGGCCGATCCCTATCATCTTAGCCAGGCGATTGTCGGTTTATTGTCGGTGGTTTACCTCACCGGTTCTTACAGCTCGCCGAAGGCCGGCGCCATGACGTCTCGTTTCGGTCGCGGGCCGGTGCTGCTGTTTGCCATTTTGATTATGCTGACCGGGATTCTTATTACTCTCCTGGCGCCGGTCACACTGATTTTCATCGGCATGATGCTGTTCACCGGCGGGTTCTTTGCCGCGCATTCGGTCGCCAGCAGCTGGATCGGCCGCCGCGCGCGGCGTGCCAAAGGACAAGCCTCCTCACTCTATCTGTTCTGCTATTATGCCGGTTCCAGCGTTGCCGGCACGCTCGGCGGCGTATTTTGGCACAGCTTCGGCTGGACTGGCGTCGTCGTCTTTATCAGCGTCATGCTGTTGCTGGCGCTGTGGGTGGTACGAGCGCTGAAACAGTTGCCAGAAGCGGCACGCCTGTAATCCTCAACTCAGGCGCGGCGAGCTGTCGCGCCTGTATCCCCTGCCTGACCCGGACTGCTGTTAGCTATCATGCCCCACCGTTGCTGATGTTGCCTCCTCGGTTACCCTGCCCTACAATGTATGTTGTAACTAAAATGCGAGGTTGCGATGAGCAAATACGATCTGATTGCCCGGATGAACCAATGCTTTAACCAGCTCGAAGCCGAACTGGGGCAACTCCAGCAGCAAATTCTGCCGTTGCGGCTACTAGCGGCACGGGTATTCAGCCTGCCGGAGATCGCCAAAGGCAACGAGCATCAGCCGATTGAACAGATCGCCGTGCAGCAGCACCTCGGCCAGGCGGCGCGCGATCTGGCGCTGGAACATTATCAACGCCTGTTTATTCACCATAACAAGCAGCACGTCAGCAGCAAGGCGGCAGTACGTCTGCCCGGCGTGATTTGCCTGGCGGTTGAGCGGCCACAGTCTCTGGCGTTGCAACAGCAGGTGCAGCAAATCAATCAGTTGAAAGCACAACTGGAGCACATTATTACCGTGGAATCCGGCCTGGCGCCGGAACAGCGCTTTGACTTCGTGCACACCCACCCTGCATGGCCTGATTACCCTGAGCGCCTACCGTGCCATCACCCTGCTGACCAACCCTGATTCGGTACGCTTTGGCTGGGCCAACAAGCACATCATCAAGCACGTCAAACGTGACGATATCCTGCAGACGCTGGAAAAAAGCCTGAAGGCCGGCCGCGCGGTGCCGCCGTATAACCGCCAGCAGTGGGCCGAACTGGTGAGCCGGGAAATTGATGACGTTAGCCGCCTGCCGCAGGCGGCCACCTTGAAAATCAAGCGACCGGTCAAGGTGCAGCCCATCGCTCGCGTATGGTATCAGCAACAGCAAAAGCAGGTGCAACACCCCTGCCCGCTGCCGCTGATGGCGCTGTGTCAGGTTGACAGCGGCGCGCAGGTGTCAAAGATTGGCGAGCTGCTTGACTATGATGCCAGCGCGGTGAAGCATAAATACAAGCCGCAGGCCAAACCGCTGCGCCTACTGGTGAAACGGCTGCATCTGTATACCGACGCGCCTAGCGATTAAGGGTATATACCCGCAGACGATGCCCGTCAGGATCGCATGCCATAAAGCAGTAGCCGAACGCCATTTGCCGCGGCGTCTGGCAAATCTCGAATTGCCAGTCACGCCACTGACGGTATAAAGCATCAACCTGCTCTGACTGCTCGCACAAAAATCCCAGTTCGCCGCCCCCGGCGTTGGCGGTGGGCTCCGGCTGCACGTCGTGTTTCGACCACAAGGCCAGCTTGAAGCCGTTGTCGGTCACCCAGAGGGCAAAGGTAGCGGAGAGTTCTACCGGCGCCGCTCCGAGCAACCGGCTGTAAAACTGCGCGCTCGATTCTGGTTGGTCGACATAAAGAATGGTGATGCCTGGTGCGATCATGATTAGCTCCTGGTAATGAAGAACCTCGACAGGTTCCGATGACCACAGCCTAGTCGCCCGTACTGTCAGTTTTTGGCAGTAGCCTCGCCAATGCCGGTACTTTCCCGCCACAGTTTAATCAACGCCCGGCGACCGCGCGGGTAGCGTTGCGCCAGGGGAGAAATGGCGCCGATACGATCGAGACGAAAATGGCGCAGCGCCTGACGCAGCTCGCACCAGGCCAGCAACACCTGCACCTGTTCAAAATAGCCGAGAGCAAACGGCCACAGACGTCGCTGCGTAACCGCACCGGCGGCATCCTGGTAGGTAATGTCGATCTTGCATTCGCTACGGATGGTGTCGCGTATCGTCGAGCGCAACGCGTCGGACACCGGCACGCTCTCCACCGGGCCAATCAGTAGCGTGTTGGCTTCCAGTTCTTCGCGCAGCGCGGCGGGCAGCACTGCGGCAATTTTTGCCAACGCCCGATCTGCCGCAGTGGCCAGTTGGCTGTCGCCACGACGCGTCACCCAGCGCATCCCCAATACCAGCGCTTCAATTTCCTGGGTTGAAAACATCAGCGGTGGCAACATGAATCCCGGCCGCAACACATAGCCGATGCCCACTTCGCCGACGATCTCGGCACCCTGCTGCTGTAAGGTGGCGATATCGCGATACAGCGTACGCATACTGATACCCAGCCGTTGCGCCAGCGCGTGTCCGGCAAGCGGATAACGATGCTGACGCAGGATCTGCATCAGTTCCAACAGCCGTTGAGTGCGTGACATAAGGCGATTTTCCTCATAAAAAAGGGCCTACCTGCGTAAGCCCCAGCGCTGACCAACGGGTAGCGCTTATTTCTTCATGCTGCCAACCATATCTTCCGGCCGAACCCATTCGTCAAACTGCTGTTCCGTCAGATAGCCCAGCTTCAGCGCCGACGCCTTCAGCGTCAACCCCTGCTTGTGCGCCTGCTTGGCGATTTCCGCCGCCTTGTCGTAGCCGATATGGGTATTCAGCGCGGTAACCAACATCAGCGATTCATTCAGCAACTGCGAGATACGATCGCGATTCGGTTCGATGCCCACCGCACAATGCGCATTGAAGCCGTTGATACCGTCCGCCAGCAGGCGAATCGATTGCAGATAGTTATGGATCACCATCGGGCGGAATACGTTCAGCTCAAAGTTGCCGGAGGCGCCGCCAATATTCAGCGCCACATCGTTGCCCAGCACCTGCGCGCAGAGCATGGTCATCGCCTCACACTGCGTCGGGTTGACCTTGCCCGGCATGATCGAACTGCCCGGCTCGTTTTCCGGAATGGCGATTTCACCGATACCACAGCGCGGACCGGACGCCAGCCAGCGCACATCGTTGGCGATCTTCATCATCGACGCCGCCAGCCCCTTCAGCGCGCCGTGGCCATGCACCAGCGCGTCGCAGGTGGCCAGCGCTTCGAACTTGTTCGGTGCCGTCACGAACGGCTGGCCGGTTGAGTCCGCCAACGCTTTTGCTACCCGCACCGCGTATTCCGGGTGGGTATTCAGACCGGTGCCGACCGCGGTGCCGCCCAGCGCCAGTTTCACACAGGTGCGGTACGCTGGCCTCGATATGGCGCAGACTGTGTTGCAACATTGCCACCCAACCGGAAATTTCCTGTCCCAACGTCAGCGGCGTAGCATCCTGCAAATGAGTACGGCCGATTTTCACGATGTCACTAAAGGCGTCGGCTTTTTCGTTCAGCGTCTGGTGCAGCCGCTGCAGTTCGGGGATCAGGTGCTGGCGCAGCGCGATCACCGCCGCCACGTGCATGGCGGTCGGGAAAACGTCATTAGAACTCTGGCTTTTATTGACGTCGTCGTTCGGATGCACCAGACGCCCTTCGCCACGCTCGCCGCCCAGCAACTCACTGGCGCGGTTGGCTAACACTTCGTTGATGTTCATGTTGGTCTGGGTGCCGGAACCGGTTTGCCAGACCGACAACGGGAATTCGTTGGCGTGCTTATCCGCCAGCACTTCATCTGCCGCCTGAATAATCGCCTTGCCCCGCTCCGCCGGCAGCAGGCCAAGATCGACATTGACGCTGGCGGCCGCGCGCTTGGTCAGCGCCAGCGCGTGGATCAGCGCGGTCGGCATTTTTTCGCTGGAAATACGGAAGTGTTCGAGGGAGCGCTGCGTTTGTGCCCCCCACAACCGATCGGCCGGTACTTCGATGGGGCCCATAGAGTCTTTTTCAATACGAATGGCTGCCATCACTGTCTCCTTAGCACAATTCCTAAAAGTAAGATGTCCACGCCGCTACGGCGCGAACCTGTTTACAGGCACATCCAGTATAGTGACATAATAACTATTCGCATTAAGAGTCTGCGTTTATCCCTGCCAGCCCCGGTTTCGCCTGACGGCAAACAGAGGATAGCGCCAAACCGCCCGCCGCGCGCTGGGTAGCGAGGTGGCGATACGCCCACTGTCAAGGATAATGACATTTTTAGATTTCTCCGCTTGCAAGCACCCTCGGTGCATTGTTTACTTGGCGGTAATTCCTTTATAAAGCAGGTAGTAATCATGCAAAAAATGACCAATGCGGTGCAAAATTACGCATGGGGTAGCCACGAGGCACTAACCAAACTGTACGGCATCGCCAATCCGCAAGGAAAACCGATGGCAGAACTGTGGATGGGCGCTCATCCCAAAAGCAGTTCTCAAGTGCCTGACGCCAATGGCGATCTGCGTTCATTGCGCGACGTGATTAATCAGGATCAGCCAAAGCAGCTCGGACAGGACGTCGCCACTCGCTTTGGCGAACTGCCGTTTCTGTTCAAAGTGCTGTGCGCCGATCAGCCACTGTCGATTCAGGTCCACCCAAGCAAATCCGCGGCAGAAGTGGGTTATGCCCGCGAAAACGCCGCCGGTATCCCACTTGACGCCGCCGAGCGCAATTACAAGGATCCCAACCACAAGCCGGAATTGGTGTTCGCCCTCACGCCGTTCCTGGCGATGAACGGCTTCCGTGAACTGGCCGACATCGTTGCGTTACTGCAACCGATCGCCGGCGCGCATCACGACATCGCCGCGTTCTTGCAACAGCCGGATACCGAACGCCTGGCTAAACTGTTTGCCAGCCTGCTCGGCATGAGCGGCGAACAGAAATCCCTGGCGCTCGGCGTGCTGAAGGCGGCGTTGAATAACCAACAGGGCGAACCGTGGGACACGGTACGCTTTATTGCCGGTTTCTATCCGGAAGACAGCGGCCTGTTCTCCCCACTGCTGCTCAACGTGGTAAAACTGGCTCCGGGCGAAGCGATGTTCCTGTACGCAGAAACCCCACACGCCTATCTGCAAGGCGTTGCGCTGGAGGTAATGGCCAACTCGGACAACGTACTGCGCGCCGGTCTGACGCCGAAGTTCATTGATATCCCCGAACTGCTGGCCAACCTGCAATTCCGCCCACAGCCGGCGTCCGGTTTGCTGACACAGCCGGAAAAGCGTGGCGATGAGCTGTTCTTCCCCATCCCGGTAGAAGATTTCGCCTTCTCGCTGCATGACCTTTCCAGCAGCGCGCAAAGCCTGGCACAACGGAGCGCGGCCATCGTGTTCTGCGTTGAGGGAGAAGCCCGTCTGGAGAAACAGGGCCAGCAGATTACGCTACATCCGGGCGAGTCCTGCTTTATCGGCGCGTTTGAATCGCCAGTCAGCGTCAGCGGCAGCGGCCGTATCGCTCGGGTCTACAATCAACTGTCATAACGCCGCGCACTACTGAACCGCGCAAGCCGTGGCACCGTGCCGCAGCTTGCGCGATATGAGTATAAAGTTCAGTAAATTAGTTGCTATAGTGCCGGGGTTACCGTCACAATTAAACGCCTGCGGGCGTTTTTTGTTGGCCCAATTTGCCTCCCCATCTGCCAGCGTCGGATGGTTTATGAAAGGATGATAGAACGATGAAAAAATCATTAGTCGCCGTTGGCGTCATTGTGGTTCTAGGCGCAGCATGGACTGGGGCTTCATGGTATACCGGCAAACTTATCGAACAGCGGATGGGCGAAGTGGTGGCCAACGCCAACACCCAATTGAAAGCCTATCTGCCAAAAGCCGGCGTCAAGCTGGGTTACGAAAACTACCAGCGCGGGCTGTTTAGCAGCCAGGTGCGTTACGTATTGCGTGCTGACGGCACCATCAGCGGCGACGATGCCGCGCTACAGCCGGGCGACGAACTGGCATTCCTGGAAACCATCGATCACGGTCCCTTCCCGTTCGCCCAATTGAAGAAGTTCAATCTGATACCAAGCATGGCGTCGGTGCATACCGAACTGGAAAACACCCCGGCGGCCAAAACCCTGTTTGACATCACCAAAGGCAAATCGCTGTTCAGCGCCGATTCGCGCATTGCTTATAACGGCGATACCTCCAGCGCCATCGAGGTGATCCCGGTCGACTACCAGAAAAACGGTTCTTCACTGAAGTTCTCCGGCGCAACTATCAATGCCGACATTGCCCGCGATCTGAAAGCAATACAGCTCGACGGCAGCAGCGACAGCGCGGTGATTACCGGCCCGAACCAGTTTGGCCAGAACGAGCAGGTTTCCCTACAGGGTCTGAGTCTGAAAACCGATACCCACGCCGGCAAGTTCGATCTTAGCCTGGGCAACCAGACGCTGGCGGTGAAGCAGTTGAAAGTGACGGTAGACCAGAAAGACACCCTGACGCTGGACGGTTTCAACCTGGCGAGCCAGTTTGGCGAAACCGACAGCAACCTGAACGGCCAGATTGACTACACCATGGACGCACTGAAAATTCAGGATCGCGATTTTGGTGCCGGCAAATTGTCGCTGAAGATCGACAAGCTGGGACGCGCAGTCGCTGAAGGAATTCGCCGACCGCTACAACCAGCAGGTCATGGCCATGATGCAGCAGGGAGAAACAATGGACGCCGAGGCCTATCAGCAGCAGACCACGGAAATCCTGATGCAAAACCTGCCATTGCTGCTTAAAGGCAATCCGACCATCAGCATCGCGCCGCTGAGCTGGAAAAACGCCAAAGGCGAAAGTACCTTTACGCTGAATCTGGATCTGCTTGATCCGGCCAAGGCCGGCACACCGGCTGAATCTGTCGATCAGCTGCTGTCCCGTTCGGTGAAGAAACTGGATGCCAATCTGAGTATTCCAGTACCAATGGCGATGGAAACCACCGCGCAAACCGCCATGCTGCAAGGCTACAACGCCGAAGAGGCGCAAAAACTGGCGCAGCAGCAAGTGCAAGGCCTGGCGGCGATGGGCCAGATGTTCAAGCTGACCACCATGAAGGACAACGTGATCGGCACCCGCTTCCACTACGCCGACAATCAGGTTGATCTGAACGGTAACAAAATGAGCCTGCAGGAGTTCCTTGGCCTGTTCGGCATGCTGGCCGGTCCGGCAGAGCAAGGCGTTCCGCCTGCCCCGGCACCCATGCCGGCTCCGGTGCCTGCACCGGCGCAATAACGCTGTTATCAGGGGCGCATCTAGCGCCCCTTTTGCTGCGCAGGCAGGCAGCTCAGACCCGGTACACCGCATCGCGGATCTCGCCCGGATATATTCCACTCATGCCCTCATACGCCGTATTGGTCAACGCCACCACGCTCAGCGCCGCTTGTTGATCGCAGAACCAGCTGTGGCCGTAGGCTCCGCCCCATTGCAGCGTGCCGTTGCGCTGCGGCGTCGCCGCCAAGGCCGCATCCAGCAATAATGCCCCGCCAAAGCCAAATCCCCAACCCGGCCCTTGCGTTTCCGCCGCCGCGCTGACGTGCGGCTGATGCATCAGCGCTACCGTTTCCGCATGCAGGAAACCACCTGCGCCGTAGCGCATCGCCTCCACCATTTTCAGCACATCATCGGCGCTGCCGACCATGCCGGCGCCGCCGGAAGGATAAGCGTCGGCGTCCAGCGCGCGCGATGGCGCGAAATCGATCTGGTAGCCGAACTCCGGCGGCAGCGTTAACTGCAAACCGTCGTACATCGGTTCCGGTCGCGTGGCGCCGTTATAATAGGCCGTCGCCAAATTGTCGGCGTTGGCGCTGCTGAACCCGGTAGCACGCAGACCGAGCGGCTGCGCCACCAACAGCTCAAACAGCTGCGGCAACGGCTGGTCGGCGAGCTGTTCCAGCACCGCCCCCAGTACGTCAATCGACAGCGAGTAATTGAATGTGCTGCCCGGTTCGGCGATCAACGGCGCGTCCGCCAGCCGACGCAGATTCTGCTGCAGCGTGCCGCTGGCGCATTCCAGTCCGTCCTGGATCCCCAGGCGATGATACGGTTGCGACGGCAGCTGCTTGAAACGGTAATCCAGGCCGGCGCTATGCGTCAGTAATTGCCGCAGGGTTATCGGCGGTATCCGTCCGTCGGCCAGCGCCGGCGTAAACCATGGCAACCAGCGGCTGACCGCATCATCCAATTGCAGCTTGCCTTGCTCCAGCAGGCGCATTGCCGCCAGCGTAATAAAGGGTTTGGATACCGAAGCCAGTCTGAATTGCGTAGCGCGGCGCATCGGTTTGCGCCACTCACGGTCGGCATCCCCGCCCGTTTCGGCGCAGATCAGCTCGCCATCGTGCGCCACCAACACCACGCTACCGACGATCCTTTCCTGCTCTATTGCCCGCTGTATCACTGCCTGCACACGCTTTGCTACTGACTGATTCACTGCTGACATGTTCTGCTACTCCAATATTTGTGAGTAAAATCAGTCTAAAGCGTTCATTGTGAAATAAAATAGGCTAAAATTTAATGCACCATTAAGGCAGGGTTAACGATAATGAGTTCACTGTTGCAGCTTTTGCCCTTTTTCGAAGCGGTCGCCCGGCTTGGCAGTTTTACCCATGCAGCCCGGCAACTGGGCGTCACGCCGCCGGCGGTATCACAGAATATCCAGACCCTGGAAACCCGGTTGGGCATTCGCCTGTTCAACCGCACCAGTCGTTCGGTGCGGCTGAGTGACGAGGGCAAGCTGTTCTATCAGAGCGTGGCACCGGCGATGAGCCAGATCGATGTCGCGGCCGAAAATATCCGTGCGCTGCGCAGTCGCCCGTCGGGGCATTTGCGCATCACCCTACCGCAGTTGGCCGCTTCGCTGCTGGTGATGCCGTTTTTGACCGAATTCCACGCACGCTATCCGGAAATCCAGCTGGAGCTGTTTACCGACGATCGCTTCGCCGATCTGGTCCTGGACCATTTTGACGCGGGCATCCGCATGCATGCGGTACTGCAAAAGGACATGATCGCCGTGCCGATCGACAATGGCCAGCAACGGGTGATCGTCGCCGCACCACACTATCTGGCGCAGCATGGCATGCCGACCACGCCGGAGGCGTTGCGCCAGCATAACTGCCTGCGCTATCGCTTCCCCGGCAGCGGCAAGCTCGAACCGTGGTTTTTGACCCACGGTGGCCAGCATTTGGCACTGGAGGTGAGCGGCTCGATGATTTTTAATGAGGATCTGCTGCTGAAGGCGGCCGCGCTGGCCGGGCTGGGGCTGACGCAGCGTTTTCGCGGTACGGTAGAACCAGAGCTGGCCAGTGGACGACTGGTTGAAGTGATGGCAGATCACGCCAGCGACGCCGCCGGCTTCTTTATCTATTTCCCTGCCCGTCGGCACATGCCGCTAAAGTTGCGGGTCTTTATCGATTTCATGCAACAACAACGCCAGAACGCCCAGCGCGCCAAGACGCTTAAACCGAACCGCGCGGGATCAGGCTCGGCGGCAGAATGACGTCCTGCGGCGGCAGATCCCGCTGCTGGATGCGTTGCAGCAGTCGCGACGCCGCGCTGCGCCCCACTTCACGTGCGGAACTGGAAACCAGGGTCAGCGGCGGCTGCGTTAACGCCGCTTCGGGCACATCGCCGAAACCAATCAACGCCACCTGCTGGCCATAAAAGCTGTCCATCCCCTCAGAGCCGATGCCACGCCCGCTGCGCACGATGCCGAAGTAGGCACCGAGTGCCACCGAGGCTTTATGACAGACCAATGCGCTGATGTTCGGATATTGTCGCAATAGCTGCTCCGCCGCCTGCGCCGCCGCCTGCTGTTGGCAATCGCATTCGACTATCCATTCGGAACGAAACGGTAAACCGTACTGCACCAGGGTGGCGCAAAAGCCGCCAAGCCGTTCTGCGCGGGTCAGCGAGTCACTTTGGCCGCCGAGATAGGCAATCTGACTATGGCCGCGCTTAATCAGCAGTTCAGTGGCCATTTTTGCCGCCTGCATGTTATCCGGCCGTACCACGTCCACGCCTTCCAGACCGTTGGAGCGCGCGGCACACACCAGCGGCACCCCCTGTTCTTCGGCCTTCTCGCGCAAACCGCTGACCGAACGCAGGCCGCCGGCCAATACCATGCCGTCAACGCCGTGTTGCAGCAAGGTGTCAAAACAGCGCATCAGCCCCTGCCCCTCGCGGCCGCTTTGGGTCAGAAACAGCACTTTGCCGTTGGCCTCCAGCACTTCGCTCAGCCCGGCGGTCATTTCCGCATAAAACGGCTCGCAAATGTCACGCAAGATCAGGCCAATCACCCCAGAATCGCCGCCGCGCAGCGTTGCCGCCTGGCGATTGCGTACGTAGCCAAGCTGTTCGATCGCCCGATTGACCCGCTCCACGGTAGTGGCCGAAATGCGCCCTTTGCCGCTGAGAACCAGCGACACCGTAGTGACAGAAACGCCCGCCTGTAGCGCGACATCGGTGATGGTGATCTTTTTAATTGTTTTAACCTCGGTGCAATGAAAGCGCCGCGGTAGCGGCACGGCAAATGTTATACCGAATGTCGTTATTCAGTAAAACGTTTTACTTTCTAACCTATTGTTGCGGTAAAACCTGCATGCAAATTGTGATAAACGGCGCATTTTTCATAGGTAAAACGTTTTATCTTATTTTTACCTTACATCGGTACATTCCTTTTTTGTTCGCCTTTTCGCCAGGAGTTCCCGTTTATGCCAGCGGCTAAAAAACCAA
Source organism: Serratia odorifera (assembly GCF_900635445.1). Classification (NCBI taxonomy): domain Bacteria; kingdom Pseudomonadati; phylum Pseudomonadota; class Gammaproteobacteria; order Enterobacterales; family Yersiniaceae; genus Serratia; species Serratia odorifera. The sequence continues at coordinate 4,159,290 of NZ_LR134117.1, forward strand.
AAATCACGCTTTGGGAGTTTTTCCAAAGTCTGGGCAAAACCTTTATGTTGCCCGTCGCGCTCCTCTCTTTCTGCGGCATCATGCTGGGGATCGGCAGCTCACTGAGCAGTCGCGATGTCATTACCCTGCTGCCGTTCCTCGGCCAGCCGATTTTCCAGTTACTGTTCACCTGGATGAGCAAGGTCGGCTCGTTTGCCTTTAGCTTTCTGCCGGTGATGTTCGCCATTGCCATCCCGCTCGGCATGGCGCGCGAAAATAAAGGCGTCGCGGCCTTCTCCGGCTTCGTCGGCTTTGCGGTACTGAATCTGGCGACCAATTTCTATCTCACCAGCGCCGGTATCTTGCCCACCGTCGATCCGGCGGTGCTGAAGGCCAATAATATCCAGAACATTCTCGGTATTCAGTCGATCGATACCGGTATTCTCGGCGCGGTGATCGTCGGTATTATCGTCTATTTGCTGCACGAGCGTTTTAACACCATCCGTTTGCCGGACGCGCTGGCATTCTTCGGCGGTACGCGTTTTGTGCCGATCGTCACCACCGTGGTGCTCGGACTGTGTGGATTGGTGATCCCGCTGATTTGGCCGTGGTTTGCCGCCGGCATCAATGGCCTCGGCTGGGTGATCAACGGCGCCGGCGCCTTTGGCCCGATGATTTTCGGCACTGGCGAACGCCTGCTGTTGCCGTTTGGCTTACACCATATTCTGGTGGCGCTGATCCGCTTTAGCGAAGCGGGCGGTACCCTGGATGTCTGTGGCCACAGCGTCAGCGGCGCGTTGACCATTTTCCAGGCGCAACTCTCCTGCCCGACCACCCACGGCTTTGCGGAAAGCGCCACGCGCTTCCTGTCACAAGGTAAAATGCCGGCGTTTCTCGGCGGTCTGCCGGGGGCGGCACTGGCGATGTATCACTGCGCCAAGCCAGAAAATCGGCATAAGATCAAAGGACTGCTGATTTCTGGCGTGGTAGCCTGCGTGGTAGGCGGCACCACCGAACCGATCGAATTCCTGTTCCTGTTTGTCGCGCCATTCCTGTATCTGATCCACGCCATTCTCACCGGGCTGGGCTTCACCGTGATGGCGCTGCTGGGGGTCACCATCGGTAATACCGACGGTAATGTCATTGATTTCGTGGTATTTGGCATATTGCACGGCACCGCCACCAAATGGTATCTGGTACCGCTGGTCGCCGCCGTCTGGTTTGCCGCCTACTACGCCATTTTCCGCTTTTCCATTCTGCGCTTTAATATCAAAACACCGGGTCGCGAGAATGACAGTCCGCTGGCCTCTGGCACGCCTGGCACGGTGGTCGGCAAATCCGGCTATAACGTACCGGCCATTCTGGCGGCGCTGGGCGGCGGCGAGAATATCGTCTCGCTGGATAACTGCATCACCCGTCTGCGCCTGTCGGTCAACGACATGAGCAAGGTGGACGACGCCGCGCTGAAGGCCAACCGCGCCATTGGCGTGGTACATCTGAACGAACATAATCTGCAAGTGGTTATCGGGCCGCAGGTGCAATCGGTGAAGGATGAATTAGACTCACTGATAAGTCGTAACCCCCCCGTTACGCCATTGCAGGGAGCGTCTCATGTTTGATTTTTCTACCCCTATCGATCGCCACGGCACCTGGTGCACCCAATGGGATTACATTGCCGACCGCTTTGGTGCCGCCGATTTACTGCCGTTCACTATTTCGGATATGGACTTTGCTACCGCTCCCTGCATTCTGGATGCCTTGCAGCAGCGTTTACAGCACGGCGTACTGGGCTACAGCCGTTGGCAACATGAAGATTTTCTTGGCGCGGTGCGCCATTGGTATCAGCAGCGTTTCCAGACACCGATCGACACGGCAATGGCGGTATACGGCCCGTCGGTGATTTACATGGCGGCGCAGCTGATCCGCCAATGGTCGGCCCCAGGCGAGTGCGTGGTCACCCATACGCCGGCCTATGATGCCTTTTACAAAGTGGTGCTGGGCAATCAGCGCCAACTGTTACCCTGCCCGCTGCAAAAGGTGGGTAACCAGTGGCGCTGCGATATGGCACATCTGGAAGCGCTACTGGCACGACCGCAAACCCGCATCCTGTTGCTGTGCAGCCCGCATAACCCTACCGGCAAAGTGTGGAGCGTCGACGAACTGCAGCAGATGGCAGAATTGTGCGAACGTCATCAGGTGCGGGTGATCAGCGACGAAATCCATATGGACATGACCTGGGACTCGCAGCCGCATGTGCCATGGAGCCAGGTGGCCACTACGCCATGGGCGCTGCTGACATCCGCGTCGAAAAGCTTCAATATTCCGGCCTTGACCGGGGCATTCGGTTTTATCAGCGACGACGCGTCGCGTGAAAGCTATCTGCAGACGCTGAAGGGCCGCGACGGACTCTCGTCCCCGGCGGTGTTGGCGGTGGTGGCGCATATTGCCGCCTATCGTCACGGCGCGCCGTGGCTGGATCAACTGCGCGACTATCTGCACGCCAACCTGCATTATGTCGCGCAGCGGTTGAATCAGGCCTTTCCCCAGCTCGACTGGCAGCCACCGCAGGCTACCTATCTGGCCTGGATCGATCTGCGGCCGCTGAATATTGACGATCGTGAATTGCAGCAGGTGCTGATCGAACGCCAAAAGGTGGCGATCATGCCGGGCTTTACCTACGGCGAAGAGGGGCGCGGTTTTGTGCGCTTGAACGTTGGCTGTCCACGCAGCAAGCTGGATGCCGGCCTTGACCGACTGATTGCCGGCCTGAAATTCACCCTGGGCGACCGCTAATGCACCACGGCAGGCCTGCGCCTGCCGTTCGTTTCACTCGGCGTCGGGAAGGTCTTCCAGCCGGTAATAGACCTGCAATCCCAGCGCATTCGCCACTTCGATATCCTTATCGGCCCCGCGCGACGCTCCTTCAATGCGGTAAATGCCCTGACAGCGCCCAATCAGCCGATGGGCAACCGGATACAGATAAGCTTCGCCGATCTCATCCCCCAACTGCTGCGACCCTGCCGCTGCCGCCAGTGGCAACGCCAGCCATTCGCCAATCACCGGCAGATGCCCACGCTGATATACCGCCAGCGCCGCCTGTTCCAGGCGGTGCAGATTGGCAGCAATTTTTTCTGCATCACCGTCAGTGCCGCTACGGTAAGGGCCAGCGATCAAAATCTGTTGTACCGTCATTCTTCGTTCTCCTGAATCGGGTTAAGCGCAATGTATTGCAGTAACATGATGGTTTTGGCGTCGACGATGCCCCCCTGACGGATGGCCAGCAACGCGTCATCCAGCGTCATTTCCAGTACATCCAGGTCTTCACCCTCGGCGACAACTCCACCGCCGGCATGGACGCGGTCGGATGCCTGATATTCGCCAATAAAGAAATGCAGTTTTTCGGTCACCGAACCGGGGCTCATGTAAGCTTCGAACACTTTCTGCACCTTTTGCACGATATAGCCGGTTTCTTCTTCGGCTTCTGCACGAATGCGCTGTTCCGGCGACGCATTGTCCAACAGGCCTGCCGCCGCTTCGATCAACATGCCATCATGACCGTTGACGAACGCCGGATAGCGAAATTGCCGCGTCAGAATCACCGTTTTGGCCTGGCGATTAAGCAGCAGGATCACCGCGCCATCGCCGCGGTCATAGGTTTCACGGCTTTGCCGTTGCCAACTGCCATCACGGCGCAGAAAATCAAAGGTGGTTTTTTTCAGTAGATACCAATCGTCCGACAGCACCTGTGTGCTGATGATGCGGACGCGATCCTGGGTGGCGATCATTGATCGGCTCCTAAAGTCAGTGGATAAGCATTGATACTAACGTGCAGTTTCGTGTATTATCAAGATAATTCGTGCAGATTAAGTCAACGGGGTTTTATGCTCACCAGCCAACGCAAAAAATTGATCCTCGAAAAACTCGCGCAAGAGGGCCAGGTGCTGGCCAAACAGCTAAGCGAGATGTTTGGGTTGTCAGAAGACACTATCCGGCGGGATTTACGCGAGCTGGACAGCGAAGGTTTGCTGCAACGGGTCCACGGCGGCGCGCTACCGGTATCGTCGGCCATTGCGCCATTTGCCGAACGTAATACGCTGGAATCGACGGCAAAGCGCGCCATTGCCGGCGCCGCTGCCGCCATGATCCTGCCAGGCCAGGTGGCTATCGTCGATGGCGGCACCACGTCGGCGGCGCTGGTAAAGCAACTGCCAGCCTCGTTACATGCCACTATTGTAACCCACAGCCCCAGCGTGGCGGTCGATCTGGTGGAACATCCCCATATCGAGGTGATCCTGATCGGTGGCAGGCTGTTCAAACATTCGATTGTCAGCGTTGGCGCCGCCGCCGTTGAGGCAATGTCGCACATTCGGGCCGATATCTACTTTATGGGCGTCACCGGCGTGCACCCGACTGCCGGCCTTAGCACCGGCGATCTGGAAGAGGCCTACATCAAACGTGCCCTGGCGGCACGCGCCGCGGAGACCGTGGTCCTTGCGTCCGCCGCCAAGCTGAATGCCGCATCGCAGTATGCCATCGGCGACGTTACCCTGGCGCAAACCATCATTGTCGAACATGCCACCGACGACGCGCTGATCGCGCCTTTGCAACAGGCTGGCGTCAGCGTAATCAAGGCCTGACCTCTCCCCCTCTGGCTGCATGTCGTGGGGGCAAAACTGCCCCCAGCGGCGTCGCGACCTGATAACGCCCCAAGAAAATGCGATGAAAATCACATTTACGCCAAGTTTTTACCGCCTGCCGATCGGCATTTGCGGCCTTTCCCTGCCCTTGGTCATCATATTGACACAACCATTTGAATTTCAAAAACAAACCGCTGAGTCGGTCGTTTATCGCTAATGGCGACTTTGTGAGTTACTTCGCAAAAAATAACCACTGACCACGGCAGTCAAGGTTATTGGCAACTATTTTTGTGATTATTTTGTGATGTCTATTGCAAATTTTACCCACACCAAAATTGAACAATGAGCTCACGGAAACCAACGGGAGTCATTGAGATGAAAATCGGTGTGGTGATAAGTGGCGGTGATGTTACAGGCATCAATAACTTTATTTTCCAGATTGCCAATCTGACGCAGGCGGAAATCGTGTTGTTTAACGGAGGTATTCCCGGCTTGCTGGAACATCGCCATCAATCGATTAGCCATCGCGATCTGATTGATTATGCCATTAACGCGCTACCGATTATTTCCTCTGGGCGCACGGCAAGGAAATTGTCCAGCGTAGAATACGAAAAAATCGCCAGACAACTCAAATCTCTGCATATCGATGTGCTTATTATGGCGGGCGGTGATGGATCGCTACAGTTCTTAAATACCCTGAGCGAATTTGGCATTAATTGCTTCGGCGTTGGCATGACGATCGATAATGACGTTTTCGGCAGTCATTATACCATTGGCTTTTCCACCGCCTGTGAGCAAATATTGAAAGAGGTCGCCAAATTGCGTAATACCGGCCGTGCGTTACCGGGTCGGGTGTTTATGCTCGAACTGCTGGGTGGCTACTGCGGTGAATTAACTCTGCAATCGGCGATTAAATCCAACGCCGATTTTGCGTTGATCCCCGAGTGCCAACGGTCATTAAGCAGCCTGGCGGAAAAAATAAAGCTGCGGCTTGAACGGCAAAACAGCGTCATCATTTTATGTTCGGAGGGCTATACAAAAGAATATTCACCAGGTTTTCAAGGAGCTATCGATACCATGATTGCCCAGTTGGAACCACGTATCGGCGTTCGTATTCGTAAAACCATTGTCGGTTACGGGCTGCGCAATGGCGAGCCTACCTGCGAAGAAATTTATCAGGGCACCCTGATGGCAAGCGAGGTGGTGCGCTGTATTCAATCCGGGATGAGAAACAAAGCCGTCATTATCAATGCCAGTAATCAGGCTATTCCAATTGATTTGATCAGCATGAAGAAACGGCTGGTTGATCTCGAAGGGCACCATTACAAACTGGCCAAACAGTTAAATATCATTTGAGGAGAATATCCATGTTAAAAATACTCTGTGTATGCGGCTGTGGTTTGGGTTCAAGTTTTGCCATTGAAATGAGTGCCAGGGCGGTGCTTAAAAAACTGGATATTGATGCGGATATTGATCACACCACAATTTCCGAAGCCAGCGCCTTTAGATCCGATATTATTCTGACGCAAAAAACTTTTGCCGACATCCTGAATGCCGATGCCAGTGATGAAGAGAAAAAACGGGTCATTATTCTTAACAAGCTGACGGACAAGACCGAGATTGAACAGAAGATCGTCGCCTTTCTGAAAGAACGTAATATGCAAGGGACCCCATCATGAACAGCGTGATAGATTTCATTGTCAGAGACCTGCTCGGGCAGGCGTCGATATTAATTGCCTTTATTGCCATGCTGGGATTATTGCTGCAAAAAAAATCCACCGGCAAAGTGGCAGAAGGCACCTTCAAGACGTTATTGGGTTTTTTAATCATGATGGCCGGCATTAATATTATTGTCGACACCCTCACCTACCTGAACAGTATTTTCACCCACGGTTTCGGCATGACCGGTTATATCACCGACGTGGCGGCGATCGCCGGTCTGGCCAACCGTGAGCTGGGATCGGAGGTCGCACTGACGCTGATGGTGATCTTTGCCGTAAACATTCTGATCGCCCGCCTCACGCCGTTCAAATACATCTTCCTTACCGGACAGGCGATGCTGTGGATGGCCACCATTGGCGCGGTAATCGGCTACAAGGCCGGGTTGAGCGGATTGCCGCTGATCCTTACCGGCGGCATCTTCGGCGGCATCATGGCGGTAGTGATGCCGGCGCTGGCACAGCCGGCGGTGCGCAGGATCACTGGCTCCGACGAGGTGGCGCTGGGGCATTTCTGCACCATCGGCTATCTGGTGCAGGCGGCGGTGGCCAAGGTGGTCGGCAAGGGCTCGCGTTCCACCGAAGATCTGCAATTGCCGGACAACTTCAAATTCCTGCAAGACACCTACCTGTCGATGGCGGTCGTGATGATCCCGATGTACCTGATCCCGGCGCTGGCGGCCGGCCCACAGTATATCGCGCAGTTTGCCAACGGCATGAATTACCTGATGTATTCCTTCATGCAGGCGATTCAGTTTGTCGCCGGGGTGTTCATTCTGTACAGCGGCGTGCGGTTACTGCTCAACGAACTGGTACCGGCGTTTCGCGGCATCGCCATGCGCATCGTACCGGATGCCAAACCGGCGCTCGACTGCCCGGTGCTGTTCCCCTACGCCCCCAACGCGGTGATCGTCGGCTTCCTGGCGACCACCCTTGGCTCGGTGATCGGCATGATCGTCTTCCCGATGTTTGGTCTGGCGATGATCCTGCCGGGACTGCTGACCAACTTCTTTGCCGGCGGCACCGCCGGGATCTTTGGCAACGCGCTGGGCGGTCGGCGCGGAGCGATGATCGGCGGCGTGGTGCATGGCCTGTTCATCACCTTCCTGCCGGCGATTCTGGTGCCGATGCTGGAAAGCTACGGCTTCGTCGGCGTGACCTTCAGCGATTCCGATGTCATCAGCAGTGGTTTGGTACTGGGCCATGCCTTGCAGAACAACTGGCTGTTTGTCGCGCTGTTCATTGCTTTTGTCACGCTTCTGGCGTGGTTCGTCAACGGTAAATCAACCAAACATCATGAGGAAAAAATCCATGAAACTCTATAACTTCCCCGAGCTGTCGCAGGTAGCCAAAGCGCGTGGCTTCAAGGCACTCGGCTCGTTTAACCTGCACTGTCTGGAGATGCTGCCGGCCTTTTTCCGCGCGGCCAAACAGACCAACAGTCCGTTGATGATCCAGATTTCCACCGGTACCGCCGACTATCTCGGCCACAAATTGCTGGTTGACGCCGTCAGCTCGCTGGCGGCCAGCGAACAGGTACCGACCTGTCTGCACCTCGACCACTGTTCGGATCCGTTGGCCATTCGTACGGCAATCGACGCCGGTTTCAGTTCGGTGATGTACGACGGCTCGCACCTCAATATTGAAGAAAATATTGCCAATACCCGGCTGGTGATCGCTATCGCCCATCCGCGCGGTGTGTCGGTGGAGGCGGAACTGGGGGGCCATTGGCGGTGCCGAAGACGGCAAGATGGTGGCAGCAGAAGACATCAGCTTTACCACCGTCGAAGATGCCAAACGGTTTGTTGACGAAACCGGCGTCGACATGCTGGCCGTGTCGGTCGGCACGGTGCATGGCCTGTATACCGGCAAGGCGCAGCTCCAGCATCGGCGTTTGGCGGAAATCACCGCGGCCACCGGCACCCCGCTGGTATTGCATGGTGGCACCGGCGTCAGCGATGAAGATATGCGACTGGCAGTGGCTGGCGGCATCGAAAAGGTCAACGTTGGCACCGAAATGAACGTGCAGTGGGTCGGTCGCTGCAAGGAGATGTTTGAAAAAGGCAAAGTCAGCGACAGCGTGCGCAAATTCCTGATCCCGGCCAACGAAGCGGTCACCCAGGTATTAGCCGAAAAGATCGGTTTATTTAAATAAACGCCGTTTTATTCTCACCTATCAATATCAACCCTGGCGCCCCGGCGCGAGTCGGGGCTGGAGACGATGATGTTTGAATTTATCAAACGCCGTCGGCAGGAAAATCCTGTCGATGCGGCAGATAACCACGCCGAGGCCGCGCGAGCCGCGGAAACTATTGCCCAATGGGAACAGCGGTTGGCAAATAATCCGCAGGACGGCGAAATACAAAAGCAATTAATGCTGGAATATAACCGGGCGCTGAAAATATATGCCAAAAGCAAACGACATCGCGACCAGCTTGATTTACTGTTTGTCAAAATCGACGAACTGCGCAATATCACAAGGAAGACCATCTGAGGGGAATTTATGTCGATAAAACAATTGCTGATCGAAGCAAATGCCATTCAGGTCGGGGTGCAGGAAGATGACTGGCAACGGGTGATTGCCCTGGCGGCACAGCCGCTGGTCAATCAGGGATATATTCACGAGTCCTATTATAAAGCAGTGATTGACAACACGCTGACTCACGGCGCGTATTACGTTTTTGACGAAGGGATCGCCATCCCCCACGCGCGGCCGGAATGCGGCGTAATTAAAAACTGCTTCAGTCTGGTATTGCTCGAACAGCCGATTGCCTTTGGCGATGGTGAAAAGGCCGATATCGTTATTCTCTTCGGCGCTACCGACGGTCAGGGACATATTCAGGACGGCATTCGCGCCATCGTCGAATTACTGGATAATCCACGGGTCATGCAACAACTGCGCGCAGCAAAACAATGGCAAGAAGTGGTGGATATATTATGAAACAGACACTCGGCACGGTTAGCGAAAAAACCGTTATTTTGGTCAACGGCGTACCCGCATCAGGCAAAAGCAGCGTCGCCGTGCGACTGTCGCACCATTTTGCCTTGCCCTACCTGACCGTCGACGGTATCAAAGAGCCATTTATGCACTGTTTTCCCCAGGTCGACCGCCAGCTTAACCGCCAACTGGGGCGCGCAGCCTATCAGGCGATTTGGGCAATCGTCGCCCAGGCGTCGGCGCAGTGCGTGTACGTTATTGACGCCTGGTTTGGTTTTCAACCGAAAGATGACCTTCGCCGTTATCTGCAACAGGCCGGCGTCACGCAGGTGGTGGAGATCTGGAACCAGATTTCCCCTGAACTGGCAGTGGCGCGATACGCCGCACGGCTGCATCAGCGCGCCAAGGGACACCCCGGCGCAGAATATCTGCCGGAATTGCGTGAGTTGGCCGAACGGGCTGCGCCGATGGCGCTGGGACCGGTGCTACGGGTCGATCAGTCTCAGCCGCTGGATATGCCACAGATTATCGCCTGGCTGCAAAATACGCTGAGCGCCAGCACAGACTCACGCAGCAGCGCCGCGTTCGCTGCCAGCGGTCAATCCTACCGCCTGGCGTCACGCTGAGCGTGCAATGGCGGGGAGTTACCCTGCCATTGCTTAAAATTACCGCCACTTCAGCGTTTATGGTGATCATGATCACTTTTTTTTGCAACATCATGGTAATTTTCATCCGTTTGTTTTTATACTGATATGCACTTTACCTACAACAAAATGACGAGTGCACATCATGATAGATCCCCGCCTACCGCTTACCGATATCCATCGCCACCTTGACGGCAACATTCGTGCGCAAACCATTCTCGATCTGGGTCGCCAGTTCAATCTTCAACTGCCAGCCAACGAGCTGGAAGCGTTGCGTCCACACGTGCAGATCACCCATGCCGAGCCCGATTTGGTGAGCTTCCTGCAAAAACTGGACTGGGGCGTGGCGGTATTGGGCGATCTGGAAGCCTGCCGCCGTGTGGCCTATGAAAACGTTGAAGATGCGGTCAACGCCGGGCTGCATTACGCCGAGCTGCGCTTTTCACCGTATTACATGGCAATGAAGCATCGCTTGCCGGTTGCCGGCGTGGTGGAAGCGGTGGTTGACGGCGTGCGTAGCGGCTGCCGCGATCGCGGCATTGACGTGCGCCTGATTGGCATCATGAGCCGCACCTTTGGCGAAGATGCCTGTCTGAAAGAGCTGGAAGGTCTGTTGGCACACCGCGACAGCATCACCGCGCTGGATCTGGCTGGCGACGAGCTCGGCTTCCCCGGCAGCCTGTTCCTCAGCCACTTTAACCGTGCGCGCGACGCTGGCCTGCGCATCACCGTGCATGCCGGCGAAGCCGCCGGGCCGGAAAGCATCTGGCAGGCGATTCGCGAACTGGGCGCCGAGCGTATCGGCCACGGCGTCAAGGCGGTAGAAGATCCGGCGCTGATGGATTTCCTGGCAGAACATGGCATCGGCATTGAATCCTGCCTGACCTCCAACATTCAGACCAGCACCGTGCCCTCATTGGCACAGCATCCGCTTGCCACCTTCCTGCGCCACGGCGTACTGGCGTCAATCAACACCGACGATCCGGCGGTTCAGGGCATCGAGATTGCGCATGAGTACAACGTGGCGGCGCCACAGGCCGGACTGACCCCGGACGAGATCCGCCGTGCGCAGCACAACGGCCTGACAATGGCATTTCTTGACCAACGGGAAAAACAGGCGCTGCGCGATAAAGTCGGCGCTTGAACACTACGGGCGCAGTGACTGCGCCCGTAGATATGACGCTATTTGCTCGCCTCAACCGCCTGCTGCCGGGCGGTTTTGCGCGCATAGCGTTGTGCCAGCACGGCACAGACCATCAGCTGTATCTGGTGGAAAATCATCAACGGCAGCACCATCGCCCCGACCGCCGCCGCCGGGAACAGCACGTTGGCCATCGGAATGCCGTTCGCCAGGCTTTTCTTCGACCCGCAGAACACGATGGTGATCTCATCGGCGGTGTCAAAGCCCAGCAGACGCGCGGCGTAGGTGTTGATCACCAGCACCACGGTCAACAGCAGCAGCGACATCAGCACAATCACCAACAGCGACCAACCGTCAATCCGCTGCCAAATACCTTCCACCACCGCCGCACTGAAGGCGGTATACACCACCAGCAGAATCGATGAGCGGTCAGTGAGGTTGATCAGTTTGCGATGGCGATCGACCCATTTGCCGATCAGCGGCCGCGCCAGATGGCCGAGGATAAACGGCACCATCAGTTGCAGAATGATCGAACCGATGGCGTGCAACACATCGGTATTGCCACCCTGGGTATGCATCAGCGCGCCCACCAGCAATGGCGACAGGAACACCCCGAGAATGCTTGAGGCCGACGCGCTGCAAATCGCCGCCGCGACGTTGCCGCCGGCTGCCGAAGTAAACGCGATAGCGGACTGCACGGTAGCCGGCAGCGCACACAAATACAGGAAACCCAGGTAGACGGTCGGCGTCATTACGCCGGGCACCAGCAGGTTCATCGCCAACCCGAGCAGCGGAAACAGCGCAAAGGTACTGAGGAAAACCAGTAAATGCAGTTTCCAGTGGCTCATACCGGCGACGATCGCATCGCGCGACAGCTTGGCGCCGTGCATAAAGAACAGTAACGCGATGGCGGCGGTAGTCAGACGTTCGAAAAAGACTTTCCACACCCCTTCACACGGGAACAGTGATGCAACGATCACTACCAGAATCAAGACCAGCAAAAATTTATCAATGCGCAGGCGCTGCAACCAGGACATGAGACAGAATTCCTTGCAAAAAAGCGGGTTCAGTGGCTGAACCCGTAATATCAATCAGAATAATTTTATCGACCGTAACGCAGGCACTCAGGCCACCGGCAGCGCTTTCTGTTGTGCCGCCGACGCCATGCCCAGCTCGATCATTTCCATCACCGCGATTGCCTCACTGGCGGGCACCGGGTTTGCTGCGCTGCCGTTGATGGCGTCGCGAATGGCGGCATAATAGGCCGGATAGTTGCCCGGCAGGGTCAACAACGGTTTTTCTGCCAGTACACCATCACGTGACAACGTCACCACCCCATCACGCATATCATAGCCCCAATCGGCCTGCGGCAAGCGTTCGCCGGCCTTCAGCCGATCCTCCTGCGGATCCAGCCCGAATTTGACAAAGCTGCCCTGGGTGCCATGCACGATATAGCGCGCGCTTTCCGCCGCCGCCAGCACCGTGCCGTGCAGCACCACCCGGCGTTTGGCGTAGTGTAATACCGCGTGGAAATAGTCAACGGATTGCGAACCCGGACGCAGCTCGGCCATATCGACAAACAGCGAGTCCGGCTTGCCGAACAGCTGCAGGGCCTGGTCGATCAGATGTGGGCCAAGATCGTACCAGATGCCGCTACCAACGCCACCCTGTTCACGCCAGCGCTGACGCACTTCGGGGCGGTAACGATCGAAATGCGATTCGAAGTACACCACCTCGCCAAGCGCCTGTTCCTGCAATAATGCTTTAAGCGTCAGAAAATCGCTGTCCCAGCGGCGGTTATGAAACACCGACAGCAGCAAACCGCTTTGCTTGGCCTGCTGGTCGAGCTGCTGCGCCTGGGACAGCGTCACGGTAAACGGTTTATCTACCACCACGTGCTTGCCAGCGGCCAGCGCCTGTTGCGCCAGCGGGAAGTGGGTATCGTTCGGGGTGGGAATGACGATCAGATCGAGTGTCGGATCGTTGAACAGCGCCTGCGGATCGCTGACTACTGACAGGGTTGGCCAGTCGGCGTGCACTTTGCCGGCATCACTGCTTGATACCGCCGCCAGCTCGACGCCGGGCGTGCCGACGATCAGCGGCGCGTGGAACGTTTTGCTGGCATAACCGTAACCGACCAACCCAACACGTAATTTTTCAGCCATGGTGTTTCCTCTGACAAGGCTTATCTAGACCTCTCCGATTTGACACCATGACGCCGGCCGCGACAAGAAGTAAATTAAATGTTAACACCACTAGCGAGACGATGCCGCTTCCTGCAATGGCCACGGCTGCTCACGCAGACTCTTCGCCGGGTAGTTTATTTCCAGGCTGCGGCGGCGAAAATCGCTGGGGCTGACCCCCACGCGTTTGCGAAATACCCGGGAAAAATACAGCTGGTCGTCATAACCGACCACCCGACCAATAGTGGCGATAGATTCCTGGGTAGTCTGTAGCAGCAGCTTGGCACGGATCACCCGCTGGTCCTCACGCCAGCGCAAAATGTTGATCCCTACCTGTTCGCGGAACAGGTGGGCCAGCCGCGATGGCGACAGGCAGACGTGGCGCGCCACTTCATCAATGCGCAGTTCTCCAGCCAGGTTGCCGGTGATGTACTGACAGGCTTCAATTACCCGCGGATCCATGATTTTCTGCGGACTGAGCGGATCTTCCTCCATCGCCCGCAGCAGCAGGCGCTCCAGCAGATTCATCCCCATTTCTTCCGCAAAGCGTCGACCGGAACGCTGGGTTTGTTCAATGTTGGCAAATAACCGATCAAACTCCAGCAGCAGGTTGTTGTTCGGCAGCGACAGGCGTCCAACCTCATGGGTTTTGCTGTGCCACTCCAGCCAGTCGGCCCAATAGGCTCGCGGACGAAAGTAGACCCAGCGGTGATACCAGCAATCGCTTTCCGGCGAGCGGCCGTAATAGTGCGCCGCCTTGGGCGGAAACAGCAGCAGATCGCCGGGGTTGCAGTAGAAGGTGTCTTCACCGTCAAACACCTTGCCCTGGCCTTTGATGGTGAGATTGAGAATGTAGCCCTTCATGCCGCCAGGGCGATCGATAAAGAAATCCAGCGGCCCGTCCGCCATGATCGGCGTCAGCCCGGCAACCAGGTAGGCATTAAAGGTGTAACCCGGCAACAGCGGGTTCGGTTGGGGTTCCTGAACCATGCGATGATACATCTAGCCTCCAAAATTCGCGTCCACCCCGCCCGCGTTGCGCCGACGACGCCACTGCGAGGTACCTGTGTTTAGTTTACCGGCCCGCCAGATAACTGCGCGGGCCGGTGGCAGAACTGTGATGCCGGCGAACTTTTCCCCTAGGCCGTACGTTTCGCCTTCTGTTTGTAACGGTCGAAAATCACCGCTGCCAGCAGGATCAACCCGCGTACCACGTACTGCGAGAACGGCGAGATGTTCAACAGGTTCATCGCGTTTTCCACCGTGCCGAGGATCAGAATGCCGGCGATCACGTAGGAAATCTTGCCGATCCCGCCCTTCAGCGACACGCCGCCCAATACGCAGGCGGAAATCACGATCAGTTCATAGCCGATGGAGGTCATCGGCTGACCGCTGGTCATACGCGAAGCTAAAATGATGCCTGCCGCCGCCGAGACCAGGCCGGACAACACGAAGATGATGATTTTGGTACGTACTACCGGTACCCCGGCCAGACGCGCCGCCTCTTCGTTGCCGCCAATCGCCAGCGTATTGCGGCCAAAGGTGGTTTTGTTCAGCAAAAAACCGAACAGTGCCAGACAGCCGATGGTGATCCAGATCGGCGCAGGCAGCCCCCACCAGTTGGCATAGCCGAGGGCGAAGAAGCGCTCATCCTCGATGCCCACCGCTTTACCGTCGGAAATGATATACGCCAACCCACGGAAGATTTGCATGGTCGCAAGCGTGGTGATCAGCGCGTTGATCTTCAGGCGAGCAATGACAAAGCCGTTGATCAGCCCCGAAGCCATGCCCAGCAGCAGACCGGCGCCGACGCCAATCCACAGGCTTTCAGTCATGTTGATCACCACCGCGGTGGTGACCCCGGCACAGGCGATCACCGACGCCACCGACAGATCGAAGTCACCGGACGCCAGACAGAACAGCATGCCGCAGGCCACCATGCCGGACATGGAAATTGCCAGCCCCAACCCTTTCATATTGATGAACGAGCCGAAGTTGGGCACAAATACCATGCAGGCGATAAACAGCACCGCAAACACCACCAGCATGCCGTAGCTGTCCCAGATACGCGTCAACCCCTGGCCGCCGCGGCTTTTTACAGAATTATTGGTTGTCATGGTCGACATCTCTTTCTCCTTCACAGTCAGGCCACCGCGCTGGCGGCGTCAGGGGCAATTTCGGGGGTGCGTAACATTGCCAGGCTGAGGGCCTTTTCCTCGCTGGCCTGGTCATGCAGCAACTCACCGGAGATGGCGCCTTCGCGCATCACGATGATCCGGTCAGCCAGCCCGAGCACTTCAGGCAGATCGCTGGAGGCAAACAGCACCGCAATGCCCTGCTGCGCCAACTGGTAAATGACGTTGTAGATTTCATGTTTGGCGCCAACGTCAATGCCGCGCGTTGGCTCGTCGAGCATGATCACTTTCATCTCTTCCGACAGCCAACGCCCGAGGATCGCCTTCTGCTGATTACCGCCGGACAGGTTCATAATCAGCTGCTCGGCGCTCGGGGTTTTGATATTGAGCGCGCGGATGTGGTGCGCCGCATTGCTGGTTTCCCAGGCGTTGTTGATCAGGCAACCGGCCTTGATGCTTTTACGCCGCGCGCTGATGTTGATGTTGTCGCGCACCGAATGCACCGGGATAATGCCATCGGCCTTACGATCCTCCGGGCACAGCATGATGCCGGCGCGAATGGCGTCGATGGGCGAACCTATGCGGATTTTCTCGCCGTCGAGCGACAGCTGACCGCCGGCGATGCGCGTGGCGCCGAATATCCCCTTCATCAATTCGCTGCGCCCAGCCCCCCACCAGGCCAAACAGGCCGACGATCTCCCCGGCACGTACGCTGAGGCTGATCGGCGTTTTCACGCCGCTGGCCTGCAGGTTGTCCAGTTGCAGGCGTACCGCGCCATGCTCACGCGGCTGATAACCATAAACATCGCCCAGATCGCGCCCGACCATCGCCTGCACCAGCTGTTCGTTATTCACCTGACTCATGTCGTCGAAGGTGCGCACGTAGCGCCCATCCTTGAACACCGTGATGGCGTCGCTCAGGGCAAAGATTTCCTCCATACGGTGCGATACGTACAGAATCACCCGGCCCTCGGCACGCAGTTCACGGATCACGCGGAACAGTTGCTCAATCTCGCGCGCCGACAGCGAACTGGTCGGCTCGTCAAAGGCAATCACTTTGGCATTGCGCGCCAGCGCCTTGGCGATTTCCACCATCTGCCACTGGCCGATTGACAGGTACTTCAGCGGCGTATCCGGATCGATGTCCAACCCGAGATGCTCAAGCTGCAAACGGGCTTCATAACGCAACAGCTTGCGATCGACCAACCCGCGTTTGGTCGGCAACTGGCCCAGATAGATGTTCTCCGCAACCGTCATTTCCGGCACCAGGTGCAGCTCCTGGTAAATGATCGCCACGCCGGCGTCCAGCGCGTCGGTGGTGGCATTAAAGCGCACCGGCTGGCCCTTGAGATGGATTTCGCCCTTGGTCGGCGCATAGTTGCCGCTGAGGATCTTCAGCAGCGTCGATTTGCCGGCGCCGTTTTCCCCCATTAGCGCGTGGATCTGCCCGGCCTGGCAGCTGAAACTGATATCGTCCAGCGCCTTGACCCCCGGAAAGGTTTTTCCGATGCCCTTGAAAGCCAGATACGGCGTGGTGGCTGTCATAGTGCTTTCCTCATGCTTGTCTGAAAACGCCGCTCGCCGGCAAACGCCGTGACAACCGATGGCCGTCACGGCATACGCACTGGGCGAGCGGGCAATGCAAAGCGTTACATCAGGCCTTTTTTCTGCAGTTCGGCTTTGAAGTTGTCACGCGTGATCAGCACCACGTCGGTAACTTCGGTGAATTTCGGTGGCTCGGCGCCCTTTTCAACCCAGTCATGCAGCATCTGAATGCTCTTGTAGCCATGGATGTCCGGGCTTGGCAGCAGCGAGCCATAGAAGCCGGTGGCCTGCCCCTTGGACAGTTCGCTCACCGCGTCAACGCCGTTGATGCCGATGCCGATCACGTTCGGTGCTTTAAAGCCCTGACCTTCGGTAGCACGCACGCCGCCCAGCACGGTATTGTCGTTCATGCCGACAATCAGCCAGTTCTTCACCCCGGGATGCTGCACCAGCATCGAGTTGGCGGCGTCAAACGCACCTGGAATGTCGTTGGATTTGGTCGGTACCTTATAGATTTGCTTTTCCGGGAAGCCGGCGGCCTTCAGCGCGTCCATCGAACCGCTGGTGCGGCGGCGAGCCGTGTCCAACTCATCGGCGGTGATCGCCATTACGCCGGTTTCTTCCACTTTCCAGCCACGCTTGGTCATTTCCTTCCACAGCTCTTGCCCCTGACGCTCGCCGATTTTGGTCGCCGCCATCATCACCAGCGGCACGCTGTCCATCGGCTTGCCTTTGGCGGTGACGAACTGATCGTCAACCGCAATCACCTTCAGATCGTAACTGCGCGCCTTGGCGACGATCGCCGAACCAAGTTTCGGATCCGGCGTGCAGATCACAAAGCCTTTGGCGCCGCTGGCCGCCAGGCTGTCGATGGCGTTGAGGGTTTTTTCGCCGTCCGGCACGGCGATTTTGATCACTTCAAAGCCGAGGTCTTTACCGGCCTTGTCTGCAAACTTCCATTCGGTCTGGAACCAGGGCTCCTCCGGTTGCTTGACCAGAAAACCCAGCTTCATGGTTTCGGCGATAGCCGATTGTGACATAACCGCTGCCAGGCCAATCGCCGCCAGTGCCTTAGTGAATTTATGCATGATGCTCTCCGCTGTGTTGTTCTCCCCGGCGCTGAAATCACCGCGCAGTGAAAACGCTTTCATTAGGGTAGTGATACGGTTATCGATAAAGAAAAACGCTTATTGATGCGCCTTCGTTCCTCATCGACTTTCAGACCGGGTTAGTTTTAGCGGGTATTTGTTGCTGAAATGTAGAGCGCTATCACATCCAGAGATTACAGCAGATATGTACATATATTTAGCAAATTTAGCCAATCATTAACTTTTGACTGCCATCACAAAATCACTGCAGGAAGCAGGAAAGTGCATACTTCCAGCTAACCGCTCCTCACTGCCCCATGACACACGCTCCTATGGTTATAGCCATCTTTCACGATGCAGATGCGTTGACGGCGCGTGCGCGCCCGTCAGTAGCCGAGGCTGCCCCCGGTAACCGACCCCGTTCGGCGCCTGCACCCTGAAACCTATCGGGTATCCGCCACAACAGATTAATAATGAGGGTCAACATCATGACGGCAGGCGCAATCGCCCTGGGATTGGACTTCGGCAGCGACTCGGTGAGGGTGCTGGCGGTGGAGTGCCATAACGGCAATGAGCTGGACACCGAGGTGGTTTATTACCCCCGCTGGCAACGCGGCGAATATTGTCATGCGGCTGAAAACCAGTTCCGCCACCACCCACTCGACTATATCGAGGCGATGGAGCAGGCAATCGTGGCGGTGGTGCAGCGCATGAGCGAGCAGCAGCGCCAGCAGGTGATTGGCATCGGCGTGGATTCCACCGGTTCAACGCCGGCGCCGATTGATGAGAACGGCGATGTGCTGGCGTTGCGACCAGAATTCGCCAATAACCCGAATGCCATGTTCGTGTTATGGAAAGATCACACTGCGATTGAAGAAGCCGAAGAGATCAATCGGCTGTGCCATAGCGGCAACGCGGCCGATTATTCACGTTATATCGGCGGTGTTTATTCCTCCGAGTGGTTTTGGGCCAAAATTCTGCACGTATCGCGCGCCGACGATGCGGTACGCCACGCCGCCGCTTCCTGGGTTGAACTGTGCGACTGGGTGCCGGCATTGCTGTCGGGAACCACTGCGCCGGCGCGGTTAAAACGCGGGCGCTGCAGCGTCGGCCATAAAACGCTCTGGCACCCGGACTGGGGTGGTCTGCCGCCAAAAGAGTTCTTTGCCGCGCTCGATCCGCTGCTGGTGGAAGACTTGCCCTATCCCCTGTTCGAACAGTCTTATACCGCCGATCTGCCGGTCGGCACGCTGACCGCCGAATGGGCGCAGCGCCTGGGCCTGCCGCAGCACGTGGTGCTGTCCGGCGGCGCGTTCGACTGCCATATGGGTGCGGTCGGCGCCGGCGCCCAGCCGTATACCCTGGTCAAGGTGATCGGCACCTCCACCTGCGACATTCTGATTGCCGATCGTGAACGGGTCGGCGATCGCGCCATTGCCGGTATCTGCGGTCAGGTTGACGGTAGCGTTATGCCGGGGCTGATCGGCATGGAGGCAGGCCAGTCGGCGTTCGGTGACATGTACGCCTGGTTCAGCCGCCTGCTGAGCTGGCCACTGCGCGAAGCAGCAACGCGCCAGCCGGAGCTGGAACCACAGCTCAAACAGATTGAAAACCAGCTGCTGGCGTCGCTTACCGACGCCTGGGCCGCTAATCCTTCGCTCGATCACCTGCCGGTGGTACTGGACTGGTTCAACGGTCGCCGTACGCCATATGCCAATCAGCGCCTCAAGGGGGTGATTACCGATCTCAATCTCGGCACCGATGCACCGACGCTGTTCGGCGGTTTTATCGCCGCCACCGGCTTTGGCGCGCGCGCCATTATGGAATGCTTTGAACAGCAGGATATCCCGGTTGAGAATGTGCTGGCATTGGGCGGCATTGCCCGTAAATCACCGACCATCATGCAGGTTTGCGCCGACGTGATGAATCGCCCGCTGCAGATCGTCGCCTCCGATCAGTGCTGTGCGCTCGGCGCGGCGATCTTCGCCGCCGTCGCTGCCGGACAGTTCGCCGATGTCCCTGCCGCACAACGGCACATGGCCTGTGGGCTGGAGCGCACGCTGCAACCGGATCCGCTGCGAGTCGCACGCTTCCAGCAGCTCTACCAGCGTTATCAGCAGTGGTGCGACGCCGCCGAGCCGCGCTACGCCGCTGAACGTCATGCATAAGGATCCACAGCCATTGAACTTTCGGGCGCCGCCTGCGGCAGCGTCCGCTCTCTTATCACCCAGTCAACATGTCAGGAGTTACTGATGGACGCATTCAAACAGCGCGAAGTATGGTTCGTGATCGGCAGCCAGCATCTGTATGGCCCGCAAACGCTACAACAGGTCAAAGAACATGCCGAGCAGGTGGTCAACAGCCTGAACCGCGACGCCGGTCTGCCGGTCAAGTTGGTGCTAAAACCGCTGGTGACCACGCCGGATGAAATCACCACCGTGTGCCGCGATGCCAATTATCAACAGCAGTGCCTCGGCATTCTGACCTGGCTCCATACCTTCTCGCCGGCAAAAATGTGGATCGCCGGCCTGTCGATCCTCAACAAGCCGTTGCTGCAGTTCCATACCCAGTTCAACGCCGAAGTGCCGTGGGACAGCATGGATATGGACTTTATGAATCTCAACCAGACCGCGCACGGCGGCCGTGAGTTTGGCTTTATCGGTGCACGCATGCGTCAGCAGCACAGCGTGATCACCGGCCATTGGCAGGACCGCAACGCGCATCAACGCATCGCACAATGGATGCGCGTTGCCGCCGCCCGTCAGGAAAGCCAGCAGCTGAAAGTGGCGCGCTTTGGCGACAATATGCGCCAGGTGGCAGTAACCGAAGGCGATAAAGTCGGCGCACAGATCCAGTTCGGCTATGCGGTGAACGCCTACGGCATCGGCGATCTGGTCAGCGTGATCAACGAAGTCAGTCGTGGCGACGTCGATACGCTGATTGAAGAATATGAAGCCAGCTATGTGCTGAGCGAAGCGGTAAAAAGCAACGGCGCCAAACGCGAAAATCTGATCGACGCGGCACGTATCGAGCTGGGTATGAAACGCTTCCTTGAGCAAGGGGATTTTCACGCCTTTACCACCAACTTTGAAGATCTGCATGGCATGAAGCAACTGCCGGGGCTGGCGGTACAGCGCCTGATGCAGCAAGGCTACGGCTTTGGCGGCGAAGGCGACTGGAAGACCGCCGCCCTGCTGCGCATTCTGAAAGTGATGGCCGGCGGCCTGGACGGCGGCACCTCGTTTATGGAGGATTACACCTACCACTTCCAGCCGGGTAACGATCTGGTGGTTGGCTCACACATGCTCGAAGTGTGCCCATCCATTGCCAAGGAGCAAAAACCGCTGCTGGACATTCAACCGCTGGGCATCGGCGGCAAGGCGGATCCGGCACGCCTGATCTTCTCTACCCCGGCCGGCCCGGCGGTCAACGCCAGTCTGATCGATATGGGCGATCGCTTCCGCCTGCTGGTCAACCAGGTGGATACCGTGGAACAGCCGCATCCACTGCCGAAATTGCCGGTGGCGCGCGCTATCTGGCAGGCACAGCCGACGCTGGCTACCGCTGCCGAAGCCTGGATTCTAGCCGGCGGCGCGCACCATACGGTATTCTCACAGGCGCTGAACGCCGATTATCTGCGTCTGTATGCCGAAATGCACAACATCGAGTTCCTGCTGATCGATAACGACACCACGCTGCCGGCGTT
This sequence comes from Serratia odorifera, assembly GCF_900635445.1. Taxonomy (NCBI): domain Bacteria; kingdom Pseudomonadati; phylum Pseudomonadota; class Gammaproteobacteria; order Enterobacterales; family Yersiniaceae; genus Serratia; species Serratia odorifera. The sequence continues at coordinate 4,181,004 of NZ_LR134117.1, forward strand.
CAAGAACGAAATCCGCTGGAACGAGGCCTACTATCAGCTGAACCGCCGTTAATCTCGCTCTCTCTGCCAGCCAACAAAACTGCAACCGGTTTCAGAAACCGGTTGCAAAACCATTCCCGTTCCCCCTAGACTAGGCTGATACTGATTCAATCATTCATCTGACAGAGAGAGTTGTTTATGTCTGCTTTCCCGAAAGATTTCCTCTGGGGCGCGGCTACCGCGGCGTATCAGGTTGAAGGCGCCCATGACGCCGACGGCAAGGGCCCATCCATCTGGGACGTGTTCTCCCACCTGCCCGGCACCACCTATCAGGGCACCAACGGCGATGTGGCGGTCGATCACTATCATCGCTTCCGCGAGGACGTGGCGCTGATGGCCGAAATGGGCATGAAGAGCTACCGCTTTTCCATCTCCTGGCCGCGCCTGCTGCCGCAGGGCCGTGGCCAAGTCAATGAGGCCGGGGTAGCGTTTTACAGCGATCTGATCGACGCGCTGCTGGAACACGGCATCGAACCGATGATCACCCTTTATCACTGGGATCTGCCGCAGGCGCTGCAAGACGAAGGCGGCTGGGAAGCGCGAGCCACTACCGAGGCGTTCGAAGCCTATGCCCGCCTGTGTTATGAGCGTTACGGTGACCGCGTCAAGCTGTGGTCGACCTTTAATGAAACCATCTGCTTTATTGGTTTTGGCTATATCACTGGCGGTCATCCACCGGGCGTGCAAAACCCGGCGCGCGCGGTGCAGGCCTGTCACCACGTTTTTGTCGCCCACGCCAAAGCGGTGGCGGCATTCCGTACCAGCGGCATCGACGGCAAGATCGGTTTCGTCAATGTGTTGCAGACCAATACCCCACTCAGCCAGTCACCGGAAGATCTCGCCGCCTGTCAGTTGGCCGATGGCATTTTTACCCACTGGCTGTATGACCCGGTACTGAAAGGCGAATACCCGGCAGAACTGCTGGCGCAGACTCAGGCGTTGTGGGGCGTTCCGCAGTTCGCTGACGGCGATCGCCAACTGCTGCGTGACAATATCTGCGATTTCATTGGCCTGAATTACTACAAGCGCGAAACCATTGCCGCCAACCATCAGGAATCCCACCTGACTATCAACACCACCGGCGAAAAAGGCAAAGGCCACCAGCAAGGCAATGAGTTCGGCTTCAAGGGTCTGTTCAAGTTCGTGCGCAATCCGAACGGCGTCTATACCGATTGGGACTGGGAGATTTATCCGCAGGGCCTGACCGAAGGCATCATGAATATCAAGGCGCGCTACGGTGACATTCCGATTTACATCACCGAAAACGGCCTTGGCGCCAAAGATCCGATTATCGATGGCGAAGTGGTAGACGACGACCGCATTGACTACCTCAACCAGCATATCGGCGCGATCGAAGATGCAATCGCTCAGGGGGCTGACGTGCGTGGTTATTATCCGTGGTCATTTATCGACTTGCTGAGCTGGCTGAACGGTTTCCAGAAGCAATACGGTTTTGTTTATGTCGATCACCAGAAGGATCTGGCGCGCCAGCGCAAGAAGAGCTTCTTCTGGTATCAGAAACTGATCGCCAGCAACGGCGCAGAGCGTTGATTTAGCCTGCGCTCACTTTAACCCGCCCTGCTACGGGGCGGGTGTTGGCGTATCAACCAGGCACCTTATGCGACTCTGGAGCTTGAGAGTGCCAGTGGCTAAGGGCCGGTTACTTTAGCAAACCTCTTTGGTCTATCTCGTGCCATATCAGCTCCGGAATGTTCGCAACATCCGCTATTATTCTATTATGAACAATTATCTGACTTGCATTGCCATAACCCGGCGCCCATAAGTAGTTGTTGTCGATGACGTCTTTATAAACAGAGATAAGTGTTTTCTCCCATGCGGCAGATATATGCACAATCGACGTGTCTGGCGTTATCACCATGTCAGCCCCATACAGTAATGCCATAACATGATGTAGTGAATTAAATGGGTTTATAATGGCATTATCAGGAAGTTGTAGATTCAATTGTCGCCGATGATCGAGAAGAATGAACGTGATATTGGTTGATTTGCTATTAAGCATCTTAACAATATTGAACAGTTGCCGTTGAGATAGATCCCTCTCCGCACTGCCAGTAAATACATTAATCACAATTTTTATCCGTTCTTTTTTGGCGTCATAAAAATCACGCACTTCACGAAAAACTGCACCAGGAATGTGCAAATCATAAGCTTTGGGATTTATATGGCCAATTCCGATAAAACTAGCCACCATGGCAATAGCCTCTGTTACATGTTGCTTACCATTTTCAAATGCAAGCGATTTACTGTAATGGTTAATGCAATTCCATTTATTGAAGCCAATAACCGCTTTGGCATTTATTTCACTAAATAACCTTAACCTATGCACTGGAGTTTCGAACAGGCAAAGGTCAATGATCAGATCGTAATGATTCGCTCTTAACCGATTTATTGTCGACTCTGCAACGGTATGATTAAAGCTCTTAAGAAAAATCTCAGTGCTACAATCCTCTGCCTGGTAGACACCTCTGATATAAGGATTATATTTAACCACCACACTACTCGACGTTGTCAATAATAAATCAACCGTGTAGCCAGCCTCAGACAGCCCCTTTATCAGTGGTGTAGTAACCACCACGTCGCCGACGGTACCCTCATTGCGCAGGAGCAGAATGGTTTTAATGGATTTTACATTTAGCTCACTCCTTATCCTTTTATCCCAAATCAGTTTTGCCAGGTAAATCTTTCCATTAAGTTTTAGCTGCTTGAAATAGTAGTTCCTGCGACGATTCCATTCTCTTAATTTTCTGAAGCGCCCTTTTGTTATGGTGATTTTCAAGTCCTTATTCATAAAACCTCCTTGTTATTAATTGATCATTAAATCTGCTTTCTGTCTCTTGGCATGGTAGCGATTGCTGTTATTTTCTTTGCAATACCAGGTGGTGCTTACAGTCAATTTTTTTAAATCCTGCTCGCCTAAACACCCGGCAGAGTGGCACTATGGCTGCTGACCTGGTGTATAATACTGGCTATACTGCCATTTTTCATAAGTGTGTTAGGGAATAAAAACCACCAATAAAATTATCTTATGAACGTGCTCTTTACGCGCACTGGCACCAGTAATGCAGGCTGAGATCACGCACCGCGTCGGGCGACAGGTCTTTGCCCGCTTTGAGTTGGCTACTCTGCAGCCCGCCCTTTTTTGTCCAGTTGGTAATACGTGTCGCTCTCGGTGTGGCCACGCCGATATCGACGTTATGCGCACCGTTACGCAATAACAAGGAGGTTCATCATGGCCAAGATCAACGCACAACGTCAGGCAGAGTACCGCGCACGCCGTCGCTGCAACCACAACATCACCCGCCTGAACATGGAAGTGAGTCACCGCGCCCAGTTTGCGCTTGACCGATTGGCGTATCACCACGGCCTGACCCTGCGCCAGATGCTGGAACGGCTTATCACTGAGTCCCATGATGCCTTGTGTAAGACGCTGGATGGAGCCGTGGTCCAACGCTATATCGACAAAGCACCGACCACCAACAGCAACGAGGTGACACCATGAAGATAACCTTCACCGCCGAACCGATAGCCACACTGACCCTTATCCGTCACGGCTGGCGACCAGGAAGCCGGTTTAGGCTGTTACGTCAGGGCAACCTGATCACGCTCACCCTTGTTACCGATAATGACGAGTGGGACACCCTGTGCGCAGACAGCCAGCACGGCTATGACCTTGGTGCAGACTGGGTGCGGCAGAACGGCGAGCTGGTTATTGGTGGCGACTGGCTCAGCGAGTTTGACCTCACGAGACCCAAGCAGATCAAGGCCACCGCTGCACCGGGCAAGATAGTGATAACACAGCGAGAACAAGGGTATTTTAGTGCATAAAAGCAAAACCTCGGCCACTTGACCGAGGTTTTTGTTTACCTGCCACAAGGGTGACGTTGCCCTGGTTGCTGCCAACGGCGCTGACGCTTTGGCTCTGGGTGGTGCCTTTCTCGTCGATTTCATTGGAGTTGGAATCGAGCATTCATTCAGATAGAGTTTTCTGGCTTTTTCTCTCCTTTAACCAGATTTTTATCCAGATCCCACCCCCCAAAATGAGACCACCGACATATCCAGACTCAAAGAAAGATGAAAAAACGTCACTCCAACTAAAAGGGAAAAAATCCTTTTTAAAATAGACAATTGAGGATGCAAGTAGCACTGATATAATATCGAAAAATAAAAATAGCATCAGGCACATTAGCATCAACTTGATTAATAAGGAAAAATTACTTTTCATTGTCATCCCCCCCCTTTCCATCCAAATTATCTTTTACATAATTCCCTGTTTTTTCAATGAGATAGCTACCACCAATAGCACCTGTTAAATCAGAAACAGCCTCTTCAGCAACTTTTGATGTCACGCCTTTTATAATGGTGCCGCCTACACCTCCAGCTACAGTACCTGCTCCAGCGCCTGCCATAGAATTAAGCGGTTCTTCTCCCTTAATCCCGCTTCCTATTGCAGCTCCTCCCATATTGATCGGAACAGAAACTATAATGCCTTTCCCTGTTGTCGCGGCTGCTGTCACTCCAGCCATAATTGCATCCACATAACTGAACGGATCTTTGCCTGCGAGCTGAACCCCAGTATTAACACCCACCCCAATCGCTACATTAGTGGCCATAGCTTTTATTGTGGTTCCCAGCACTGTACCGCCAAACAGTAACGGTGCATCCCCGATACTGGCATTCGATTTATGATAACCCCAGGTGTTCATGATGTTCTGGGCTTTTGCCATTGCCTCTGAATCAGGACTGCGTTTGATATAATCCTGCCCGGAGAGTAGCCCTTTAACCAGCTCCTGTGATACCGCTGGACCATACTCTTTTTCCATTTCAGCAGCGTAAACGCGCAGATAACCCGCCAGTTCAGCCCGTTCGGTACTGTTCATTTGTGAAGGGTCTTTGGCAAATTTTGACACCAGAGCATCACTTCGCTTGTCTGCGTTTTCCAGCTTAATCAGCTCGTTAGCCGTCGCCAGAGACTTATCACCGTTCTTAATTTTCTCAACAGCCTTGTCGAGTTTGTCGGATGATGTAGCCCCCAAGAAATTATTCTCAACCGCGTTCTTCCCGGCCTGCGCTGCCGTTACCGCCCCCACAGTATCGCCCGTTGCCAGTCCACCCACAAGCCCGGCTGCCAGTGTGCTCAGTGCACTGATTGCCTGCTTCTCGCTTTCGCTCAGCTCACTGACTTTTTTACCCGGATACAGCCGCTCCAGCACCAGTTGCGCCATCAATTCACCGCTGACCGCACCAGTGGCTCCAGCCGCCGCACTGTTGCCACTGGCGTAAGCGGTGACGGCTCCCACCACCGCATGCGCCATCGCGCGACTGGCTTCATCCGGGGCCAGTTGGTGGATTTGCTCCGCAAGATACGGCGCTGCAGCTCCACTCAATGCCTGTGCCATATTGCCACCGGCTAACCCTTGTATCGCCGCCGTCGCCGCCTGCATTCCTTGCTGGATGGCGCTTCCGGTGCCCCATTCGGCTTGCGCCGTCTTATACGAAGAGGTGTTGGTCAGCTTCTCGTTGTAAGCCGCCCAGTCTTCCTTGCTGGCACCTTTACCCGGTTCTTTCTCGCCCTTCGCCGCTAATTCTGCCTTACCCGCATTCGTCGCCCGGATTTGTCCCTGTGTCCGCGCGATATCCATCACCTGACTGCCAATCTCCCCGATCAGTTGAACCTGCTTAAGCCGGTTCTGCTCCTTTTCCTTGTTGAAGATCGGGCTGATGCTGCCGTCGTTGGCGTGCTCGGTATCCCGGTTCAGCGTGGTGATATCCTGCCGTTGCCTGACGCTATCCCGGACTATCAGCGTCCCCTCGCTGATCCCGGCCTTGGTCGTCCCGTCGGCATGCCCGCTGTTGTTGGCCACCGACAGCATGCCGCCAGCCATATGGGTCAGCAGATCCTTACCCACCGGACCGCCGCTGCTAAACGAACCGCCGCTGTGCGTCGCTTTATAATCCGCCTGGTTGTGAATATCACTCCAGCCCAGCGTGCCCGTCTCAAGGCGATTCCTGTCTTGCGCTGCGCTGCTTGCTATCACCGCACCGTTTAACTGCGTATGCTCGCCCACCTTGACGTCATAGCCACCTCGGCCCGCAAACAGCCCGCTTTGCTCCTTCACCGAATCGAAGTTGCTGTTGAGCTTATCCCGACTGACGCTCATATACGCCGAGCCGGTCATTGAACCGAAGGTGAAACTGCCGCCGGCGCTGATGTTCTGCTGTCTGGCATCGTAGCGGTCGCTGTCCTGCTCGCTTTGCAGCGTCAGGTCACGCCCAGCCTCTACGGTGACTTTGTCTCCGCTCGCCTGCGCGCCCTGTAGCCGGGTTGAATGGTTACTCTTTTGGTGGAGGTTGCTTTTCTTTGCGCGCTTTCATCCACGACATAAACCAGATGCCGATACCTGCGGGAATGCCTGTGGCTAAACCTGCTTTGACCGAGTAAACAACATCATTCCCCCAACCAAAAACAAAGGTATCTTGTTGATAGTAAAAAATTAAAGCAATTATCAACCTCGTGCCTAATGCCATCCCTACAAACAATAAAACACAGAAAAAAATCAGATAAACTAATAATTTTATCCCAACAGTCTGGATATTCATTTCTTATCTCCAGACTTTTCATGAGCTAATAATTGAGCTTGAATAGCAGTTCCTGCGTTCTCACTAACAAATGCTCCGCCAGATACGGCGCTGCTGCGCCACTCAATGCCTGTACCATATTGCCACCGGCCAGTCCCTGTATCGCTGCCGTCGCCGGTTTGCCTTCCTGTTGCAAGGTTGCTTTTGCTGCTGCCAGTGCCTCCGGGTCTTTCTGCGCCTTCAGTCCCTGGATAACTACCACTGCGAACTGATCATTGCCGGCGACTGGCTCAGCGGGTTTGACCTCACCAGACTCAAGCACATCAAGGCCATCACGGGAGTGGGCAGGATTGAGATTAGCCAGCGAACCCCGGCAACATTTAGGGCGTAAAAATAACGATCCCGGCTCGGTGGCCAGGATTGGGGCTATTTGTTTCGTCTGTAATTCCGATAATAGATTGCCCAGCAACCTCCACCACCGATAAGCCCACAAAAGAAGCTAATGTTAAAAAGCTTCATAAAATCATATGAGTAAATATCAATCTTCACGCCCTTGATAATATATAAATAAACATCTACCAGTAGTGAGGTTATTAAAACGGTCATAAAAATGCCAACAGCGCTACCGATCACCATGTATATAAAAAGCATGAAAATATTTTTACGATCAGGAGATATCATTTCTTATCTCCTGAATTATCACTCAAAGACTTTCCTAATCGGTCATTTATATATTCGGTCGAAGCGGAGCCTCCCATATTCCCAAGAACCCCAGGCAACGGATCTAATGGCATAGGCTTCGATATCCCCATTCCCATATCAACCCACTCCCAGTTTTTCCAGTTAGGGTTAATGACTTTATCCGACGCTCCTTGTGTCAATTTGCCTGCACCATACCCCAAGCCTGCTGCCGCGCCATTGATCAACCCTCCTTGCAGCGGATCATCACCTTTAATGTAACTGGAGGTCGCACCTCCCACTCCATTTGCCGCCACAGTTCCCCAAAATCCAGTCCCTGCCGTGGCAGCACCGATCCAAGTAGCAATAATGACGTCATTCGGGTTGATTTCTCCATTGGCTAAATATTGGATGCCGGCATTCGCTCCGCCACCAATTCCTCCCGTCACCAACGCCGCGCCCGGTAATAATGGTCCCGCTAAAGCAGTACCCGCTGCGGCTACCATGGCCTGACAAGATACCGGTGTGCCACCACTACAGGCTTTCGCAATTTCGGACTGTTTATCCGCTTCATATTTCTCGATGGTGCCCGGCTTGCTCTTCTCTGCCGCTGCAAGCACATTGGCAAGATTATTGTTTTCAGCCGAATTCTTACCCGTCTGCGCTCCGGCCACCGCATCCGCCGTGCTGTCACCCACCACACCACCTGCCAATCCCGCCGCCAGTGTGCCTAACGCACTGATTGCCTGCTTCTCGCTTTCGCTCAGCTCACTGACTTTTTTACCCGGATACAGCCGCTCCAACACCAGTTGTGCCATCAATTCACCGCTGACCGCACCCGTGGCTCCTGCCGCCGCACTGTTGCCACTGGCGTAAGCGGTGACGGCTCCCACCACCGCGTGCGCCATCGCGCGACTGGCTTCATCCGGGGCCAGTTGGTGGATTTGCTCCGCAAGATACGGCGCTGCAGCTCCACTCAATGCCTGTGCCATATTGCCACCGGCCAGTCCCTGTATCGCCGCCGTCGCCGCCTGCATTCCTTGCTGGATGGCGCTTCCGGTGCCCCATTCGGCTTGCGCCGTCTTATACGAAGAGGTGTTGGTCAGCTTCTCGTTGTAAGCCGCCCAGTCTTCCTTGCTGGCACCTTTACCCGGTTCTTTCTCGCCCTTCGCCGCTAATTCTGCCTTACCCGCATTCGTCGCCCGGATTTGTCCCTGTGTCCGCGCGATATCCATCACCTGACCGCCAATCTCCCCGATCAGTTGATCCGGCCTGCTGAGTGACAGGTAAAAAGATCCCGACCACAGAGCCGGGATCTTTTCAGCGTAGTTTAAAAGCCTTTTACTTTAAAAAGGCGGAATAAAATAACTGCGCCTCCAAGAGTTACTCCAGCATATAACCCCATTTTGAAGACTTTAATAACGTCTTTCCAGGTCATATCAAACTCACCACGGAATGCCCAAAGCAGCCCAGAAAATAACAACCTTGCAGAAAGAGCGGCAAAAATTATTGACAGGGAGATAATAAATACGGTGGCTAATGAAAAAAGAATATTTTTAACCAAGTTACTTTGTTGATTAACCCTCATTTTTCACCCCGACCATCGATTAATTTTTGCACAGTATTACTACCTGATTCAGAGCTGATTGAAGATGTAATATTACCCGCTACACTCGGAAGCTTACTTGGCAGCTTCTCCTTAGAGATCCCTAATTGCCCTTTGATTTCAGTGTATTTCAGCAAGTCAGGATTAAACTTAGGATCCCATCCTCCTGTTATCCATTTTCCGGCGCTATTCGTTACTGAGGTTGCAACTTTGCCAAAACCATAGCCCAGTGCGGCCTCAGCTCCATTAGTAATCGCTCCGGTCAAAGGATTATCACCATTGATCTGACTGGTTAAGGCTCCTCCTGCGGCATTCCAGCCCACTGTTCCCCAGAGGCCATTTCCCATACTGATAACGTTTGTCCAGCCTGCAACAACAGAGTTAACCGGATTCACCTTGCCATCTTCAGCGTACTGAGCACCTGCATTCACCCCTGCCCCCAGCCCCCACATGGCCTGTGCAGAACCCGGTAACAATGCCACTCCACCGGTTGCCAGCGCCCCGGCTATCGCTTTATTCACCGCCTCACCGCGCTGGCAACTGGCTGATGAAGGCGCCTCCGTACAGGAAAGCACACCCTTACCGTGTTCCTGAACAAACTTCGTCTGGCTTTCTTCGTTGCCGCCAAACAGGTTATTACTGACAGTCGTCTGACCCGCCTGCGCTCCCGCCACCGCGTCCGCCGCGCTGTTTCCGGCAAGCCCGCCTGCCAGACCTGCCGCCAGCGTTACCAGGGCGCTTACCGTCTGCTTCTCGCTTTCACTCAGCTCTCCGGCGCTTTTTCCGTAGACGTCCAGCGCTATCATCCCCGCCAGCTCTGCTGTCGCCGCGCCTGCCGCTCCGGCCAGCGCATTATTCCCCTGCGCTGCCGCCAGCGCCGCATTCACCGCCGCGTGCGCCATCACTTTTCCGGCATCATCCAGTCCGCTGCTGCCGATAATGTTCGCGATGTAAGGCGCTGCGCCTCCCGCGACAGCTTTCGCTATATCGCCACCCGCCAGTCCCTGTATTACCGCTGTTGCCGCCTGCATTCCACGTTGCAGTGCACTGCCCGTGCCGTACTTCGCCATTTCTGCCTTGTACGTATCGGTCTTTCTCAGTTCGTCAGCGCTCAGGCCCGGATGCTGTTTTTTCGCCTCGCTCAGCCCGTTGATATCCCCCTGCGTCCTGGCTATGTCAGCGGCCTGCGAGCCTATCTCCGCTATCAGTTGAACCTGCTTAAGCCGGTTCTGCTCCTTTTCCTTGTTGAAGATCGGGCTGATGCTGCTGTCGTTGGCGTGCTCGGTATCCCGGTTCAGCGTGGTGATATCCTGCCGTTGCCTGACGCTATCCCGGACTATCAGCGTCCCCTCGCTGACCCCGGCCTTGGTCGTCCCGTCGGCATGCCCGCTGTTGTTGGCCCCTGACAGCATACCGCCAGCCATATGGGTCAGCAGATCCTTACCCACCGGACCGCCGCTACTAAACGAAACGCCGCTGTGCGTCGCTTTATAATCCGCCTGGTTGTGAATATCACTCCAGCCCAGCGTGCCCGTCTCCAGCCTGTTTTTATCCGCCGTTGCCGTTGAACCTATCACCGCGCCGTTTAACTGCGTATGCTCGCCCACCTTGACGTCATAGCCACCTCGGCCCGCAAACAGCCCGCTTTGCTCCTTCACCGAATCGAAGTTACTGTTGAGCTTATCCCGACTGACGCTCATATACGCCGAGCCGGTCATTGAACCGAAGGTGAAACTGCCGCCGGCGCTGATGTTCTGCTGTCTGGCATCGTAGCGGTCGCTGTCCTGCTCGCTTTGCAGCGTCAGGTCACGCCCAGCCTCTACGGCGACTTTGTCTCCGCTCGCCTGCGCGCCCTGTAGCCGGGTGTCGCGGCCGCTGCTCAGGCTGAGGGTGCTGCCTGCATCCAGCGTGGTTTCGCTATGCGTCAGGCCGTTGCCCCGCTCATGCCCCTTGCCGGCATTGATCCCCGCCGACACGCTGATACCCCAGCCGCCTGAACCGACACCAATCCCCACGCCGATGTTGCCGCCCTGACTGCTGTTCTTGCCGACGGTGCTTTCGCTGTTTTGCGCCGAATGCAGGCTGAGATCACGCGCCGCGTCGAGCGACAGATCCTTGCCCGCTTTGAGTTGGCTACCGCCAATCGTGATATCCCCACTTCCGTCCGCGTGGTTTTTACCGGTCGCCGTTATCGACAGGTTTTGCCCGGCGTTGAGCGTGCAGCCCTGCGATTGGTGGCTATCGCTACGGGTTTCGCTCTTCGACGCCTGGCTGCCGTAGGAAACGCTGATGCCCACCGTATTAGTGTTCGCCGCATCGTTGCCTTTCGCGCTATCCAGTTGCCCGGCCTGTACGGCCTGCAGCCCGGACAGCGCCGCCTTGGTGTTTTGCAACGCACCAAGCCGCCCGTCACCTTCTTTTCTGGCCTGCTGTGCCGAGCTGACCGCGGTGTTGAGTGCGCTGCCTGCGGTACCCGACAGCGCCAGCGTCAGCCCGCTCTGCTTCTGTTCGAAGGTTTCTTTACGCGTGCGTGCATCAAAGCCGGGATCAATGCGCACGCTGTCGCCACTCAGGGTCAGGCTCTTGCCCGCCACCAGATCGGCACCGCAACGTGCAGTTGGTTGCTCGCCGACAGGGCGACGTTGCCTTGGTTGCTGCCAACGGTGCTGGACGCTTTTGGCTCTGGGTGGTGCCTTTCTCGTCGATTTCATGTTTGCTCGACCGCTTGCCTAGCGTGAAACCGATGCCACCGCTGCCCAGCAGCCCGCTTTTTTTCTTCTCGTCCAGTCGGTAATGCGTGTCGCTCTCGGTGGCCGCGCCCAATATCGACGTTATGGCCGGCCTGCAGGTTTACATCCCGGTCGGCGGCAATGGCCGATCCGCTGACCGTCAGGTCATTGCCGGCGGTAACGCTGACGCCGTCGCCACTCAGCAGCGTGCCTTTCTCTCGCGTGGTCGCATCACGCGCCACGCTAAGGCTGCTTCTTTTTTTCAGGAAGCCTTTTTTCTCCGAATATGCTTCGCTGTAGTACGACTCGCGTTCGGTGGCGGTATTGAGATTCACATCCCGCTTCGCCTGTAAGGCAATACCGCCCTGGTCACTGTGCAGGGCGCTTGCCGTGGCGGTGATGCTCCCTTGCTGCGCCACTACCGTAACACCGTCGCGCCCGCTGAGCGTGCTGCCCAGCACGTTTTCACGCAGGGTCTCTTCGGCGTACTGACCTTTGGTTTTCCGCCCGCGACTCTCCTCTCTGGAGACGCGATGCTCACTGTCGGTGGTGTGATCGAGGATCACATCCCGTTTCGCCTGCAAGGCAATCCCGCCCTGGCCACTGTGCAGCGCACTGCCAGTCACGGTCAGGTCCCCTTCACGACCGATGATGGTCACTCCCTGCTGGCCACTGAAGGTGCTGCCGATACTGATTGCACGTTCGGTTTGCTCTTCGCGGTGGCTTTTGGTCTTGCCACGACGCTTGTTTTCGCTGTCCTGATCTTGCGTGCGGATGCGCGCGTCCTTGATGGTCACGTCCTGCGCACTGACGCCAATGCGCCCCTCTTGGCTAACAACTTGGGCACCTTCTGCCAGCAGTTGGTTGCCCGCCACCAGGGTAATCCCCCGGTCACCGCTCAGGCTGCTGAGCGTCAGGCGCTCTTCCTGACGGTGGTTGTTGACCGACGACGTGCGGCTGCTGGCGCCCAGTTGCGTGGTGTTGATGGTGGTTTCGGCCTGAATGTTGATATCATTCCCGGCCTGCACGCGGGTGCTGCCGGCAGCCCCGACCTGACTGCCGGAGAGCGCCACGTCCCGCCCGGCCGACAGGCTGAGGTTGCCACCGGCGTTAAGCTCACTGCCCAACGCCTGCTGCCATTGGCCGCTGACCTGCGCCATGCGTGAACCGGCCTGTTCGGTGCCGCCACGGGTACGATTACCCATAGAGCCAGAGATGACGTCAAGATCGGCAGTATGGCTGCTCTTCGCAGCGCTAATGGTCAGGTCGTTGCGGGCACTGAGGCTGAGTGTGTCCGTAGCATCGAGCTTCGCCCCAGAAAGCCGGATATCCGCACCGCGCAGACGAATGTCGCCGGCGCTGATCGTCGCCTGGCGTAACGCATCCTGTAAATTGGTACTCACGGTCAGGCTGTCGGCCTGCACATCAATGCTGTCGGCCTTGATAACACCGCCCTGGTGCAACCACTGCCCGGCGTCGACCAAAAGGGCCTGGGTCGGCCAACAGGTTTGCCGCATTGGTGATGCTGTTGGCCGAGAGTTGCAGATTACCACCGCCAATCAGCGCACCATCGCCGCTCAGGCGCAGCGTGGTCTGTGCCAGATACACCTTCGGCACCCACACCGTCTGCGGGGCCGTTTTGGCTCGCGACCGTTTCACTGACCAGCCAGACGATATCCTGTTGCAATGCCGCGATCTGCGCCGGCGTCAGCGCGATCCCCGGCACCAGTTGGAAATCTTGCGCCACTTTCGTGCCGTTATTCATCAACTGCTGGTATTGCGTCATTGCATCCCATCCTTTGACGGACGGTTTGCCGGTGAGCTTCAGTACCTGCTCACGCACCAGACGCTGTTCGTAAAAACCGTCCCCCAGGCGTTTATGGGCCTGCGCCGGGTCATAGCCCAGGCGTTTGAGCATATAGTCACTGCTGATGAACTTATCGCGGCGGGTAAAGCGTTCGTCGGTCACCACCAGAAACGGGCTACCGACCGCCGTATGCTGGCTGAACAGACCGTTATTGGGGATAAAGGTGGCCACATTATCCAGGTGCTGCAGCTGAGTCAGCGCCAGTTCCGCCGGTAGCAACGGACGCCCAGCGGCGATGGCGTCACCGCCGCGGGCGACGTGGGCTGTTCGGCTGGCGTAAGCTGGGTATCGCCATCAGGTCGGGCTGCGCCCTCCACCGTGAAGGCCAGTGGATTGCGATCGAGTTCGGCGCGTTCGGCGTCCACGGCGTTTAATGCCGCCTCGAGCCGGCTGGTTTGCGCCTGATTGACCGTGATGTTGGTGGATGCTGGCCCCGCTGATGGTGACCGAGCCGTTACCGGTGATAACCCCGTCAAGGGTTGCCAGCGCCGTGGTCTCGTCGCGGTTAAACGTCGGATACCAGTGATGCGTATCCTTGTCGTAGTGGTCGACAATAAACGCCTGACGCCGTTCGTTAACCGAATAACCCCGGTTGTCCACGCTGCCACCGCCATCCTGTGTCAGGTTGCCATTAGCCGTAATGATGCTGGCGTCATTGAACAACTGACCGGTGATGCGTAGCACCAGGTTGCCTCCCGCCAGCATACGCGCCCCGATGCCTTCAGAGACCAGTTTGTCGCGCGTCAGCGTACCGCTCTCGCTACGCTCGCGGAAGTTGTTGTAATCGGTGACAAACGGTGCGCTGTCGATATCGACATGCATCCCGGGATCCCAGGTCATCACCTGCGTCCAGTCATGCTCCCAATGGAAGCCGTTTTGATAAGGGGTCGGGATGGCCGCCAGCTGATTTCCCCCACGCGTTTCGTAAAACGTCATGGCATAGCTGCCATCGGCGTCAGGTTTAAGCGCCAGATAGTTGACCCACAGGTCAATCAGTTGGCCGCTGCTGTCCTTGACCAGCACCTGCGCACGCTTGCCGACAGCGTCGATGGTCAGCAGGGTGCCGAAGCGGTTGGTTTGCGCCGCCGTGTCATCCTGGAAGGTTAGCCGTTGGGTGATCGGCGCCATGGTGATTTTATCGGGGTTGACCTGTGAGCCGTAGGAGCGCCAGTAATAGTTGTAGCGGTGCCATTTGTAATCGCGTTTATCCACCGCGCGCTCAATCACCAGACCTTGCCGCAGATTGTCCAGCCGCCGGGCTTCGATCATAACGTCGCCGTCCGCTTCGATAACGCTGGCCCGGTTTTCAATCAGATCATCACTGTGCAGCTGCAGGCGGTCTGCGCTATAGAGCAGAGCACCGTCCCGGTTGGTCAAACGCTCGCCGGTCTGCAGCGTCAGGCTTTGGCTCGCCGCCATCACCGCCGGTTGTCCGTGGTTGTCGATGATACGCCCGCGTACGGCAATATCATCTCCCATCAACGCCGCCGCGTTGTCCAGGCTATCAACGTTGAGCGTCATCGCGTCCGCTTCAATACGCCCGCTGTTTTGCAACGCACCGGTGGTCAGTTGCAACGTCTTGCCCACCAGGCTCGCCGGGTTGGTGATGCTGGCCGCATTGAGCACCAGGTTGCCCGGCAGCAGCCAGTCCACCAGATTGGTAAAAGCACCGCTCAGGGAGAACGACAGCGTACCGTTACTGCTGATCGTTTCGCCGGCTTGGCGTGCGTAATCCTGCTGCGCGAACAGCGTCAGCGCCTGCAACCCCAACAGGGTGCCATTCTGATTATCCACAGTGCGCGCATGCAGTTTCAGGGTAGCGGCACTCTCCAGTCGCCCGCTCTGATTAAGCAGAGCGAGCAGCGAATCGCCCGCTGGCCGGTCGGCGTTAATCTCGAGATTGCCGTTAGCCAAAATACGCCCGTGGCGATTATCCAACTGCGAGAGGTGACTGAGAGTGAGGCGATCTGCGCTTTGCAATAGACCGGCGGTATTATCGATGTCACGGGCGCTGATGTCGGTGTGGGTAGTGCCCAATATCTGGCCGCCATCGCGGTTGTTCAGACGTTCGGCCCGCACAGCCAGCGCCGCCTGACTGCTGAGCATACCTTGTTCACTGTTATCGAGTTCGCCGCTCTTGAGCGTCAGTCCCTGCGTTGACACCAGTTGCCCACCCTGGTTATTCACTTGCACACCGTCAAGCGTCAGTGTCGCGCCGCTGTGCAGCTTGCCCTGCGGGTTGTTGAGACGATCGATTCGGTAGGCGCCTGCCCCCTGACTGACCAGCGTGCCGCCGGCGTTGTCCAGTTGCTCCGTCGTCAGACGGATGCCGTCCCGGCTGCTGAACACCCCTCGCGAGTTAGCGATACTGGCTGCCATGAGCTGCTGCTCGCCGTTGCTGCGCACCACGCCGCCGCTATTATCCAGTATGTCGAGAATGCGTAGCGCCAGTTGCTGCTGGCCATCTATGGTACCGCTGGTATTCCGCAACCACCGAGCCTCAAGAGTGAGCGCCTCACCGCCTTGCAGTTTACCACCGCGGTTATCCAGTCCGTGGTTCAGGTTTAGACGCAGCTGTTTTTGTGCGTACAGCTGGCCGCCCTGGGTATTATCCAGACTGAGGGCGGCAATATGCAGCGCCCCACCGGCCAGCCACTGGCCGCCGGCGTTGTTTATCTTGCCCGCAAGCGTCGCTTCGTCTGCGCCCTGCACCGTCATTTTCCCCTGCGCCGACACCTTGCCATCCTGGTTGTCGATATCCTGCGCGACGCGCAATACCAGGTCGGCGGCCGACTGCAAGATGCCTTTCGCGTTGCCCAGCCAGTGAGCCGTCAACAGGCCGTCCTGCTGGCTCTGTACGCTGCCTTGTGCGTTGTCAAACCCACCGCTGACGGCATGCCAGCTCCCCTGACTGCCCATCCAGCCCTGCGCGTTGATTATTTCCTGTGCCGTAAGCGTCTGGGACAGGTGGCTAAAAATCCGCCCGTTGCCGTTATCCAGTTTCCCGCTGAACTGCATCTCCAGGCGGTCCAGCGCGTTGATGGCACCCTGAGCATTCAACAGATTTGCCGCTCGCACCCACGTGCTGCCGTTAGCGGTCAGATTACCGCCCTGATTGTCCCATCCACCGGTCAGATTCAGGGTCAGCGCCTGCTGGCCCAGCACCAGCCCCGAGCGTCGATTGGTCAACTGCCCACTTTGCAAGGTTAACGCGCCGCCGCTTTGCAACGAGCCGCCGTCGTTATCAAACAGGCTGGTCGAGTCGCCAGTAATGGCGAGAGTCCGTTGCGCGCTCAACCTGCCGGCCCGGTTAACAATATCCCCCGTGCCCGCCAGCGTCAGGTCGCCACCTGACTGCAATCGGCCATTGGCATTATCAAGGGAGCGCACAGCGGCGACCACCTGAGCACCACCTTGTACGCTGCCATTACGGTTATCCCAGTCGCCGTCGCTATGTACGCCAAGTGTATTTCCGGCATCAAGCCAGCCGCCAGCGTTGATCAGCCCCCGTTGCGCCGTCAGCGCCAGGCTCTGGCGAGCCACCACCTTGCCCTGGGTGTTGTCTACCTGCTGTGCCGTCAGGGTGAGCGATTCGCCGCCGATTTCGCCCTTACGGTTAGTCAGCCCGGCAGCGATGGTTAACGCCAACTGGGTTTCGGCCAATATCGTGCCGTCATCGTTGTGCAGCTCTCGCGCCGTCACGCGGGTTTGCCCATTCCCGGTGAGGGAGCCTCGCCGGTTATTCAGCTCGCCGTCGGTGTGCACGCTGAGCATTTCACCGGCGCCCAGCTGCCCCTGCGTATTATTCACGCCCTCATCCGCACGTAGCTCAAGCCGTTGCAGGCCAATCATCTTGCCCTGCGTATTGTCGAGCTGGGCGACCTGTAGCGCCAGCACCGTGCCGCTGATTTCTCCGGCACCGTTGGTGACGTTACCCGTGGTATTCAGGCTTAACCGCTGACCGGACAGCAGTTTGCCCTGATCATTGTTGACGCTGCCGGCCGTTGCCGTGAGCGACGTTTCGCCCTGTGCGGTGCCGCCACGGTTGTCCCAGTCGCCGGTATGCAGACTCAGCCCTTTCCCTGCCGCAATCAGGCCGTGCAGGTTGTCCAGTCGACTGGCCGTCAGGTCAAGGTTGCCCAGACCAATAACCTGCCCCTGCGAATTATCCAGTTGCTGCACCGCCAGCCGCATCTCACCGCCGCTCAGGGTGCCGAGCTGATTGTTCAGACTGCCAACCGCGTCGAGCGTCAGAGTCTGGCCGGCCAGCAGGTTGCCCGAGAGGTTATTGATGGCGCTGCCGCTATCAATCATCAGTTGCCGCTGTGTTTTTATCGTACCGCCCTGGTTGTCAACACCAGCCGCCTCAAGGCGCAGGTCACCGTTGCTGCCCAATATGCCACCGGCGTTGTCAAGCAGGCCAGTGACCTGCCAGTGCTGCGCTGCGTCGTTGAGCGACACCAGCCGACCGTGCTGATTGGCAAGCGCCCCGGCCGTCAATGCCAGACGCTGAGCCTCAATGGCGCCGTCAGCGTTATCCACCCCCGCAGACAGCGTGAAGCGACTCTCACCGTCGCCGGTCTGGGACCAGCTAGCCCGTTGGTTAAACAGATTGACGGCGGCCAGTTGCCAGCGCCCGACCTTGATCTTCGACTGCTGCGCGTTGACATCACCACTGGTGCTCACCACCAGTTCCCCACTGTCAACCGACGATTGACGTAACGCCACGCCGCCCTTCAGCGCGGTCAACGTGGTACGGCCGGCTGCGACCTGCGCACCGCTGATATCCACCCGATGGCCGGTCGCGTTCAGCGCCTTGTTACTCAATAAACTGCCGCTGGCGCGAATGTCGCCCTGACTGACCAGTTGCAGGCCGGCGTCACGCACAATCTGGCTGTTGACATCGCTGCCCGCCAGCAGGTGTCCACTGCTCTGGATGCCGCGCGCCGCGTTCAGGCGTACGTTCCCGGCTGCTGCCAGGGTACCGGACTGCGTGAGCGTGCCGTCGCGACTCTGTAGCGTCAACTGCCCGCCGCCGTGCAGTTTGCCGTGGAAGTCGATGGCGTCTTTGGCTGCAAACTGGATGTCGCTGCCGGCTTGCGTGACGGCGTCACTTGCATCAGACTGCCAACTGAGCCTGCCATCGCTGCTCACGGTCAACGTTTTGCTCGCCTGCACCTGTCCGTTGCGGTTACGCACACCGACGCCGGCTTCGGTGCCGATCATGCGGATGCTACCGCTGTACATACCGCCCATCTGACTCATGTCTATCGCCAGTTCGGGTTTGGCACTGCCGTCCTGCGCCAACGGGGTAACGGTTTTGACATCCGCGCTCACGCGGTTGCGACCGGCCACCACCGTCAGCCCCTGTTTGGCCCAGACGCCGGCGTTGACCGCCACCGCGCGCGCCAGAATGTCGACGTATTCGGTGTCATGCCGGGCGTCGCCGTTCAACCCGCCACCGTCAATCCGTACCACTCCGCGTTCAATCTGATACCCCGCCAGACTGCCGTCGGCGTTGATCTGCGGGCGGCCGGTAGTCAGCGTCATGCGCCCGGCGTTGATGGTGCCGCAGCCGTTGCAGATAATCCCGGCCGGGTTGGCGACAATCACCTGCGCCTTGCCGCCAGCCACCTCCAGAAAACCACGTAGTTGACTGGGGTTGTTACTG
The DNA here is from genome assembly GCF_900635445.1 of Serratia odorifera. Classification (NCBI taxonomy): domain Bacteria; kingdom Pseudomonadati; phylum Pseudomonadota; class Gammaproteobacteria; order Enterobacterales; family Yersiniaceae; genus Serratia; species Serratia odorifera. The sequence goes on from NZ_LR134117.1 coordinate 4,200,191, forward strand.
TTAACCTCATTGAGGATCACCCGCGCCGCTGCGGCGTTGGGATCAAGATGGGGATTGCCCTGGATCATCCCGGCCAGTTGGCTCTGAGTCATGATCGCCGAGTTGTTGAGGATGGCGCCCTTGCGATCGACGTCAAACTGCTGATATTGATTATGCGAAACCCCAGCCTGATTGGGGGCGGTGATGTTGACCTGCGGCAACCCATTGTGGGTGGCGATAACCTCTGGCCGCAGGCCAGGTGTGGCGGCGGCATCCGCCACAATGCCGTCGGCCATCACCGGTCCGGCAAACAAGGCCAACCCCAGCAACCACACCACCCGCCGCACCGTCACCCACCAACGGTGCCCCGTGCTGGTAGCGGCGCTGCGACGTTGCCCGGAGTCAGTGCTGCAACGACGCGCCAGTTCGGAAACCACCCGCAATGCTCCATCTGTGCGGCTAAAGATCAGGCAATAGCAATGTTTGTTCATAGGTCACATCCGTGAGAAAAATCAGTCCGTTTAGATCGGCAGCCATATTCGTAATTGCGCTCGCTATCTCAGCCCGACGCGTCAGATTTCCAGATTAAGACTAAAGCCGCTGGTCACGCTCGAGGTAACGAAATGGTCCGGTTTGTAGACCGGCACTCCGGCAAACAGGTCGTAACTGAAGCGCCCCCATAAGGTGCCGCGCAGCCCTATGGCGCTTCCCGCCAGTTGGTGCCCGACCAGATAGCGGGTCCCTGGGCCATCTACCCGCCGTAATCCAGCGCGGCGTACAGTTCGTGGCCTCGTGCCAACAGGTTCCAGGCCAGTTCGTTGCGCCATTGCAGCCCCTTCTCGCCGGAGAGCATCTGTTCACCGTCAAACCCGCGTACCGTATAACGCCCGGCAATCGCCAGACGGTCCTGTGGGCGTCAAGGCGTGCTGGCTCCATTGAGCACGCAGGCTGGTGTAATAGCGCCAGGGTTGCGTGCCCAGCGCAAAGGGCTGGTTCAGGCTGATATCGCCCATGGCAATCCCGCGGCGCGCACTGCCGCCATGATAGGATTCTTCCGGTGCCGGCAGGGCATTGAACGCGCCAGTCCCACGACGCCAGTTGATATTGGCATCCAGCGTGGTGCTAGCAAGGTAGCTACGCTGGTTCAGCCCCAGTTCCCAACCGGCGGTGCGACGTTTTTGCGATACGATGTCGATACCATCGACGGCATTGCTGGAGTGCTTGCGGTAACCACGCAGATTGAGCGTGATCTTGTGCGACCGATCGCGGTACAGCAGCCGCGAGACGCTCAATTGAATATTGTCGCTGTTGCCGCTGTAGGTCAGTACCTCATTGGCGTTGGCGATATTCTGGTGATAGGTGTAGTCGTTGTAATTGGCAGCCAAGCCCCAGTATCCCAACGGGAAAAAGTAGTTCAGCGTATGGAAGCGATTGCCGAAAGGGCCATGTTGCAGCACGTCTTTGCCAATATTGGCGTAGAACAGATCGTTCTGGGCAAATGGGGCGTCAAGCGCCAGGGTCGCCGAGGCCAGGTAACGACCGGTACTTTTGGAACCACTGTCGTCCAGCCCCAGACCAAGACGCACCGGCCGCCCTTCTTGCCAACTGACGACCAAATCGCTGGTCGACTCCTGCCGACCAGGCTCAATCTTGATGTCGGCAGCGGCGCTCGGCACCCGCCTGAAATTCTCCAGCCCCTGCTCGATATCGCGCAGGTTGAGGATCTTACCCGTGCCCGTCGGGAACGCATTCCATAATCGCCCTCGCCAGGAGACCGGTGCGCCAAAGCGAATGTCGCCAATGCGCCCGGGCTGGAGACGTAACCGGAGGATCCCATCGGTCAGGTTCTGCTCTTCGGCCATAACCCGGGTGGTGACGTAGCCTTTGGCCAGAATGGCGTTTTGGACCTTATTAATCACCAGCAGTATTCCCTGGCCACCCAGACAGCGCCCCCTGGCGTCATCAACCGCATCCAGCGCCCACTGGAAATCGCTGGCCGCGTCACCGTCGAGTTGCAACCTGTCGACAGGAAAGCAGGGACGTTCGTGAGTCGGGTAATCAGGCAGGACGGCGCCAGGCGGTGTCAGCCGGACATCGCTATCGGGCGTATTCTGTTGCTGTAGGGCACGCTCCCGATCCTGTTGCCGGCTTTGCTGCCGAGCATCAATAAGCGCGGCCTGTGCAGGTGCGGCAAGCGGCGGCACCTCGTTCCCCGAGGGGATGGCAACCGCAACGCCGGGTGTAGCAAATAGGCCCAGCAGTAGCGCTGCAAGCCGATGAGTTACTGAGTCCATTCAGAGAGTCCTGGCTATTTTTTCGGCATCTTAAAAGTGCTATCGCCAATTCACAAGCCAAAGACACATGAAAAAATAAACAATAAAAACAATAAGAAATGAGAACATTCTTAAATATTGACATTAAATTTTTAGAAAATAATACATACCTCCGTCATGTATTATCTCCATAGCCAATGGCAGTATGAGATGCTGGGTTTTACTGAGATTATACTGATGACAAAAATTGTAAAAATGCCACGCTGCGCACATCCTCGCCGACAGCACGCATGGGGATGACGAGGCGATAATTACCCGCTACTCTATGCCGCTTGTTGCCTTGACCGTTTCCAGGAAGCCGTTATGTCCTCTATTGAATACAATCGCATCGGCGGTTGGCTGCTGGCCCCGATGGCCTATCTGATCGTTACCCTGCTGAGCGCCAGCCTGATGCTATTGCTGTACGGCATGGCGATCGTCGCCCCGGAGTCCCGCGAATATCTGATGACCAATGCCCAGGCCTTCAGCCTGCAATGGTACTTTTCGGTGATCACCACCCTTGCCATGTGGGCGTTTACCCTGTGGCTGCTGTGGCTGTTCTGCCACCGTTCGCGCCGCTTCCCGAAACTGTTCCTGCTGTGGCTGTTGATTACCGTGCTGCTGGCGATCAAGGCGTTCGCCTTTTCGCCAATCCCCGACGAACTGGCGGTACGCAGCCTCGGCTGGCCACTGTTGATGGCGGCGCTATTGGTGCCCTATATCAAGCGCTCGCAACGGGTCAAGGGGACCTTTACCCAATAAACGCGCGGGCGAAGGCACGATTTGCACGCCAAGGCGTGCAAATTTTGACCAATTCGTAGCAAAAAGGGTATTATCCCTGCGATTCATATGTTGTCGTTATACCGCTGATTCCCGATAATAAGCGGCTTTTCTTTTTTTAGGCGTTGCAATGACCGAATACCTGCTCCTTTTTGTCGGCACCGTACTGGTGAACAACTTTGTCCTGGTGAAGTTTCTCGGCCTGTGTCCGTTTATGGGCGTTTCCAAGAAACTGGAGAGCGCCATTGGCATGGGCATGGCGACCACCTTCGTCATGACGATGGCGTCGATCAGCTCCTGGGTCATCAATACATTTATTCTGGTGCCGCTGGATCTGGTGTACCTGCGCACGCTGTCCTTTATTCTGGTCATCGCCGTGGTGGTGCAGTTCACCGAAATGGTGGTGCGCAAGACCAGTCCGGCGCTGTACCGGCTGCTCGGCATCTTCCTGCCGCTGATCACCACCAACTGCGCGGTGCTTGGCGTGGCGTTGCTGAATATCAATCTTGGCTATAACTTCCTGCAGTCTGCGGTATACGGCTTTAGCGCCGCAGCGGGCTTCTCGCTGGTGATGGTGCTGTTTGCCGCCATCCGCGAACGTCTGGCGGTGGCTGACGTTCCGGCGCCGTTCCGTGGCTCGTCTATCGCCCTGATCACCGCCGGACTTATGTCGTTGGCCTTTATGGGCTTTACCGGGCTGGTGAAATTCTAATGAGTGCGTTGTGGATTGCCGTTGCGGCACTGAGCGCCCTTGGGTTGCTGTTTGGTCTGGTGCTCGGTTTCGCCGCGCGCCGCTTTGAGGTAGAAGAAGATCCGGTCGCCGAACAGGTGGACGAAATCCTGCCGCAGAGCCAGTGCGGTCAATGTGGCTATCCCGGCTGCCGGCCGTATGCCGAAGCGGTGGCCAATGGCGAAATGATCAACAAATGCGCGCCGGGCGGCGAGCAGGTGATGCTGAAGCTGGCGGAGCTGCTCAACGTCGAGCCACAGCCGCTGGATGGTGGCGAAGAAGTGGCACAACCGACGCGCAAAGTGGCATTTATCGACGAAGCCAACTGCATCGGCTGCACCAAGTGCATCCAGGCTTGCCCGGTGGATGCCATCGTTGGCGCTACCCGCGCCATGCATACGGTAATTACCGATCTGTGCACCGGTTGCGACCTGTGCGTTGCGCCCTGCCCGACAGACTGTATTGAAATGAAACCGGTCGCCACCACTACCGCCAATTGGAAGTGGGATATGAACACCATCCCTGTGCAAGTCATTCACGTGGAGCAACATGTTTAATCTGTTCGCCGCCTTCAAAAAAGATCGGATTTGGGATTTCGACGGCGGGATCCATCCACCTGAAATGAAAGAGCAATCCAGCGGCGTACCGCTGCGTACGGCACCGCTGCCTGATATTTTCATCATTCCGCTGCAACAGCATCTGGGGCCGGAAGGCGAGCTGATCGTGCAGGTCGGCGATGCGGTGCTGAAAGGCCAGCCGCTGACCGTCGGCCGTGGGCGAACGCTGCCGGTGCATGCACCAACCTCCGGCACGGTCATCGCCATCAAGCCACATATCACCGCTCACCCGTCCGGACTGGCGGAACTGTGCGTGATGATTCGCCCTGACGGTGACGATCGCTGGTGCGAACGCACGCCGTTGGTCGACTATCGCCAGGCGCCTGCATCCGAGATCGTTGCGCGTATCCATCAGGCCGGCATTGCCGGGCTGGGCGGCGCCGGTTTTCCCACCGCCAGTAAACTGCAGGGCGGCGCGCATGGCGTGGAGACACTGATCCTCAATGCCGCCGAATGTGAGCCCTATATCACCGCCGACGATCGCCTGATGCAGGAGCATGCCGATCAGATACTGCAGGGCACCGAGATCCTGCGCCATCTGCTCCAGCCCAAAACCACGCTGATCGGCATTGAGGATAACAAACCGCAGGCCATCGCCGCGCTGGAACTTGCGCTGCGTGAACACCCACACATTGCGCTGCGGGTGATCCCCACCAAATACCCGTCCGGCGGCGCCAAGCAGTTGACCAAAATTCTCACCGGCAAAGAGGTACCACACGGTAAGCACTCTTCTGCTATCGGCGTGTTGATGCAAAACGTCGGCACCGCCTTTGCCATCAAGCGCGCCATTATTGATGGCGAACCGTTAATTGAACGCGTTGTCACGCTGACCGGCGACGCGCTGAGCCAGCCCGGTAATCTGTGGGCGCGCATCGGCACCCCGGTCGAGCATCTGTTGGCATTTGCCGGCTTCCAGCCGCAGCCGCAGCAGATGGTGGTGATGGGCGGGCCGCTGATGGGCTTCACCCTGCCGGCGCTCAATGTGCCGATTGTCAAAATCAGCAACTGTCTGCTGGCACCGACGGTGGACGAAATGGCGCCACAGGAGCCGGAACAGTCTTGCATCCGCTGCGGGCTGTGCGTGGACGCCTGCCCGGCCGGTTTGCTGCCACAGCAGCTCTATTGGTTCAGCCGCGGCCAGGAGCACGACAAAGCGCGCAATCACAACCTGTTTGACTGTATTGAATGCGGCGCCTGCGCCTACGTGTGCCCAAGCAATATTCCACTGGTGCAGTATTACCGGCAGGAAAAGGCCGAGATCAAGGCCATCGATCAGGAAGCGGCACGCGCCGCCGAAGCCAAGGCGCGTTACGAAGCCAAACTGGCGCGGATGGAACGCGAGAAACTGGCGCGTGAACAGCGTCACAAGAAAGCGGCGGTGAAACTGACCGATGACGATCAGAGTGCCGTACAGGCTGCGCTGACGCGTGTTCGCAGCAACAGCACCGCCGCCGAAGGCAGCGCGCCAGGCGGGCAGGAACCGGACAATAGCGCGGTGATTGCCGCCCGTGAAGCGCGCAAAGCGCTGGCGCGGGAACGCAAGGCACAGCAGCAGACCGATGCCGCCGCGCCGGCTGTAACCGAGGCTGCTGCACCGCAGCAAGAGGATCCGCGCAAGGCCGCCGTGGCCGCCGCCATCGCCCGCGCCAAAGCCAAAAAGGCCGCGCAGCAGCCACAACAGGCAACCCCGGCTGCAGTCGAGGCTGCCGCGCCGCAAGAAGACGACCCGCGCAAGGCCGCCGTGGCCGCCGCCATCGCCCGCGTCAAAGCCAAAAAGGCCGCGCAGCAGCCACAACAGGCAACCCCGGCTGAAGCCGAGGCTGCCGCGCCGCAAGAAGACGATCCGCGCAAGGCCGCCGTGGCCGCCGCCATCGCCCGCGTCAAAGCCAAAAAGGCCGCGCAGCAGCCACAACAGGCAACCCCGGCTGAAGCCGAGGCTGCCGCGCCGCAAGAAGACGAATCCGCGCCAGGCCGCCGTGGCCGCCGCCATCGCCCGCGTCAAAGCCAAAAAGGCCGCGCAGCAGCCACAACAGGCAACCCCGGCTGCAGTCGAGGCTGCCGCACCGCAAGAAGACGATCCGCGCAAGGCCGCCGTGGCCGCCGCCATCGCCCGCGTCAAAGCCAAAAAGGCCGCGCAGCAGGCGCAACAGGCAACCCCGGCTGCAGTCGAGGCTGCCGCGCCGCAAGAAGACGATCCGCGCAAGGCCGCCGTGGCCGCCGCCATCGCCCGCGTCAAAGCCAAAAAAGGCCGCGCAGCAGGCGCAAACCGAGAAAGAGAATTGAGATAACGCCTTGCAGGATGCAAGGCGCTTAGTCGATAGAGATCAGGTAGGTGTAGTTGACGTTAATCTGGCGCATTTTGGCATCCTGCTGCCACTGCGCAAGATCGATGATTTCCATTTCAATGCTGCCCTTCACTTTATGGCGCAGGCCTGGCATCACATGGGTAATCAGGTAGGAAAAAAACTGCACGCACTCTTTTGCCGTCCCTTGATGGGTAATCGAAATATATTCACGCTCGGGCAGATGAATGTTATCGATCTGATGACCGGAAAGAATATCCTTACGATGCGGCTGCTCTACCGCCATGGTATGCACCGCAGAAAATTCACCGTAATCACAACTGCGAGCCGAATGGATGCTGTAGACCTTATGGCAGTCAACGCTTAATCCCTTAAAGAAGTCGTTGAAAATTTCATCTTTCATCGCCATACAGGAAGCATGCTCCATGCCTTCCCTTACGTCAAAATCCAGTCGCCGCGTAAACCCCGCCAGCTGCATCTCCGGCAGCGTCAGTCGCTTCACTTCCGGGTAATAGCCCTTTTCGTACTGTGCCTCGAAGTTAAAACGCGGCATCAGGTTTTTTACGTCCCATTTGTCCATCGAACGGTAGCGGTTTGGCGTAGTGCCAAACCGCTGCTTGAACATGCGCGTAAAGGTTTGTTGCGAGTCGAAGCCCAACTCATCAGAAATATCAATAATTGAACGACGAGTGATACGCAACGCCACGGCCGCGCGCGTCAAAATACGTGAGCGGATATAGGTTGCCAATTGGATACCGGTGATCCGTTTGAACTTGCGTTGCAGATGCCACTTGGAATAGCCGGATATCCGCGCTACTTCGTCAAGATTTGGCCGTGTTTCCAGATGTATTTCGACCCACTCAATCAGCTCTTCAATAAAAAAAACGTCTTCATTTGTCATTATTATTCATTCACTAACTTAATAATACTCGGGATAATAACCTAGATGGATTATGCAGAAGTTGTTATTTTGTGCGAATAAATGTACCAAAATAAACATCTTGTCATTAGGGATATTGCACATTTGACGTGGTTTTAACGCCAGGCAGCTCACTTTAACATCAAGCTAACGCAAAACGCTGGCGAAAAAAACCACACAATTCTCTTGCCAACGCCACAACGCGTGCTAAAAATCCGATAACCCCAATATCATTGCGTATTACCCTACCGGCGAATGAGGTAGAATGCTGCGCTATCATTTTCCCTGCGCCCGTTAAGCGGCGTGTTGAATCTGCCGTTGACGCGGCAAAGACAGGTGTAGTTACTCTATGAAGTTCAGGCCGATAAAACAGACCGCTGCCAAAGGCTTACATATCGCCAGTTCCCCTTTCACCCATAATCAGCAGAGCACCAGCCGCATCATGCTATGGGTGATGCTGGCCTGCATTCCGGGTTTGGCCGCGCAGCTATGGTTCTTCGGTTACGGCAGCCTGATTCAGGTTGCTCTGGCCATGATCTCCGCTCTGCTGGCTGAAAGTGCCATTCTGGCGCTGCGCAAACAGCCGGTGCGCGCGCGTCTGGCCGACAACTCGGCCATACTGACCGCGCTGCTACTCGGTATCAGCCTGCCGCCGCTGGCACCGTGGTGGATGATCGTCATCGGCACCCTGTTCGCCATCGTTATTGCCAAGCAGCTCTATGGCGGTTTGGGGCAAAACCCGTTCAACCCGGCCATGGTCGGCTATGTGGTGCTGCTGATTTCCTTCCCGGTGCAGATGACCAGTTGGTTGCCGCCGGAGACGCTGCGCGCCACCGCGTTATCATTCCCTGACGTGTTGCTGGCCATTTTCAGCGGCCACACCGGCCAGGGCGCCACGCTGCACGAACTGCAAATGGGCATTGACGGCATCAGTCAGGCGACGCCATTGGACGGTTTCAAAACCGGTCTGCGCAGCGGGCATTCGGTTGAGCAAGTACTGCAAACGCCGATTTTCGGTGCTGCGCTGGCAGGCATCGGCTGGCAATGGGTCAATCTCGGCTTTCTGGCCGGCGGGCTGTTTATGCTGGGGCGCAGGCTGATCCACTGGCAGATACCGTTCAGCATGCTGGCAATGTTGGCACTGTGTTCCGGCATCGCCTATCTGCTGGATCCCGCCCATCAGGCATCGCCGCTGATCCATCTGTTGTCTGGTGCAACGATGCTGGGTGCCTTCTTTATAGCCACCGATCCGGTCAGCGCCTCCACCACCCCACGCGGCCGCTTGATTTACGGCGCGCTGATCGGCCTGCTGGTATGGTTGATTCGCGTCTACGGCGGTTATCCGGACGGCGTCGCGTTTGCCGTGCTGCTAGCCAATATTACCGTGCCGCTGATCGACCACTACACGCAACCGCGCGTTTACGGTCATCGTTAAGGAGCCATGATGCTGCAATCAATGAGAAAGCATGGCACGACGCTGGCACTGTTTGCCGCCGTGACCACCGGCCTGACCGCGGTAGTCAACACGCTGACGCAAAAAACCATCGCTCATCAGGCCGCCCTGCAACAGAAAACCCTGCTTGATCAGGTGGTGCCGCCCGAGCACTATGATAACGATATGCAGTCCGAGTGTTACCTGGTGAGCGATCCGGCTCTCGGCAACGCCCTTGCGCACCGCTTGTATCTGGCGCGCAAACAGGGGCAGCCGGTTGGCGCCGCGCTGGAAACCACTGCACCGGACGGCTATTCAGGAGCCATCAAACTGCTGGTCGGCGCCGACTTTAGCGGCAACGTGTTTGGCAGCCGGGTGATTGAGCATCACGAGACACCGGGGCTGGGCGACAAGATAGAACTGCGCATCAGCAACTGGATCACCGTGTTCAGCGGCAAGAAAATCGACGGCCCGGACGATAAACGTTGGGCGGTGAAGAAGGACGGCGGCATGTTCGATCAGTTTACCGGCGCCACCATCACCCCGCGCGCAGTGGTCAATTCCGTGCGCCGCACGGCGTTGTATATGGAAACGTTGCCGCCTAAACTAGCCACATTACCTGCCTGTGGAGCCGGCGAATGAGCGAAGCAAAAGAGTTAATGATTCAAGGGTTGTGGAAAAACAACTCGGCGCTGGTGCAGCTGCTCGGGCTGTGCCCGCTGCTGGCGGTCACCTCAACCGCCACCAACGCCCTGGGACTGGGACTGGCGACCACGCTGGTACTGGTGATCACCAATGGCTCCATCTCCGCCCTGCGTCGCTGGGTGCCAAGCGAAGTGCGTATTCCGATCTACGTGATGATCATCGCCGCTGCGGTCAGCATCGTGCAAATGCTGATCAACGCCTATGCCTTTGGTCTGTATCAATCGCTGGGGATCTTTATCCCGCTTATCGTTACCAACTGCATCGTGGTCGGCCGTGCGGAGGCGGTCGCGGCACGCAAGCCGGTCGGGCTGGCGCTGATTGACGGCCTGTTCATCGGCCTGGGCGCTACCGGCGCCATGTTCGTGCTAGGTTCGATGCGCGAACTGATTGGCAACGGCACGCTGTTTGACGGCGCCGATATGCTGTTAGGCAGTTGGGCCAAAGTGCTGCGTATCGAAGTGGTGCATTTTGACAGCCCGTTCCTGCTGGCCATGCTGCCGCCGGGGGCGTTTATCGGTCTGGGGCTGATGCTGGCGGTCAAATATGTGATTGATGAAAAAATGAAGGCGCGCAAAGCCCAAGCCGTGGCTCACCAGCCGACGCTGGAAAAAGGACAGCCAGAGAAAGCCTGATGAATAAACAAAAACGCCTGGAAATTCTGACCCGTTTACGCGACAACAACCCGCACCCGACTACCGAACTGGTATTTACCACGCCGTTTGAACTGCTGATCGCCGTGCTGTTGTCGGCACAGGCGACCGACGTCAGCGTCAACAAGGCCACCGCCAAGCTGTATCCGGTGGCCAATACGCCAGCGGCGATGCTGGCGCTGGGGGTCGACGGCGTCAAGGAATACATCAAGACCATCGGCCTGTTCAATAGCAAGGCCGAGAATGTGATCAAAACCTGCCGTATCCTGCTGGAACAGCATGGCGGCGAGGTGCCAGAGGATCGCGCGGCACTCGAGGCGTTGCCCGGCGTTGGTCGAAAAACAGCAAACGTGGTGTTGAATACCGCCTTTGGCTGGCCCACCATTGCGGTAGATACCCACATCTTCCGCGTCAGCAATCGGACGCGCTTCGCACCGGGTAATACCGTCGAACAGGTTGAAGACAAGCTGCTGAAAGTAGTGCCGGCGGAATTCAAGGTCGACTGCCATCACTGGTTGATCCTGCATGGTCGTTATACCTGTATCGCCCGCAAACCGCGCTGCGGTTCCTGCATCATCGAAGATCTTTGCGAATACAAGGAAAAGGTCTATCCCGACGCCTGATGCTGCCGGCGCAATGTGCGCCGGGATCGCTGTGGCCGTTAGCGGCTCTTTTTTATTGAAAATGTGATGTTGCTCAGTAGTAACCACGGTGTTTTTACGGATTTCCGTCTAAAATCACGATTTCACTTAATTTCAAGCGAAAATTTAGTCAAAAATTGCGCATGACATCACAGTTTTCAATTCACAACATATTAACAACCGCATAACTCCTTCCTCACTATTTCACTAATATTGCAGATTGGCATTTAGGCATGAGATAGCAACGCCTATTGAACGACATGCAATCGCATGAACCACAAAATGGTAAAATAGCAGAACATATCACTACACCGACGGTGCATATCTTTTAGACAAAACAAAAACTCGACAAATGAAATAAATGCGAACGTTAATTCTGCATAACATTTGCAACATCGTTGCATAATGCCACAAACGTTATATGTAACCGAATATGTCAAACTGCTTGCCACGCCGTTTAAGATAGTGAACATTAACCGCCGTCATCCCATCCTATAACAACGCATAAGGGTGCAGTCCTGCATCAACTTGTGCATTTCCCGTCCTTTCTGACGGGCTGTGAAAAAAGAGGTACCAGTGTCAACAGCAAACAACCAACATCAGGAAGGCGTCAGCTTAAACGCCTTTAAACAACCCAAGGCGTTCTATTTGATCTTCTCGATCGAACTGTGGGAGCGTTTCGGTTATTACGGCCTGCAGGGCATCATGGCGGTTTATCTGGTCAAGATGCTTGGCCTGAGCGAAGCCGATTCAATTACGCTGTTTTCGTCTTTCAGCGCGCTGGTGTATGGCTTTGTCGCCATCGGCGGCTGGCTGGGGGATAAAGTGCTCGGCACCAAGCGTGTCATCGTCCTCGGCGCGCTGGTATTGGCGGTAGGCTACGCCATGGTAGCCTACTCCGGCCACGATATTTTCTGGGTTTACCTCGGCATGGCGACCATCGCCGTCGGCAGCGGTCTGTTCAAGGCCAACCCGTCCTCTTTGCTGTCTACCTGTTACGAAAAAGACGATCCGCGTCTCGATGGCGCCTTCACCATGTACTATATGTCGGTGAATATCGGCTCTTTCATGTCGATGCTGGCAACGCCCTGGCTGGCAGCCAAATACGGCTGGAGCGTCGCGTTCTCGCTGAGCGTGGTCGGGATGCTGATCACGCTGGTCAACTTTATGCTGTGCCATCGCTGGGTTAAACAGCACGGCTCCAAACCAGACTTCAAACCATTGCATCTGCAAAAGCTGCTGATGGTGCTGGTCGGCATCGTCGCACTGGTCGCTCTGTCCAGCTGGCTGCTGCACAATCAGGTAATTGCCCGCTGGGCACTGGCGATTATCTCCGCCGGCATCGTGATCGTGTTCGCCAAGGAAACCTTTGCCATGCACGGCGCAGCGCGTCGCAAAATGATCGTAGCGTTCCTGCTGATGCTGGAAGCGGTGGTGTTCTTCGTGCTGTATAGCCAAATGCCGACCTCATTGAACTTCTTTGCCATTCATAACGTTGAACACAACATTCTGGGCCTGGCGTTCGAACCCGAGCAGTATCAGGCGCTGAACCCGTTCTGGATCATGCTGGCCAGTCCGATTCTGGCGGCACTGTACAATAAAATGGGCGATCGCCTGCCGATGCCGCACAAGTTCGCGTTCGGTATGTTCCTGTGCTCCGGTGCGTTTCTGGTGCTGCCATGGGGCGCCAGCTTCGCCAACGAACAGGGCATCGTTTCCGTCAACTGGCTGATCCTGAGCTACGCGCTGCAAAGCGTCGGTGAGCTGATGATCTCGGGCCTGGGGCTGGCGATGGTGGCCCAACTGGTACCACAACGCCTGATGGGCTTCATTATGGGTTCCTGGTTCCTGACCACCGCGGCTGCAGCGCTGATTGCCGGTAAAGTGGCAGGTCTAACCGCCGTACCAAGCGACGTGAACGATGCGCATGCTTCATTGGCGATTTATAGCCATGTCTTTATGCAGATTGGTATCGCTACCGGCGTTATCGCCATTCTGATGATGCTCACCGCGCCGAAGCTGTACCGCATGACGCTGGATACCGCGGAAGACACCGAACAGAAGGCGCAACAGGCGACTACCGCCGCGCGTTAATCGGTATGACGCAACCAACGTCAACGGGGCCATTATTGGCCCCGTTTTTTTTGCCGTCGCCGGCGTTTAGCCCACCGACCTGGCCTGCAGGGTCTGCCAGATAAACTCGCTCACCAGCGCAGCATGAAACGCCGACTGCTTTTTGTCGGCCGCGGCACTGTGCCCACCGGCGGTATTCTCGTAAAAATAGGCTTGTTGGTATCCCATCTGTTGCATCCGTGCCGCCATCTTGCGGGCATGCGACGGATTGACCCGATCGTCACTGGTGGCGGTGAGAAATAACGTCGGCGGGTATGCCACGCCCGCCTTGATGTTGTGGTACGGCGAAAAGGCCTGCAGATACGCCCACTGTTGCGCGTCGCGCGGATCGCCATATTCTGCAATCCACGACGCCCCGGCGGAAAGCTGGGTATAACGCTGCATGTCCAGTAACGGCACTTCACACACGATACAGCCAAACAGCTCCGGGTACTGCGTCAGCATATTGCCCACCAGCAACCCGCCGTTGCTGCCGCCGCGCGCAGCCAATTTTTGTGACGATGTCACTTTACGCGCAATCAGATCCTGCGCCACTGCGGCAAAATCCTCATAGGCACGGTGGCGGTTCTGTTTCAGCGCCGCCTGATGCCAGGCCGGGCCGTACTCGCCACCACCGCGAATATTGGCCACCACGAATACCCCGCCACGCTCCAGCCAGGTAGGCGCGTTGCTGCCGAGATAGCTGGGTTGCAGCGAAACCTCGAAGCCGCCATAGCCATACAGCAACGTCGGGTTGTTGCCGTCCAGTTTGAGACCGCTGGCGGCAATCTGAAAATACGGTATCCGCGTTCCGTCTTTGGAGCGCGCAAAGTGCTGACTGACCTGATAACCGCTGGCATCAAAGTCCTGCGGCCCCTGCTTGAGCAATGCCGGCTCACCATCATCCAGATTGCCGAGATACAGCGACGTGGGCTGCAGAAAGCCGCTGACGGTCAGAAAATAGTCGTTGGTTTTGTCGTCAATGCCGCCTGCAGACAGCGTGCTGAGCTTGACAGGCGTGCCCAGCGGACGCGTCTGCCAACCGCTGCCTTGCGGTGTCAGCACCTCCAGCCGGTTAACCACGTCGTCCATGATACTGACGATCAGATGGTCGCGCGTGGTAGCGTAGCCGCTGAGCGCCATGCGTTCGCTCGGCGTAAACAGCACGCTCAACTGGCGTTTCCCCGCCAGATAATCGGCAAAATTCGCCGCCAGCAACGCACCACTTGGGTAGGTTTTATCCCCCAGCGACCAGTCACTGCCAAGTCTGATCAGCAACCATTCACGGTGACAGCCCAGTTCGGCATCCGTCGGCACCTCAATCTTGATCCGTTGGCCTTTGGCGTCCAGCAGGAAGGTTTCCTGATGATAAAAATCCATCATGCGCACGATAAAGTCACGCTCAAAGCCCGGCGTATCGTCGTGATAGGCGTAAGCGCGCATATCTTCTGGCTGCGCCTGATAGAGCGTTTCCGCGCTGTCGAGTGGCGTGCCGCGCTGCCAGCGCTTAACCACCCGTGGGTAACCGGACTGGGTCAGCGAATCGGGGCCGAAATCGGTGGCGACAAACAGATGCTGGTAATCTGCCCATGACACCACGCTTTTGGCCACCGGCAGCGTAAAACCGTCGCTGACGAAGCGTTTCTGTTGCAGATCAAATTCCCGCACCGTCACCGCATCGCCGCCGTCCGGTGAGAGTTTCAACAAGGCGTAACGGTAATCGGGTGCCAACGGCGTTGCGCCATGGAACACCCACTCCTGTCCTTCTGCCTTGCCAAGCGCATCGATATCCAGCACCGTTTCCCAGGTTGGTTGTGCCTTACGGTATTCCTGCAGTGTGGTACGCCGCCACAGCCCGCGCGGGTTATCTCGATCCTGCCAAAAGTTGTAGTAATCATCGCCGTATTTGGCGACCCAGGGGATTTGGCTGTCTTTATTCAGAATATCCAGCACCTGTTGTTCCAGCCGCGGGAAATCCGTGCCCTGTGCGAAACGCGCCAACGTGCGCTGGTTCTGCTGGGTTACCCACTCCAGCGCCGGTTGACTGTGCAGTTGCTCCAGCCACAGGAATTGATCGGCGTTGGGCTGGTCTGCCGCCATGGCCAGGCGGATACTGTTCGGCAATGTCGTCATGGCAATTACGGCTCCTGCTGTTTGTGCGCTGAGTTTAATAAATTGGCGTCGATTGGTGACTGGCAATTCAAGCTCCTTTTGCTGCCTGGTCGGCGTTGATTAGCCGCTGCATGTCCAGCGACATAAATGAGAGTGGTTATCAACAAATTAAGCGTTTCCCCACAGGCTGTCAAAACTCTCGCTGCGCAATGGCCGCTGGGGATGCGTTCACCGGGTAATGGATCAGATCATGAAAACGCACCGCTCTTTGGCTGGTGTTGCGATAAACGTGCGGGCAATCTGCCTGAAAACGAATCGCCTCGCCGGCCGCCAACCGCGTCCACTGCCCGTCGATTGCCAGATCCAGCAGGCCGTCAATCACCACCACATGTTCTATCACCCCCGACTCATGGGGCGAAGAGGCGCTGGTGGCACCGGCGGCCAGTACAATGTCGAACATGTCAAAACCCAGTTGCCGATCGTAAGGAAACAGCGGCATCACCCGCATACTGGCGTTGGCCTGATCGAAAACCGGTAAATTTCCGTGACGGTGTAACATGGTTTGAGACGCTGGCTGCGCCCCTTCCAGAAACACTGAGAAGGCGACGTTGAAACCGGTGGCGATTTTCCATAGCGTGGCCACCGTCGGACTGGACTCGCCACGCTCAATCTGCCCAAGCATGGCTTTGCTGACGCCGGTGTGCTCCGCCGCCTGCGCCAAACTCCAAGCGCGCTCCGCGCGCAGATGCTTCAGCGTGTGCGCCAGGTGATTGGTCAATTCCTGCATGATTAGCTCCTGTTTTTCGGCGATTATAGCCCCTTGTGCGCTATAACGCACGGTGCTATGCTCGGCCATTCGTGCGTTATAACGCACAATCATGGGGGCGACGATGCGGCAAGGAAGGTTGTTAGGGGATATCAGCGTGCCGGCGTTAATCGCCGGATTTGTGGCGGTGCTGGTCGGTTATACCAGTTCGGCGGCAATTATTTTTCAAGCCGCAGCGGCGGCAGGCGCCACGCCGCTGCAGATTGGCGGCTGGTTGAGCATGCTCGGATTGGGCATGGGCGTCAGTTCGATCGGGCTGTCGCTGTATTACCGCGCGCCGATCCTCACCGCCTGGTCGACGCCGGGCGCGGCGCTGCTGGTGACCAGCCTGCCCGGCACCAGTATCAATGAAGCCATTGGGGTATTTGTTTTCGCCTCCGGCCTGATTCTGCTATGCGGCGTTACCGGGCTATTTGCCCGTATGATGAATTACATTCCCCAGGCGATTTCCGCCGCAATGCTGGCCGGCATCCTGCTGCGTTTCGGCCTGGACGCGTTTGGTGCATTGCAAAGCAACTTTACGCTCAGCGGCGGCATGTGCCTGGTCTATCTGCTTTCTCGGCGCTACCTGCCACGGTATGCCATTGTGCTGACGCTGTTGGCCGGACTGGCGGTGGCCGCCGGTCAGGGGAATATGTCATTCTCCCATCAGAGCTGGAACTTTACCCTGCCAAGCTTTATCGCACCGCATTTTACGCTGGCTACGCTGTTGGGCATTGGCGTGCCGTTTTTTGTTGTGACCATGGCATCGCAAAACGCTCCCGGCATCGCCACGTTGAAAGCGGCAGGCTACCTAATACCGACCTCACCGCTCATCAGTTGGACTGCACTCACCGCGCTGCTGTTGGCGCCGTTCGGCGGCTTTTCGGTGTGCATTGCCGCTATTACCGCAGCGATCTGCATGGGTCAGGATGTGCATCCCGATCCCAAAAAGCGTTATATGGCAGCGGTCGCCGCCGGTGGGTTCTATCTGCTGGCCGGGGTGTTCGGTGCAGCCATTGGCCTGTTGTTCAGCGCCCTGCCAATGGCGCTGATTCATACCATCGCCGGGCTGGCGTTACTCGGCACCATTGCCGGCAGCCTGCAACGCGCCCTGCAGGATGAAAAACAGCGCGATGCCGCGCTGATAACCTTCCTGATTACCGCCTCCGGCATCAGTCTGCTGGGCGTTGGCGCGGCATTTTGGGGGCTGATCGGCGGCGTTATTGCGCACCTGATTTTCTCTCTGCCGCAACGCGCAGCGGATTAATCCTCACCGCCAAGGAACGGCAAAGCGTGCTGTAGCAGCAGTTGCGGCTGCTGCTCAGCGATATAGTGGCCGCACGGCAAGGCGCTACCGTGCACGTTGCTCGCCACCTTGCGCCATTCTTGCAGCGGTTCGAAACATTGCCCCACCGTTCCCTGTTCCCCCCACAGCACCAACAGTGGGCACGCCAGTCGGCGTCCAGCCTCCAGATCGGCGCTATCATGCTGCAAATCTATGCCTGCCGACGCACGATAGTCTTCGCAAATGCCACGGGCGGTGCCCGGCAGTTGCAGACAACGCAGATAATCCGCCATGGCCGGTTCGCTGAATGGCTGTAGACCGGCGCTGCGGCTACCCATCACGCTGCGCAGATACAGTTCTGGGTTGCTTTCGATCAGTGCTTCCGGCAGCGGTGCCGGACGGATCAGGAAAAACCAGTGCCAATAGGCGCGGGCAAAGCGTTCGTCGGTTTGCCGATACATCGCCAGCGTCGGTGCAATATCCAGCAGTACCATGCGCTCCACCGCCTGCGGATAGTCAAGCGCCAGGCGATGTGCCACCCGCGCGCCGCGATCGTGCGCCATGACGCTAAAGCGCCTAAAGCCCAGCGCCGCCATTAATTCCAGCTGATCGCGCGCCATTTCACGCTTGGCGTAATGACGGCTGTCTGCACTGGCCGGCGGTTTGCCGCTGTCGCCGTAACCGCGCAAGTCGGCCAATACCACGGTAAAACTCTCCAGCAGCGACGGTGCCACCTTATGCCAGATAAACTGCGTTTGCGGATGGCCATGCAGCAACAGTAGCGGCGCGCCCTGGCCGGCAATACGATAGGCAATGTCGGTGCCGTTGACCGCCATCCGCCCTTGAGTAAATGAATTCAGCATCAGATCCTCCTTTAGCCCATCTTAACCGTTTACTAACACACCACAATGCGCTTGCCGTGCAGCCGGCGTTTACATTCCGTGTTTAACCGGTCGTCAATGCAGCGATGAGTTCGTTCTGGGTATTTTCTGCTTAACTTGAGATGAGGCCATCCGATGGCAACCATCACCAACAAGTGACAGGGTAACTAATAGCATGAACCAGAAAGCCAATGCGTTGCAGCAAAAACTGATTCGCAATTTCGATCGGGCAGAGAAACGGCACGACCTGCGTCCACCGCTGTATGATAGCCAGTCGGCGCGGCTGGCGGTCGGCACCGCCGCCAGCCAGTTAGGTGCTTCGCTGGACGTGGTGGCGCCGGGCAAGCGCTCTTGCCCCTATCATTTTCATCATGGCCAGGAGGAAATGTTTATTATTGTCGAAGGCCAAGGCACGCTACGCGTCGCCGGGGAAATGCTGCCGATCGGCCGTGGCGACATACTGTTTATCCCTGCCGGGCCGGAGTATCCACATCAAATCATCAATACCTCCGACGCGCCGCTGAAGTATCTTTCCATCAGCACGCGTCAAATGCCGGATTTGGTTGAATACCCGGATTCGGGCAAGTTTCAGGCGATGGCACTGCACGACGGCCAGCGCACCAGTTATATCCAGCGGCCTTCAGCCACGCTCGATTATTGGCAGGATGAACCCTGAATCATCGGCTGGCGGCGTCAGGCCCAACGCCTGTGCTGCCAACGCCGCCACGCGCCGATCGATATCGGCGCTTTCGCCCTCTTCCAGAAACCAGGCGGCGGACAGTCCCGCCCAGGCCAGGATCCATTGCAACAATCGCTGGCGCTCAAGCCCGGCCAGTTGGCAGACCTGTTCAACCCGTTGCAGAAATAACGCAGGATCGGTGGCAACGCCGTAATTTGGATTGCAAAAGATGTTGGCGTAATCAAAACCGCGTTCGCCATACAGCCGTTTGGGATCGATGGCCAGCCAACCACGCGCGCCAAAATCCAACACGTTGTCATGATGAATATCACCGTGCAGCACACCCTGTTCCCTGGCGCTGCCAAGCAGTTCGGCAGCCACCGCCGCACTCAGGCGCAGCCAGCCGCCATGGGCCTGCGCCGCCGGCCACAGCGAGCCAAACCAGCGTTCAAGCGGGATCAGCGTTGGTGGAGCCTGGCGGCGCGGCGCATGCAGTTTGTTGACTACCTGGCACAGGATGGCGATCGCCTGCGCATCGTTGCCGTCACGCACCAGTTGGCTCAGGGAACCGCTCCCCTGTGCACGCTCCAGCAACAGCGCATCCTGATGCCAGCCCAGCACGCGAGCAGCACCGTCACCTTGCCACCAGCGCATCAGGTGGGCGCCGAATTTTTCTTCTTCTTCCCGGGCCACTTTCAGCATGGCTGCCTGCCCGCGGTAACGCACCGGCATCAGCAGACTGCTGTGGGTTTCAAACGCCCGACCATCTGGCGTCAGCGCCCAGCGTTGCAGATAGGGAATCAATACAGGGTTCATTATCCACGCGCATCCTTATTGCGATTGGAAATTAACGTGATTGTCTATGATGCTAATGGCAGTTCAACTGCTACTCTCATCTACCTAGCCCAGTGTAGGCATTTTTTCACAGTAGACGCAGAGGAATATCCGATGACCAGCATAAAACGCAATAATTATTCGGCACTGCCGACGCCGGGCGGCCCGTATGTCCATGCGGTGCGCCACCGTGACGTGGTGTATGTTTCCGGCCTGACGGCGTTTGCCACCGCAGCACAGGGACAGCCTGCTGCGGTACAGGCTCAGGCTATTCTCGAACAGTTGACCACCCTTGCCGCAGCGGAAGGAGGCGATTTGACGTCGGTGCTTAAACTCAGCGTGTTCTTGACCGACATTGCGGATTTGCCGGCGCTACGACCGATCCTGTTCAACGCTTTTGATGGCGCGCTGCCGGCCTGTTCACTGGTGGCCGTCAGCGCGTTGTTCTCGCCCGAGGTCAGGGTTGAAATCGAGGCGATTCTGGCGCTGTAACAGATTACAGCGCCCCTTCGTCCAGCACGCAGGGACCGATGTTGAACCAGGCGCGGGTGATTTTGCCCTGTTCGACGTGGTAAATGGCGATAACGTCCATGCTGCCGCGCCCCTGCGGAAAGTTGCGCGTGACCACTTCCTGATCGACCACCATGTTGCCCACCGCCATACGCTTAATGCGTTCACCGTACAGACTGGGCTCTTTGAAACGGGCAACGTGGCGCTGACGAATTTCTGCCTTGCCGCTGGCCAACAGCGTGTCCGGGTGTTGATAATACAGCGCATCTTCTGCCCAACAGGCCATAAATGCCTCGATATCGCGGGCGTTATAGGCGTCAAGCTGCCGCTGGACGACATCTTCCGGGCGTAGTGATTTCTGGTTCATTGCATCCCCCTGAGCGAGATAAACGGTCATTACAATGCGGTAATTTCATCAACCTGATGCTGGAACACATAAGGATCCGACAGTAATTCAAACGCCTGATCATCCGGATAGGTCACCGCTGTATGATAGTCCTCACCGGCAAACTGTTTGATGGCATCCAGCGAATGCCAATAGGTCGCCAGGAAAAAATGGGCATACTCCCCCCTGTATTTCCTGGCGGACAAACGCACCACAGTTCCCCGCCGTTGCTTTAGCATGCTGCACGCCTGTGACATTCAGATGATCGGCAAATCCTTGCCGATGCCGTAGCGGTACGCAGCCATGCCAGGTACGAACTATCATTCTTGGCCTCACAAATTGAATAAAAAAGCAAAATAATCGAATAAATAATCTACCACGCAGCCAGTATTATTCAATACGCCACAGCGTTTTTCTCTACCGTCGTTCGCTAGCGGAAAAACCGCACTTTCCTCTTTGTGATAATTACGACAATTCTGCTAATTTACGCTGCTGACAAACAGTAGTATTGGATGACTATGCAAAAAAAACCGGTGCTGCACGAAGCCAGACAGTTAAAACGCCTCAACGCTGCGACGCGACGGCAATCCCATCTGTATAAATGGATTGCGTTTATCGCCGCGCTCGACGTGCTGCTGGTGTATTACTATGACCGGGATATGCGCAACATCACCTTCTCTGCCGCCGTGGCGGCAGTCTGTGGTTATTTATGGATCCGCGATCGCAACAAGGCACGCCGCTACCGGCGCGAGTTCGATGAGAAATTCGGCAAAGACGCCGAAGATTAACCCTGCGCCGCGCAGATATGCGCTACACTGAACCTCGACTTCACCTACCCAGGCTGCCACGATGAAAAAACTGACGTTGAAAGACATGACCGAAAGCGAGCAACGTGAAGTAAAAACCGAACTGGACAAAGCACGCAAAAGCCACGGACGCCCTTTGACCAACGCCGAGCAGAACAAAGTCAAAGACGAAGCCGTGGCGCGGATCACCGCCGCCAGAGAAAAAATCGCCAAGGCAGCGCGCGCCGAACGCAAGGCCAATCGCGTCAAGCCCAGCGGAGAAACCTTCAATTGGTCCTCTTCGATCGGTAGCCGCCCCCATCGTTAAACACCGGCCGCAGCACGCGGCCTGTATCTTTATTCCTTCCCCCTTCGCTTTATTGATTGCAGATAAAAGCCGTTTATAATTATTCCGTTTGGATAGGATAATGTCGCGTTCTTGGTTGACTGAGACAACAGATGGGATAAGGGAATAATGAACAACGACACGGTATATTGCCGCGCCTGCGGCACGCAGTTACACATAACCGCCACAACCTGCCCGCACTGTGGTGCACCGCAACGCCTCGGTGGCGAGAAAAACCGCATTGCTGCCGCTCTGCTGGCATTTTTCCTCGGCAGTTTTGGCGTGCATAAATTCTACTTAGGCAAAATTGGTCAAGGCTTTTTATATCTGATTTTCTGCTGGACCTTTATTCCGGCGATCGTCTCCTTTATCGAGTTTATTATTTACCTGTGCCAGTCGGATCAAAAATTCGCCGAAAAATACGGCTGAGGCAACGCGACCCCGCAACGAAAACTGTCCAACTTTACTCAGTGCAGTTCAAATGCGGGGTTTTTTATTGCCGCTAATTGTCATTAGTGAAACTCATCTGCGTGGTAACGTCATGAATAACAATGTTATCAATCTGTTGTAAATTGACAGCATGATGAACACTATTCATCATCAAACCACTTACTCTGTCAGGCACACAAGGATTCTTCTATGGCCGCTTTTTCTGGTATTTGGGTTGCGCTGGTTACCCCTTTTAAGCACGACGATGTCGACTTTCCGGCGGTCAGGCACCTGGCGCGGCATTTGATTGCCTGTGGTGTGGACGGACTGGTGGTGTGCGGCTCAACCGGTGAAGCTGCCGCCCTCAGCAAAGACGAACAGTTGGCGGTGCTGGATGCGGTGCTGGAAGTGGTGCCGGCGCATCAGGTGGTGATGGGGCTGTCAGGCAACAATATGGCTGCCACCTTACAGATGCAACAGGCAATCCAACAGCGTGATATTGCCGGCGTGCTGGTGCCCGCACCTTACTATATACGACCTTCCCAATCGGGCCTGCTGGAGTACTTTACCACGCTGGCCGATGCCTCGCGTGTGCCGGTAATTATCTATAACGTGCCATACCGCACCGGTATCGCCATCGAACTGGACACCTTGCGTCAGATTGCCTGCCACCCACAGGTGAAAGCGATTAAAGACTGCGGCGGCAACCTGGATGCCACCATGGCGCTGATTA
Organism: Serratia odorifera; assembly: GCF_900635445.1. Taxonomy (NCBI): domain Bacteria; kingdom Pseudomonadati; phylum Pseudomonadota; class Gammaproteobacteria; order Enterobacterales; family Yersiniaceae; genus Serratia; species Serratia odorifera. The sequence continues at coordinate 4,223,158 of NZ_LR134117.1, forward strand.
ATGACGGCGTGATCGACGTGCTGACCGGCGAGGACAATCTGATCCTCTCTACCCTGTGCCTGGGCGGCAGCGGTGCCATCTCTGCCTCGGCGCATCTGTATCCGCAACGCTTCGTACAGCTGGTACGACAAGTCGCTGCGGGCGATCTGCCGGCGGCGCGCGCCAATTTTTATACCTTGCTGCCGGTTGATCCAGCAATTGTTCAGCTTCCCCAATCCGGCACCGGTCAAAGCCGCATTGGCGTATGAGGGGCATATTGATAACGCGTTGCGGTCACCGATGCAAACCGCGCCGCTGGCACTGCAACAGCAAATTGTCGCCACGCTGGCGCAATTGCAGCCGGCCGCCGAGCCAGTTAGCTAAATTTGTTAGCCAAGCCGCTGTAATTTTGGCCGTATAGAACTAGGATGAGAGGTTGGGCATGCCTGTCATTATTCATTATCAAGGAGTTCGCGATGAAACTGTTCTATAAAGCTGGCGCCTGTTCGTTGTCGCCGCATATCGTATTGCGCGAAGCAGGGCTGGATTTTACTGCGGAAAAAGTCGACCTGGCACAAAAGAAAACCGAAAGCGGCGCCGACTATCTGGCCATCAACCCCAAGGGACAGGTACCTGCCTTGCTGCTCGATGACGGCAGCCTACTCACCGAAGGCGTGGCAATTGTACAATATCTGGCAGATCGCGTTCCGGATCGTAACCTGATCCCGGCGGCCGGCACGCTCTCGCGCTACCATGCCATCGAATGGCTGAATTTTGTCGCCACCGAACTGCACAAGGGCTTCAGCCCGCTGTTCAACCCCAAAACACCGGAAGAATACCAGGTGATGGCGCGCAGCAGGCTGGAACAGCAATTCCGTTATCTGGATGGCGTACTGGCGCAGCAGCAATATTTATTGGGTAACCGTTTCAGCGTGGCCGACGCCTACCTGTTTACCGTACTGCGCTGGGCGCAGGCCTTGCAGTTCGATCTGCAGCAACACGCCCATCTGTCCACCTATATGACGCGCGTGGCGGCACGCCCGGCGGTTGATGCCGCGCTCAGTGCCGAAGGCTTGAAATAATCCCCATTGCCCCCGCCAACGGGGGCAATGATGCTACAGTTTCTGTGCGGCAAAGTGGCAGCGCGGTGCGACAATCCCCTCTTGTGCCGCCACCACCTGCAATTCGTACTCACCCATTTCTTGCGTCGTCAGCATCACTTCGTATACCGCCGCAGTGACATGTTCAAGCGCCTGTGCCAGTCTCACTCCCTTCAGCAGATTGACCAGCAGCAGGCCACTGGTCAAATCACCGACGCCCACCGGTTGGCGTGCGCCAAAGTCCACCAACGGTCGGCTGATATGCCATGCGTCGTCGACGGTCACCAGCAGCATTTCGAAACAGTCCAGATGGTAACCGGCGCGGCTGAGATGTTTCACCAGCACCACCTTCGGACCTTTGGCGATCAATGCGCGCGCCGCGTCGACCGCCTGTGCCACATTGGTTATCTGTCGCTGAGACAACTGTTCCAGTTCCAGCACGTTCGGAGCGATCATGTCGCTGCACGGCAGCGCCTGCTGACACAGGAACTCCGCCACGCCTGGCGCCACAATACAGCCCTTTTCCGGATGACCCATCACCGGATCGGCAGAAATACCAGGCAGCGGAATTAGCCTGTTTCACCTGCCGCACGATATCAAGGATATGCTCGCCCTGCTCCGGCGAACCGATGTAGCCACTCAGCACCGCGTCACAGTTTTTTAATTGATCGATAGACGCAATGCCTTGCGCGATGTCGCTCAGATGACTGGCAGGCATCACGCAACCGGTCCACTGACCGTACTGGGTATGGTTGGAAAACTGCACGGTATTGAGCGGCCAGACGTTGACCCCCATGCGACGCATTGGGAACTCTGCCGCGCTGTTGCCCGCGTGGCCGAAAACCACATGCGATTGGATCGATAGAACATTATTCATTGGTACAACCTGACCTTGCCATGTCGTGTGCATCCGCCCGCGACGATAAAAGATTACGCCATGCGTTCGCTATGCACCCATGACGCCAGCAACTGTTTTTAAAACAATGAATTATAGTACGAAGTATATTAATCGAAGGGCAGCAATTATAACCAAACTCCGCTAACAACAAAAGCACCGCGCCGACATTTCGCCCCTTGGCGGCTGACACGCCTATTGCTTTTAGCGAAATTTGGTCTGTACTCAATGCGTTTGTCATAGCCCCGATCGGAGAAGCTACATGAGCTTATATGCATTACAGAAAGACGTCGCCATACTGTTTTATGCGACGCTAGGAAAAGCGGCAGACGCTCAAGCGCTCAATTATTTTGCGGCAAAATTGGCACAAGGCGCCTATGGCAACCAAAAGCTGGCGGATATCTTTATCAATTCCAAGGATGGTCACAATCGCTATGACCATCTGACCAATGCGCAAAAAATCCAATACATTTATAACAATATCAGCGGCACTCTCCCCTCGGATAGCCAACTGACAGCGTTACTGGCGCAAGTCGACAGTGGGCGGTCTTTGGGACAAATCACCGAGAACATCATCAATGGTATTCGCAACTACTCGGGTGATGACGCAGGGAGTATTGCCGAACAGCAACATCTGTTTGGCGTCACCAATACCACTCTGGCGCCAGCCCTGGCGAATTACCCCGATCAGGCTACGGCGGCTGCCGATGTTCAAGGCATGTTCTATCTGGTGGGCGGATTGATGAATGCGGAAGGCATTAACTACTGGAGTACCGTCTTGAGTCAGGGTAAGGCTTCAGCAAGTTATATTGCCGGGCGTTTTATCGATACGCGAGATTGGTTGCAGGGATTGAGCAACGAAGATTTTGTCAAAACCGTCTATAAAAACACGTTTGAGGTTAATGCCAACACCGATGACATCGCCTTTTATGCCAACGGGTTGAATAATAATAGCGAGACGCGTGGAGACGTATTTATGAGGCTGATAAACGATATCCGTAACGACACCAGCCACGCGAGCGCCAAACAGCATTTTCTAGCCGCGACCCACGTTTATGCCGCCGGCGAAATGCCGGCGCTGCAATATCAGGAAAAAATTGCCGCCATGTACCAGTTGTTTGGCAAGGACGTCGAACTCACCGCCGCCAATCTGGATGCCTACAGTAAATTATTAGCCAGCGGCAGCTCAGAACTGATGGTACTGGGCCAGTTGTCCAAAACCGGCAATTTTGAGCTGGCCACGCAATACGCCAAAATATATCAAATGCTGTTTAATGCCACGCTAAACGATATCCAGGCACAGGCTATTCTACAGCAGGCTGGAAATAACGCCATGCAGGCATCGTTAGATATCGTCAATGCCTTCCTGAACGGCCAGTCCCCGCTGGACGGCGGCAAACTGCCAACGGCGGAGAGTATCGCCCAGGCTTAATGCCGATATCGGCACGCTGCTCGGTTATCAAACCACTGCGGCGATCAATCTGGCGGATGAGGCCGGTACCCTGTCTGGCAGAGTCAATTCGGGCGAGCTGCATACTCTGAGCGCGGCTGAGCTGGCCGTGATGCAAAACGTTACGCTTAACGTGATGGTCCAGGCCGAGTTTCCTCGAGAACTGTTTGCCAATTTGCACAAGGTGACGCTGCAAGGCGATCTGGCCACCGATGCCAGCGTGCTGGGTGCATTTGCCTCATTGCCGACCAGCTTGATCCTCAGCGAAAACAACCTGCAACCGGAGGCAGGCAGCATCAACTTCACCTCCAACGCAGGCGCGCACGCGATTATTGCCGATGGCGTCGATATCAGCGCCGCCACAACGCAGATTGCGCTGCGCGGTGAGGCGTTGCAGGATAACGCCTCACCGCAGCTGTTATGGCAAGGTAATGGGCTTAATGAGCAAGCCAATACCGTCAGTACCTCTTTCACCGCCAGCGCATCGGGTTCAGCGGTAATTTCTGCCAACTTTTTCACCAAGGACGTTTACCTGACGCGGCAACCGGATGGCAGCTATAGCGGTGAGATACACAGCAATCTCAATCAGTTTACTTCGATTCCCCTGATTGATATGGCGGGCTATCGCGGCACCGGGACTATTTATATCGACGGGCAAAAAACCGCTACCGAAGGCAAACATCTGTTCGATTTTGGCTTATTCAATCAGACCGCCGGAGTGCATGGCAGCCTTTCCGGCAATATCGCCACGCTTGCGCAACCTGACGCGCCGCTGTCAGCACCGGGCGCCAGCGCGGTCACCGCATCTGCCGGGCTGTCATTGTCCGGTTATGCCGACGCGGTGCATGTCACCAACATGTCATGGGATAGCAGCCTGACGGTCAGTGGCAACGCGGGTGCCGACAGTAGCCTGACGTTAGAGATGGCGCCGGTCATCAGCAACAGCATGTTTAATCTGACTATCGGCAGCAAGGCTGGCGGCAATCTCGATGCCGGCACCATCAATCTGCTCAGCCACGGGACGGCGGGCGTAGCCGAATCCATCAATCTTTTTTCTACCGGCAGCTCAACCAACACCATTGCGTTGGGTGGCGGCGAGAATAACGTCGATTCCATCTATGTGATGGCCAGCACACCGCTTCATTTACGCATCAACGCGGACTTCAGCGATAGCCTGCGGACCATTTATCTGCCCGAAGGCGATCCACGCACTAATGCTGCGATCCAGGCCACGGTAGAAAAAGGTGGCACCGGCAACGGTGCGTTCTATCAGATGCTGTCATCACTGGAAAATAGCGAGCCCTACCAGCAGATTATTGGCGATCTCGCGGGTCATCAGTTGACCATTAACGCCTTCAATGGCGGCAGCTTCGACGTACAGGGGAATACCACCTTCACCTCGTCGCAGGGTACCCGCAGCGTCACGGCCAACGAGAGTCGCATTGACAAGATGGTCACGCTGGACGGTTACTATTATGACAAGATCGCTATCGGCGAAACCGATAACCAGTGGCTATTCAGCGCCGGTACGGCGCAACAGGGCGTGATGCAGATCTACGGCAGCTATAGCCAACCCGACAAGCTCAATGCACTGTTTGATTCACTGGAAATCGACGCCGCGGACAGCGCCGCGAGCGTTTTTGCCAAGGCGTTATCTGCCGCCACCGGCGGGCAAAGCGAGCATAATCTGGCAGAGGTGGGTGCGGTGCGGTTTGGCAGTAATAATTACATCGTCATCGACAATAATCATAATCAGCAGTTTGACGCTGATGATGCTGTTTTCTCTATTGCCAACAAGGATATATATAGCCTGGCATCGGAGCTGCATTACAGCGCGCCGCCGCTGGTACTTAACGGTACAACACCGGCGCTGTCGACCACGGACTTTGCCTAAAAAAACGGCCCGGGTTTCCCTCGGGCCGTTGCGCTTAACCGATAGCAATTATTGCCAGTCGATCAGGCAGTAATGTTTTTTACCGCGACGCAGCAGCGTGTAGCGGCCAAACAGACGGTCGGCGTTGGTAAAGGTGTATTTCCGCATTAGACTGTTTTTCGCCATTGACGGTAACCGCGTTGGAACCAATCATGGTACGCGCCTGCCCACGTGACGGCACCAGTTCGGCATTGACCAGCGCCTGTTGCAGATCGGCGTCCTTGTCCAGCTTGATGGTTGGCATGCCGTCCTGCGCCAGCTGCGCGAAGTCCGCTTCGGTCATCTCATGCAGCGCGCCAGAGAACAGACTCTGCGTAATACGCTGAGCAGCAGCCAGCCCCTGTTCGCCATGCACCATGCGCGTCACTTCTTCTGCCAGTACGTACTGGGCTCGCGGCGCTTTGCCGCTGCTGCGATCCTCTGCTTCCAGCGCATTGATATCTTCCAGGCTCATAAAGGTGAAGAACTTCAGGAAGCGATACACATCGGCGTCCGCGGTGTTGATCCAGAACTGGTAGAACTTGTACGGGCTGGTTTTTTCTGGCGCCAGCCATACCGCGCCGCCTTCGGTCTTGCCGAACTTGGTGCCGTCAGCCTTGGTGATCAACGGCACCGTCAGGCCGAACACCTGCTGCTGATGCATGCGGCGCGTCAGGTCGATACCGGAGGTGATGTTACCCCACTGATCGGAACCACCGATTTGCAGCACCACCTGGTGGCGATGATTCAGCTCGGCAAAATCATAACCTTGCAACAGGTTGTAGGAAAATTCGGTAAACGAGATGCCGACATCATCACGGTTCAGACGCTGTTTGACCGCTTCTTTGTTGATCATCTGGTTAACGGAGAAGTGCTTGCCGATATCGCGCAGGAAGGTCAGCACGTTCATGCCACCAAACCAGTCGTAGTTGTTGGCGGCAATGGCGCTGTTGCTGCCGCAGTCAAAATCGAGGAACGGCGATACCTGCTTGCGGATTTTGTCGACCCATTCACTGACGGTTTCGCTGGTATTCAGTTTGCGTTCTGCCGCCTTGAAGCTCGGGTCGCCGATCAGGCCGGTCGCCCCACCCACCAGCGCCACCGGTTTGTGACCGGCCAGTTGGAAACGCTTCAGGCACAGCAGAGGTACCAGATGGCCCAAATGCAAGCTGTCAGCGGTCGGATCGAAGCCGCAATACAGTGCAATTGGCCCTTGCGCCAGTCGCTCTGCTAACGCTTCCTCGTCCGTCACCTGGGCCACCAGGCCTCGCTCTTGCAATTGTTGAATCAGGTTGATGCTAGCCATCAAGTTCTCCATGTATAAACGAATGCACCTTTGCCGGTACACGGCCTTTCGCCCGCTGGCGAAATAATAAATGTGGATTGACCCGCAATAATTGACGTTGCATCAAGGCAGCGGATACCGAGCGCCGGCGCTTGCTGGCTTAGCGGTAGCCCGCACAGATGCAGCGTCAATTATGACGGTCGTATAGAATAAAGCGCCAGCGTCAACTGTGCCAGCGCTTAAAGGGATTTTCCGTCTGTCAGGGCGCCAGTCGGTCAATTTTCCAGTCATTACCGTCGCGTTGGTAAAGGAAACGGTCATGCAGACGGTGTTCACCGCCCTGCCAAAACTCGACCGACTCGAACCTGACGCGGAATCCGCCCAGAAACTCGGTAACGGCACTTCGCCAGACTGGAATTTTTGCTTGAGCTCGAGGAATTTGCTTTCCAGCACGCCGCGGGCGGAAATACGTGAAGACTGCTGGGAAACCCAGGCGCCGATTTGACTGTCTTTTGGCCGACTGCTGAAATACTTCATCACTTCCAGGGTCGATAACCGCTCGGCATTGCCAAGGAAGCTGACCTGACGGTCCAGCATATGCCACGGGAAATGCAGGCTGATCTTGGGGTTATGCGCCAGTTGCTGCGCCTTGCGGCTGCCGAGGTTGGTGTAAAACACCAGGCCTTTATCGTCGAAGTGCTTGAGCAGCACGATGCGCTGGTACGGCTGGCCGGTTTCATCCACCGTGGCCACGCACATGGCGGTCGGATCGGCCAGGCGCGCTTCGCAGGCCTGCTTTAACCAGCGTTCGAACAACGCCAACGGGTTGGCCGTCAGATCCTGGCGGCGCAGGCCGCCACGGGTATATTCACGGCGCAGGTCCGCAACATCAAACTCATTATTATCAGACATCTGATTCATTAACCCAGCGAAAAATACGTAGGGCTCATTTTGCGCCTGCCGCGCCAGAATCACAATCTTTGCGGCGCGGCAGACGCCGGATCAGTTCACCAGGGTGCAATCACTCATGACTACTTTACCATTGCGCTCCACAAACGCGTTTTGCCCCTGCGACCAAAACGTATATTTGTCGTCACCGTACTTGGCACCCGACGCCGCCAACTGCTGTTTCAGCGTCAGCTGCTGGCCATCCAGCAGGAAGCTGGCGGTGCTGTCTGCACCGTTCAACGACACGGTCAGCGGTGTAGTACCGCATTGATAATGCAGGATTTGGCTTTTTTGTGGCAGCAGATAGCTACAACCGCCCAGCATTAACGCCATGCCGGTAATCATCATTTTTTTCATTGGGAAGTTCCTTTTATCACGCGGGCTCTTTCCTATCCTAACAGAGCTAGCGGCTACCCGATGGGAAAACCGGATAAATCCCACCGAGCAGCGTTTCGCGACTGGCACCGGTGACCGACGGCAGGTTACCGGGTTGGCCGGACAAGGTGCGGAAAGCCAGCCAGGCGAATGCCAGCGCCTCCATATCATCGCCGCTGACGCCAAATTTGTCGGTGGTAGAGACTTCGGTACCCGGCAGCAAAGCCGACATGCGCGCCATCAGCAACGGGTTACGCGCACCGCCGCCGCACACCAGCAGACGTTCGCAACCGCCGGCCAGCAAAACCTGCTCGCTGATGGTAGTGGCGGTCAGTTCCACCAACGTAGTCATAACGTCAACCGCATTGATAGCCGGGGTTGCCGCCAACTGCTGTTCCAGCCAGCTGATATTGAAATATTCACGGCCAGTGCTTTTGGGGGCCGGCAGCGCAAAATACGGGTCGGCCAACATCTGTTGCAACAGCGGCAGACAGACGCGCCCTTCCATCGCCCAGGCACCGTCCTTGTCATAGGGGCGTTGGCAATGACGCCACACCCAGGCATCCAGCAGCATATTGCCGGGCCCGGTATCAAAACCGCGCACCGGCATCCCCGGCAGCAGCAGCGAAAGATTGGCGATGCCGCCGATATTGAGCACCATGCGTCGTTCGCCAGGATGCGCCAGCAGCGCCTGATGGAACGCCGGGACCAGCGGTGCTCCCTGACCGCCGTAAGCCATGTCGCGCCGGCGAAAATCGCCGATGGTGGTGATATTGGTCAAAGCGGCAATGCGGTTGTTGTCGCCGAGCTGCATGGAAAAGCGCATCTCGCCGTCCGGTTCATGCCAGACGGTCTGACCATGGCAACCGATGGCGGTGACCTCATGTGCCGGCACGCCGGTGTGCTTCAGCAGCCCTAGCACCGCTTCGCCGAACAGCGTACCGAGCTGCGCATCGAGCCGGCCGACGGCAGACAGCGTGGTGGCCTGCCCCTGACACATGGCGAGAATATCTTTCTTCAGTTGAATCGGCATCGGATGGCTGTAACTTGCCTGCTGCGCCACCATGCGTTCATCGATAGCGGCCAGCACCACATCGATCCCATCCAGACTGGTGCCAGACATAACCCCTATATAGCGGCCTGACTTCATAAAGCGATCCTCTTAGCCATCGATACAACGTTTTTGACCAGATAAATAAACCAGAATTGTGCTATTAACGCCATGAATTATGTTGTATTTTTTCAAGGTTGTGAACAGCACGCCTATTTTCAGTTGCCCGTCGACCAACTGCTTTATTGCTAAACCCAACCTCAACCTTTCGTCTATTATGCATTAACGCCGTATTAAACCTAAACCACCGTTTAATATTGGTTGAATGGTATAAAGATATGCTTAACACCGTAATCCAACGTGGTGGGACACGCCTCTTTGAGCCATACTTTGGCTAACTTTCGTTGAATCAGCCTGGGGCGATAGCCAGGTTATGGAATTTTAAATCAGGAGTTTTATATGATTAAACGTCTTATCGTTGTTGCTTTTGCCGGACTTTCTCTGGTGGGTTGTGCCAATGATTCCATGTCGGGTGACGTCTACTCGGCGTCCCAGGCCAAACAGGTGCAACAGGCAAGCTACGGCACCCTGGTTTCGGTACGTCCGGTGAAAATCTCGGGCGAAGGCGGTTCTAACATGCTCGGCACCATCGGCGGTGCGGTGATCGGTGGTTTCCTGGGTAACACCATCGGTGGTGGCACCGGGCGTAGCCTGGCGACCGCCGCGGGTGCCGTCGCCGGTGGCGTCGCTGGCGATCAGATTGGCGAAGCCGCAGGCCGTACCTCCGGCGTTGAGCTGGAAATCCGTCCAGACACCAAGGGTGACAATATCATCGTGGTGCAGAAGGCCGGCACCACCAAGTTCAGCCCGGGTCAACGGGTGCGTATGGCGCGCTCCGGCAGCACCATCACGGTATCGCCGCTGTAATTACGCCGGCAACAATGAAAAAACCGGAGGCCAAGGCCTCCGGTTTCGTAACTGATGCTGTAAATGTAATCGTTTAAAAGACAAAAATTATTGTTTGCTTTGTAGTTCGGTAATGTTCTGCTCAAGTTTGCCAATCAGGTTCACCAGCAGTTGGATTTCGTCTGGCGAAATACCGCTCAAAATCTCGCGACGTGTCGAGGTAATCACGCTGTCGACTTCCCGGATAATCGGCTCCGCGGCTTCGGTCAGTTTTATACGCTTTGCCCGGCGATCGTTGGCGCAGGTATGGCGACTAATCAACCCCTTCTCTTCCAGTTGGTCCAGCGTCCGCACCAACGACGGTTGTTCAATGCCGATCGCTTTCGCCAGTTGAATCTGTGACTGCTCAGGCGGCAGGCGATTGATATTGTGCAACGTGACCCAATGCGTTTGGGTGAGCGCCAACGGCTTGAGCCGATGGTCGATCAGCGCACGCCAAACACGAACCAATCGTGCTAAATCCGAACCTAATGTTGACTCCACTTAACCCTCCTTATAATTAGCATGCTAACATTACCTCCCAGATTGTAGCCTATTTTGAGTAACTCATATTAAAAACACAAATGTATATAATATATATTGTAGAATTCGCCACTAAATCTATCAGTAATTGCGTAATCAGGGTGCAAATATCATCCCCGCTCGGCTATAGAGATTGATAATGTGAATACTTCATGGTTACACATTGGGCCGCCCCTCACCGATTTGGTGTTAGGCGCATCGCTTTATTTTCCACCAATATTTAGCGCTTTTTTGCTGGGCCTGCTTTTTTGGCTGCTGGTTCATCATCTGTTGCGAGACTGGATTTATTCGGGAGACATTTGGCACCCGATGTTGATGGACCTGTCCATTTTTGTCATCGCCGTTAGCGGCGCCTTATGGATTTTAGCAAGTTGGTAACCTATGAAACGCCAAACCTTAAAATATTTTTCCACGGTGCTGGTGTGCGCCGTAGCCATTTGCGCCGGTTGGTGGAGCTGGAATTATTATATGCAATCCCCCTGGACGCGTGACGGTAAAATCCGCGCCGAGCTGGTATCTATCACGCCTGAAGTTTCTGGCAGATTAGAGAAAATAACCGTGCATGACAATCAGTACGTGGCTGCGGGTAGTCTGATTTTCAGCCTCGACCCGGTCCCCTACCAACTGGCGCTGGATAATGCCGAGGCCGCGCTGGCAAAAGCGGGCTCTGATTTGGCCAAAGCCGAACATGAATCCGCACGCCGCCGCCATCTGCCACGCAACGTTATTTCTGCCGAGGATCTGGATGCGTCGAATTTAACCGCGCAGGCGATGAAAGCGGCTTATAAAGCCGCACAGGCCAACGTCGAACAGGCAAAATGGAATTTAAGCAAAACGCAAATCCATGCGCCAACGGACGGTTATATCACCAATTTACAGGCGCGTATCGGTAACTATGCGCACGCCGGTACCCCGTTGGTGGCATTGGTCGACGCTCACTCCTTTTACGCGCTCGGCTATTTTGAAGAAACCAAATTGAAAAATATCAAGATCGGCAGCAAGACCGATATTGTTTTATATAACGGCAATATTCCCCTGCAGGGTCAGGTCGAGAGTATTGGCCGCGCTATTTACGACCAGAGCGTCGAAAGCGGCGGTGATTTATTAATGGACGTTAAACCCAATGTTCCCTGGGTGCGTTTAGCGCAACGCGTACCGGTGCGGATAAAACTGCTGAACGTACCGGCCGATCTACCGCTGGTGGCCGGAACCACCTGTACCCTATCAATACATCAGAAAGGTTAATAGGTGAAGCTGTCATTTCCGCAATGGCGCCGCACGCCGTGGGGACAGGCTACACCTGGCCAGTGGCGTTATGCGCTGCGTAATTCCATTGCCATGTGCCTGGCGTTGTGGGTGGCGTTTGCGCTCAATCTCGATGAGCCATACTGGGCGCTGACCTCGGCAGCGGTGGTGAGTTTCCCTACCGTTGGCGGCGTTATCAGCAAAAGCATCGGCCGCGTCATCGGCAGCCTGGTTGGCGCAGCCGCGGCCATGGCGATCGCCGGCCACTGCCTGAACGACCCCTGGTTGTTCACGCTGTTTATCGCCGGCTGGATCGGCGGCTGCACCTATATCTCCAATCATTATCAAAATAACGTTTCTTATGCTTTTGCCCTGGCGGGCTATACCGCCGCCATCATCGCCTTCAGTACCGTCAACGTGACCGATACGCTACAGATATTCGATATCGCCCAGGCGCGAGTGTGTGAAGTGATCACCGGCATTCTATGCGGCGGTTTAATGATGATGATCCTGCCAAGCACCTCGGATGGCGAAGCGCTGCTCACCCTCGCTGCGCCGCATGCATTTACGGCTGTTGGAACACGCGGCGATGTTATGGCAATCCGATGTCACCCGACAAATGCGCACCTCGCACGAAAGCGTTATCGGCCAGATCCTGACCATGAACGTGCTGCGCATTCAGGCATTCTGGAGCCATTACCGGCTGCGGCGGCAGAATAACCTGCTGAACTATATGCTGCATCAACAGTTGCGCATCACCAGCGTGATTTCCAGCCTGCGACGCATGCTGCTTAACTGGCCGGAGCACCCGGCCAACCTGTCGGCAGTACTGGAGCAACTGCTGACCGCGCTGCGCGATGCAGATACCGGACAAATATCGCCTGGCGCAGATCCTGCAACAAATCGCACCGCGCAACGACGCAGACTATCGCCACCGCGCTTTCTGGCTGCGGCTGCGCCATTTTTGCTGGCTATATCTTGATGCCAGCCGCTGGCTGCAACGGCTGGAAAGCGCCACGCCGATCGATCAGATGCAGCCGCCACACGTTACCGCGCTGGCACGCCATACCGACAGTTACGAAGCGGCGTACAACGGGTTGCGTACTTTTCTGTGCATCGTTATCGGCTGCGCTTTCTGGATCCATACCCAATGGCAATCCGGCAGCTCGGCATTAACGCTCACCGCCATCAGTTGCGTACTTTATTCTGCCTCGCCATCGCCGATAAAAAGCGTCGTTACCCTGTTGAAAGCCATCGTGTTGCTGTCAATCGGCTGCTTTATCGTCAAGTTCGGTCTGATGATTCAAATCGACGATTTTTGGGTTTTCTGCGCCTTTTTGTGCCCGGTGCTGATCACCATGCAAATGCTGAAACTGCAAAACCCGCCCTATGCGGCGTTGTGGGGACAATTAATCGTTTTTATGGGATCGTTCCTCAGCGTCACCAATCCGCCGAGTTATGATTATCAGGCGTTTATCAACGACAATCTCGCTAAGCTGGTTGGCGTATTGCTGGCCGGCTTGGCGTTCCAAGTGTTGCAGCCCAGCTCGGACAAACGCAAAAGCCGGCGAATTATCCGCGCCCTGCGGCGTGACTTTATCGATCAATTAAGCAATAAACCGCAACAAAGTGAGAGCCGTTTTGAATCGTTGATTTATCACCGCATCAGCCAGCTTAATCAGAGCCAGGATCAGGAATCGCGCAGCTGGTTGCTACGCTGGGGCGTCGTGTTGCTGAACTGCAGTCATATTGTCTGGCAACTGCGCGGCTGGCAAACCCGTTCCGATCCGCTGGTGGCGGTGCGAGACGTCTGTATCCACAGTTTGCGCGGCATCATGACCGAAAAGGGGGTGCAGCACCGCTCGCTGGCAGCGTCGCTACAGGAGTTGCAGCGGATCAGCGGCAGCCTGGCACAGCACCCTGAACCGGCGGCACGCGATCTGGCGGGGCTGATTTGGCGGCTTTACTGCTCGCTGCAACAGTTGCAGCAGGCAATAACGCCGCCAGAAGACGATGGCACAGCCAAACCGGCTGGCCAACGTTAGACACGGGTTACTTGATCACACCACAGGCAAAGCGATCGCCGCCACCGCCCAGTGGTTTGGGATGATCGGCATGGTTATCGCCGCCGACGTGTACCATTAACGCCTTGCCTTCAATTTCACTGATTTTCTTCAGCCGTGGCGCCAATACCGGATAATCGGCGACGCCGGCGGCAGTCACGTAAATGGCCGGTAAATCGCCCAGATGACCGTCAGCGTACGGCCCCAGGTGCTTACCGGTCTTTTGTGGATCCAGGTGGCCGCCGGCAGCCTGCGCCGCCACCGCCTTGCCCTCTTTCATTGCCGGTTCGCAACTGCCGTTTTCATGCACGTGAAAACCATGTATTCCGGCCGGCAAGGCTTTCAACTGGGGAGTAAACACCAGGCCGTACGGCGTTTCACTGATGGTCACCTTGCCAATATCCTGGCCAATTCCCTGCGCCGTTACCAAATGCATATCTACCTCTTCCGTCGCCGCCTGGGCAACGCCGCAGGCCATCAGACCAAGGGCAGCACACCAAAAACGTTTCATAAATCAACCTCCAGAGAGTTCCATTGCAGAAGTTTCAGTATAGGCGAATGCGCGCCGCCACGGCCAGACGATCGGAGGGTATTCAGTCAATTCGCATAATAAGGATTTTCTGCTAATACTTTTTTTACCGCTCGTGGTCATCCGACCAGTTGTCGTTCGGCTCATTCTGTATAACCTACCGCTGCCGCGATTGCCGATCTTCATCGGTGCCGGCTGCGAACGTCATAAGGAACTGATATGGGCATCTTTGATTATCGCGATCTCGATCGAGCAGACGCCAAAGCGCTATTTTCCGACGCCATGGCTATTTCCACCTATGCCTACCACAATATCGATAACGGTTTTGCCGCCGGTTATCAGAGCACCGGTTTTGGTCTGGGTCTGCCGTTAACCCTGGTCACCGCGCTGATCGGCAGCACCGGCTCACAGGGCGGTTTGCCCGGCATTCCATGGAACCCCGATTCGGAACAGGCCGCACTGGATGCGGTGAACAACGCCGGCTGGTCGGTCGTCAGCGCTGAGCAATTGGCCTATGACGGCAAAACGGACGTCCGTGGCACCTATTACGGTGAAGCCAAAGGCTATGAAACCGCCCAGGCAGAAGTGTTGGCAAAGTATGACGCAGCGGGCAAGCTCAGCGCGATAGGCATCGCTTTTCGCGGCACCAGCGGCCCGCGTGAGTCACTGGTCAGCGACACTATCGGCGACCTGATTAACGATCTGCTGGCCGGCTTCGGCCCTGATGGCTATGCCGAAAGCTATACCCAGCACGCCTTCGGCCGTTTACTGAGCGATGTGGCTGAATTCGCCCAGGCCAACGGCCTGAATGGCGCTGATATCGTAGTCAGTGGTCATAGCCTTGGCGGACTGGCGGTCAACAGCATGGCCGCACTGAGCGACAGCCAATGGGGCGGTTTTTATTCGCAGGCCAACTATCTGGCGTTCGCTTCGCCAAGCCAGTTTACCGCCGACAACCGGGTGGCCAATATCGGTTATGAGAACGATCCGGTCTTCCGCGCACTCAACGGCAGCGACTTGACGGCGGCATCGTTGGGCGTGCACGATACGGCCAAACCGTCCGCCACCAATAATATCGTCAATTTCAACGACCACTACGCATCCGACGCCTGGAACATGCTACCGTTTTCCATTTTAAATGTGCCCACCTGGCTGTCGCATTTACCCTTCGCCTATCAGGACGGCTTGCTGCGCGTGCTGAATTCCGAGTTTTACCCGCTGACGCAGCAGGATTCGACGGTGATCGTCTCCAACCTGTCCAACGTCACCCGCGACAATACCTGGGTGCAAGACGTGAATCGTAATGCCCAGCCGCACAGCGGTCCGACCTTTATTATTGGCAGCGACGGCAACGATTTAATCAAGGGTGGCAGAGGCAATGATTTTCTTGAGGGGCGTGCCGGTGATGACACCTTCCGCGATGACGGTGGGTTCAATCTTATTCTGGCGGGTGAAGGAAAAAACACCCTGGATCTGCAACGTTCGCTGCAAACGCAAGACATCGCTTACGACGGCGAAACGCTGTATCTGCGCGACGGCAGCGGCGAAAACCTGACGCTGGCGCAAGGGATTGGCACGCTAAGCACCCAAGAATCCCTCCCCTGGTGGCCACTGAGCAAACAGACCGATTATCAGGTCAGCGACGACGGGCTGCACGCTGAGAATGATCTCAAGGCCTATGCCGTTACGGAACGCGGTGACGCTGCGGATAATACCCTGACCGCCCAATTTGCCAATGGTTGGCTGTTTGGCATGGCGGGCAACGATAAGCTGGTCGGTTCAAGCGGCGATGACACTCTGGTCGGCGGCACCGGCGATGATGAATTACACGGCAACGGTGGCAACAATACCTTCCTGTTCAGCGGCAGCTTCGGCCATGACACGCTGTATGACCTGCAGAGCAATGACCGGCTGGTATTTATCGGTAGCGGCGCCAGCGGCGATTACCGCAACTCTCTGAGCGAGGTAGACGACAATCTGGTGTTGACGCTGGGCGACAACAGCGTAACGCTGGTCGGCGTTACTGCGCAGACGCTGAGTGGCGATCAACTGGTACTGGCCTAGTAACCGGTGCCGGGCAATGCACGCTGCCCGGCACCGGCTGCAATATTATGGAACGTCGTAACCCAGTGCCGCCTTGCGAATGCGGAACCACTGTTCGCGGTTCAATGCCAGTTTCTGTGCTTTCAGCGCCGAACGCACCCGTTCGATTTTGCCAGAGCCGATGATCGGCAACGGCATCGACGGCAGACGCATCACCCAGGCGTAAACCACCTGCTCGATGGTTTCGGCGCCAATTTCGCCGGCCACCGCCTGCAGCTCGGCGCGCAGTGGCTGGAATTCGGCATCGCTGAACAGGCGCCCGCCCCCAAGGCAAGACCAGGCCATCGGCTTGATACGCAATTGCTGGCATTGATCGAGCGTACCGTCGAGGATCGCCGGCTGATGAATCGGCGAAATCTCGACCTGATTGGTGACCAGGGAAAACGGCAGACGGGATTGCAGCAGGGTAAACTGCGCCGGGGTAAAGTTGGACACGCCAAAGTGGCGTACCTTGCCGCTCTTGTGCAGTGCCACGAACGCTTCGGCCACGTCGTCAGCGTCCATCAACGGGTCGGGACGGTGGATCAGCAGCAGGTCAAGGTAATCGGTATGCAGATGTTTTAGCGATTGTTCCGCACTGCTGACGATATGGTCACGATCGGTGATGTAGTGGCCGATCGGATTACCCGGCCTGGCAGTGGTAGCGATACCGCATTTACTGACCAACTCCATGCCGTGACGCAGTGACGGCTTTAGCCGCATCGCCTCGCCAAAGGCCTGCTCACAGGCGTAACCACCATAAATATCCGCATGGTCGGCGGTAGTGACGCCCAGTTCAATGTGCTGCTCGATAAACCCCAACAGCTGCTGCGGCGTCATACCCCATTCCATCAAACGCCAATAACCGCAAATCATGGGTGAAAATTCCGGCCCTTGCGGTGCAAGTTGAACGCGATTAACCATCATGAAACCTCGTAAGATTGTTTGCCATCAGCATACACAAGCCGCCCGGGCAGGGAAACGCACCGCCGCGTCGGAACGTGCGTCAGATCGTCAAACAGGTAAATAAAGTGATTTAAAACAGCGAGGGTTGTTCAGGTTGCGGCTCGTCGGGCTGTTTGTGCGCGCGTTGCAAACGCAACAGGCGTTGGCGACACAGGCGTAGCACGTCGCGCTTTTGCGCGTCGCTCATTTGCATCCAGCCAAAACGCTCCTCGCGGCTGCGCAGGCAGCCACGGCAGAAACCGCGCTCGTCGGCCTGGCAGATGCCGCGACACGGGCTGGGAATGTCGAAGAACTCTAATTGCTGCGCCACACGCCCTCCTGAGTCATCCTTTAATTGAAGACGCCATCGCCGTCAATGGCAAGCGGCTTTTCCGCCATACGACGAAAATAATCACGCAAATAGCGCAACGCCTGGCGCGTTTTTTCCGGCATGGCTCGTTCCAGCGTCAAGGCGTGCAGTCGAAATGCCGAGGGGCGCCAGGCCGGTAGCAGCGCAATCAGTTCCCCTCGCCGTAGTTCGTCGCCGATTTCATACAGCGGCTGGCCGGAGATCCCCAGTCCCATGCGGGTAAAGGCGCGCATCACATTCATGCTGCCGCTGATAATCTGCCCTTCTGCCTGACGCAGCTTGAACACCTCGCCGGACTGATGGTGCAGATCAAGATGAAATCCGGCATGGCCGCCGGTGATCCAGCGGTGATGCACCAGTTGCTGTGGCGTTTCCGGCACGCCGTACTGACTGAGATAGCGCGGCGCGGCGCACAGCACCATCGGCCATTCGCTGAGCGGATGCGCAATCATGGTGGCGTCAGCCAGTTGCCGATTGACGCGCAACGAAATATCCACCCGCTGTTCAATCATATCCACGACCCGATCGTCCGCCAGTATCCGCAGTGACAGCTTGGGATGCGCCAGCAGCAGCGGCGACAACGCTTCCGCCAGCGGGCCACCGCCGATACCGACGGTGGTGGCAATACGCAGTTCGCCGACCAGCGTATCGCGCAGCTCCGCCAGACGCTGCTCCGCCTGCTGCGCCTGCTGTAACATCGCTTCGCAACCGGGGTAAAAGGCCTCGCCCGCTTCGGTTAGCGCCAGACGGCGCGTGGATCGATGCAATAGCGGCACGCCAACCGCCTTTTCCAGGGAGCGCATATGCTGACTGACCGCCGACGGTGACATGCCCAGACGCCGCGCTGCGCCGGCCAGCGAGCCTTCGGCCACCACCATGGCGAATATTGCCATCCGATTGAGCTTATCTATCATTATGAAGTTTTACTTAATCAAGAAAGCATGAATATGCCACTAATCAACAGGATTGTTAAGGTCTACAGTATATTCATCACCACCAGCGTTATCGCTCAACCCTTTTACAGACTGGTTAATTACCACAGGAGCAACTCAAATGAAGATTACCGTTATTGGAGCAACAGGTTTTGTCGGTCGTCGCGTTGTCGATGAAGCGCTGGCACGCGGGCTAGAGGTCACCGCCATCGCCCGTCAGAAAAAAGATCTGCCGGATAATGCCAATTTGCATATCGCGCTTGGCGACGTTGCCGATACTGCCTGGCTGAGCCAGCAGTTGCACGGTCAGGATGCGGCGATCAGCGCCTATAACCCAGGCTGGGGCGAAGATAATCTGTATGAAAAAACCGTCACGGGTCTGCAGCAGATCATCAGCGCGGTGGAACAATCCGGCGTCAAGCGTCTGTTGGTGGTCGGCGGTGCCGGTAGTCTGGAAGTCGCGCCAGGCGTCGAGCTGGTCGATACGCCGGAGTTCCCGGAAAATATCCGCCCTGGCGCTAAAGCCGTGCGCGAGTTGCGCAATAACTTGCAGCAGCAAAGCACGCTGGACTGGACCTATCTGTCGCCAGCCGCGCTGCTGGAACCCGGCCAACGCACCGGTCAATTCCGCCTTGGCACCACTACGCTGTTGATGAATGGCGCGGCGCCTGCCAGCATTTCGGTCGAAGATCTGGCGGTAGCCATCATTGACGAAATCGAACGCCCACAGTTTATCAAAGCGCAATTCACCGCCGCCTATTAATCACTTGCCGGCTGCGCATCGCCGCAGCCGGCCTCCAGCTAAACCAAACCTCAACCATCCTGCCGTCAGGCTGAATCTCTAAGGTTATCTTAAGTTTCGTGGTGTAGATTCCTTGCCATTACCCCCTTCAGGATAACAATGCAGCAATGTGGTTACGTCAGAGGTTACAATGTAACAGTCTGGGATTTATTGTCGCCAGCGCCCTGTTTTTCACCGTCTTCCAGAACGCGTTATTTTTGCATAAGGCGTGGTCGTACATTCGTTTTGAAAACCTCAACAGCGTTATTTTTGCCGCCAGTATGCCGGTGGTCATTTTCTGTGCGCTCAATATGATTTTCAGCGTACTGACCGTACCTTATTTGCGCAAACCGCTGATAATCCTGTTATTGCTCGGCAGCGCAACGGCCAACTATTTCATGTTCAGCTACGGCGTGGTGATCGACGGCAACATGATGCAAAACGCCTTTGAAACCAACCCGCAGGAGGCCACCGCCCTACTGACCCCGCGCATGGGGCTATGGCTGATGCTGCTGGGGGTTTTACCGGCGGTAGTGGTCTGTTTTGTCACTATTCGCCAAACCCACCCATGGTGGTACATGCTGGGCCTGCGCGCTGCCAACGTTATGTTGTCGGCGGTGGTTATTCTGCTGATCGCCGCGTTGTTCTATAAAGACTACGCCTCGCTGCTGCGCAACAATAAAAGCGTGGTTAAAATGCTTACGCCGTCCGATTTTATTGCCGGTACCCTCAAATTTACCGAACAGCGCTACTTCACCAGCAACCTGCCGCTGGTCAGCATCGGCAAAGACGCGCATAAAGGCCCGCTCATCGCCGCCGAGCAAAAGAAAACGCTGGTGGTTCTGGTGGTTGGCGAAACGGCGCGTGCAGAAAATTTCTCGCTGGGAGGATACGCGCGCGAAACCAACCCGCGGCTCAAACAAGACAAGGTGATTTACTTCCAACACGCCAGCTCTTGCGGTACTGAAACCGCCATCTCGGTGCCGTGCATGTTTTCCAATATGCCACGCAGCGATTACGACGCCACGCTGGCCAGTCACCAGGAAGGCATGCTGGATGTGCTGGCACACGCCGGCGTCAATGTGCTGTGGCGCGAAAACGACGGCGGCTGCAAAGGCGCATGCGACCGCGTGCCGCATATCGACATGACCCAGTTGAAACTGCCGCAGGATTGCGATGGCGAGGTATGCATGGACAACGTGCTGCTGTACAAGTTGAACGATTACCTCAATAGCCTGAAAGGCGATGGCGTGATCGTGCTGCACCAGATGGGCAGCCATGGTCCGGCCTATTATCGCCGCAGTACCGCCGAATTCCGCCGCTTCACGCCAACCTGTGACAGCAATCAGATTCAGGATTGCAGCCATCAGCAGTTGGTCAATACCTATGACAATTCGCTGCTGTATACCGATGCCATGCTGGATAACACCATCAAGCTGTTGCAACAATACGGCAGCCGCTTTAACACGGCGATGATCTATCTGTCCGATCACGGCGAATCGCTGGGGGAAAACGGCATGTATCTGCACGGCACGCCTTACATGTTTGCGCCAAGCCAACAGACCCACATCCCGATGCTGCTGTGGATGTCGGATGATTATCAGCGCAACTTCGCCATCAATCGCCAATGTCTGCAAACGCTGGCGCAGCAGGATCAGGTTTCGCAGGACAACCTGTTCCATACCCTGCTTGGTATGCTGAACATCCAGACTGACCAATATCAGCCGCAGCTGGATATTTTGCAGCGCTGTCGCAGCGGCAACGCTTAACGTCGGCACGACGATGAGGCACAATAGCGCCGATCCTGACCGGCGCTTACGCAGCGGTTTTTTTATCGCCTACTTGACCTAGACCAATCGGTCTATTATCCTCAGCCCCATTATGACAAAACATACGCATTGCAACACTGATACACGAGAACACCTATTGGCGACCGGTGAGTGCCTGAGCCTGCGCCTGGGCTTTACCGGCATGGGACTGAGCGAACTGCTGACCACTGCCGGCGTGCCAAAAGGCTCGTTTTATCACTATTTTCGCTCGAAGGAAGCCTTCGGCGAAGCGATGCTGCAACGCTATTTTGAACATTACGATGTGGAAATGCAGGCGCTGTTTGCCGATAACAACAGCGATGCGCGCCACCAGCTGTTGAGCTATTACGCACAGGCAATTAGCTACCATTGCCGCAGCGAGTGCCATAACTCCTGCCTGGCGGTGAAACTGTCCGCCGAGGTCAGCGATCTGTCGGAACCGATGCGTCACGCATTGGAAATCGGCAGCGCACAGGTCATTGGCCGCTTGCAGAACGCCATTGAGCGCGGCATCGCCGAAGGTTCGCTGGCGGTAGCCATGAGCCCGGCCACCACCGCCGAAACCCTGTACGCGCTGTGGCTTGGGGCGTCGTTACGCGCCAAGATCCGCCGTTCGGTCGCGCCGTTGACCAGCGCGCTGGAAAGCATCGAGTTATTGCTGCGCCCGCCGCAGCCTTAATCACCATCCCGTAACAGTAAATGTTTTTTAACCTGCGTTTTTATTAGCCAATAACTAGTCGACCGGTCTATTAAATAGGATGCATTATGAAGATTGAAAAATTATTCACCCCGATCCAGGTTGGCGCGAATACGCTGCCAAACCGCGTATTTATGGCTCCGCTGACTCGTCTGCGTAGCATTGAACCGGGTGATATTCCTACCCCACTGATGGCCGAGTACTATGCGCAACGCGCCGGCGCTGGTCTGGTGATCACCGAAGCGACCCAAATTTCTTTCCAGGCGAAAGGTTATGCCGGCGCGCCGGGGCTGCACACCCCGGAGCAGATCGCTGCGTGGAAAAAAATTACCCAGGCGGTGCATGATAAAAACGGCCATATCGCCGTACAGTTGTGGCACGTAGGTCGCATTTCCCACGACAGTCTGCAACCTGGCCAACAGGCGCCGGTTGCGCCTTCGGCGATCAATGCCGACACCCGGACTACCGTGCGTGACGAAACCGGCGCCTGGGTACGCGTGCCGACTTCAACGCCGCGCGCGCTGGAAACCGCCGAGATCCCCGGCATCGTCAACGACTTCCGCCAGGCCACCGCCAATGCGCGCGAAGCCGGCTTCGACTACATTGAACTACACGCGGCGCATGGCTATCTGCTGCATCAATTTATGGCGCCGGCCTCCAATCAGCGTACCGACCAATACGGCGGCAGCATCGAAAACCGTACCCGCCTGACGCTGGAAGTGGTTGACGCCAGCATCAATGAATGGGGCGCCGAGCACGTCGGCATCCGCATTTCACCGCTCGGCCCGTTCAACGGGCTGGATAATGGCGAAGATCAGGAAGAAGCGGCATTGTACCTGGTAGAAGAGCTGAACAAGCGCAATATTGCCTTCCTGCATATTTCCGAACCGGATTGGGCCGGCGGCAAACCGTATTCCGATGCCTTCCGCGATGCGGTGCGCGCCCGCTTCAAAGGGGTGATCGTCGGTGCCGGTGCCTACAGCGCCGAAAAAGCCGAAACCCTGATCGAAAAAGGCTTTATCGACGCGGTGGCGTTTGGCCGCGCCTACATCGCCAACCCGGATCTGGCGGAACGTCTGCAACAGAACGCGCCGCTGAATGAACCGCAGCCGGAAACCTTCTACGGCGGCGGTGCGCAAGGTTATACCGATTACCCAACGCTGTAAGTGACCACGCGCGTGGTCGGTGAATCTGCCGACCGCGCGCCAATCAATGCGCCACGTCGTTATACCGGCCCCCTCATTGAATTCCCTTATACGACAACGCTATACTGTTTTTTGCTTCACACTATCTGCCGCCAAGCACGGCAAAACCTGCAATCAGAGGAAATTATGCGCTTACTCCATACCATGCTGCGTGTCGGCGATCTGCAACGCTCCATCGACTTCTACACCAAGGTATTAGGCATGCGCTTGCTGCGTACCAGCGAAAATACCGAATACAAATACTCGCTGGCGTTTGTCGGCTATACCGATGAAAGCGAAGGCGCCGTGATTGAACTGACCTATAACTGGGGCGTCGACAGCTACGAAATGGGTAGCGCGTTCGGCACCTGGCGCTGGGCGTTGATGACGTTGCCGCCACCTGTGACAACATTCGCCACGCCGGCGGCAACGTGACCCGCGAAGCTGGCCCGGTTAAAGGCGGCACCACGGTCATCGCCTTCGTTGAAGATCCAGACGGTTATAAAATCGAGCTGATCGAAAACAAGCACGCCGGTCACGGCCTCGGCAACTGAGTTTCAGGGCGCTTACCGCGCCCTTTTTTATCCAGGAATGATAACCGCCTGCAAGGCGGCACAAAATTTGTCATAATGCGCGCTGCATTCGATGAAGATAAGAAACTGATGGCCGAAAAAAGTGATCTTAACGCCCTGTGTGGTCGTTTTCGTGGGTTTTATCCCGTAGTAATAGATATCGAAACCGCCGGCTTCAACGCCCGCACCGACGCGCTGCTGGAAATAGCCGCCGTCACGCTGAAAATGGACCAGGACGGCTGGCTGCAGCAGGACGAAACGCTGCATTTCCACGTTGAACCGTTCGAAGGCGCCAACCTGCAACCTGAAGCGCTGGCCTTCAACGGTATCGATCCGCATAACCCGCTGCGCGGTGCGGTCAGCGAATACGATGCGCTGCACGCCATTTTCAAGGCTGTGCGCAAGGGCATTAAAGATCAGGGCTGCAACCGGGCGATTATCGTGGCGCACAACGCCAACTTCGATCACAGTTTCCTGATGGCCGCCGCAGAACGCGCCGGATTGAAACGCAATCCGTTCCATCCGTTTGCCACCTTTGATACCGCTGCGCTAAGCGGGCTGGTGCTCGGGCAAACCGTGCTGGCCAAAGCCTGTATCGCCGCCGGCATGGCGTTTGACAGCAGCCAGGCACACTCCGCACTGTACGATACCGAACAAACCGCCCTGCTGTTCTGCGAGCTGGTCAATCGCTGGAAACGCCTCGGCGGCTGGCCGCTGGCCGTCGGCAACGTTGACTGAGCGATAAAAAAACGGGCGGCGTATGTGATATACGCCGCCCGTTGTCATTACAGGAAACCGCCGTTATGGTTGCTGGTCTTCCTGCTCTTTGTATTTTTCTGCCGTTTCCTTGATCAACTGCTGCAACTCACCACGCTGATACATTTCGATGATGATATCGCAACCGCCAACCAGTTCGCCGTCCACCCACAGCTGTGGGAAGGTTGGCCAGTTGGCGTATTTCGGCAGTTCGGCACGGATGTCGGGGTTTTGCAGAATATCAACGTAGGCAAAACGCTCGCCACAGGCAGACAACGCCTGAACGGCCTGAGCGGAGAAGCCGCAGCTTGGCAATTTTGGTGAACCCTTCATGTACAGCAGAATCGGGTTCTCAGCGATTTGTTGCTGAACTTTTTCAATCGTCGTCATTTTATTGCTTCCTCAAGCCATCTCAGGGCTACAACATGCATCACATCCGCTATTGTAGCGGCTGGGCGGCTGGCAAAAAAACGCCATCTTTTGCAAGGACATTCTGCCAGCACCGACCGCGCAGCGTCGGCAACGCCATTTCGATCAAACATACACTCAGAATAACATTTTTAATCTGACCATTTCACTAATATATTTTGCCGAGTGCTGCAGCTTTAATCCCCAGCCAGTCGCGTCGCAGACCATTTTTCATCCATTCGGCAGCGTTTTTTGCGTTGATTAAAAATGCCATTAACGTTTTCTCACAATATGGATTATTATTTATAGGTTCTCCGCTGTTTTATATGGCGTATTTGGGGAATACTGTCATTCTTTCGTAGTTTGTTTCGGGGCCAAGGTTGGTAACGTCAACATGCGTTTAATTATTACGCTCTTTGTGCTGTTGTTTACACAGCTGTTTCTCAATCTGGCGCATGCCGCGCCACAGGCTCGCGTTGCCGCTGAGCAGCGTAAAACCCATGTTAATGAAGCACGCCCGGACGATCGCAAGAAAAAGAAAGCGCTCAAGGCGGCCAAGAAAGCCAAAGTCACTACACCGCAAAAGACGACCGCGTTAAAAACCCGCAAAACATCGACCATAAAAACGGCAAAGAAGACCAGTCGAATTAAATCGTCGCGTAAAACCACGCAGGTTGCCAAAATTCGCGTTACGCCGCCGAAGAAAGGCTATAAAAAAGGTTATGGTCGCCACCGCACTGCGGGTTTGGCCACCACCAAGCGGCTGCGTAACGAAAATCTGCTGCATGATGAAAAACCGCTAAAACTCAGCGCTGCGCATAAAAAACGTTATCAGCACGCCAAACAGACCGCGATGGCCAAACTGATGAACCAGATGGGCAAACCCTACCGCTGGGGCGGTACTTCACCACGCACCGGCTTTGATTGTAGTGGACTGATTTATTACGCCTATAAGGACGTGATGAAAATCAAGATGCCGCGCACCGCCAATGAAATGTTCCACCTGCGGGATGCGGCGCCGATCAAGAAGAACGAACTCGAAAGCGGAGACCTGGTGTTCTTTCGCATAAATAACCGCGGCGCGGCTGACCATGTGGGGGTTTATCTGGGCAACGGCAAATTTATCCAGTCGCCGCGCACCGGGGAGGAAATCCGCATCAGCCAGCTTGATAATGATTACTGGCAAAATCATTACGTCGGTGCCCGCCGCGTGATGACGCCAAAAACCATTCGCTGACGCAACAAGACGATGGCGGCCTCGCCCGGCCGCCATCGTGCCGTTCCCTTCTCTCTTGCCATAACTCTTTTGCCCCGATTTAGCACGCTTTAACTCCTTTTCCTGTCGGGAAATTGCTACCATTAATAACCCCTAAAAAAGAGTGGTTACTGGCGATTCGTTCGCCAAAGTCCCCGGATGGGAACGCCAGATTGGCGCCATATAAAAGAAGGAGAAAGCAATGTCGTTTACACTACCTGCTCTACCGTATGCCAAAGATGCGCTTGAACCGCATATCTCGGCAGAAACGCTGGAATACCACTATGGCAAACATCACAACGCTTATGTGGTTAACCTGAATGCGCTGATCGACGGCAGCGAGTTTCAAGAAAAATCATTGGAAGAGATCGTTAAAACCGCCAGCGGCGGCATCTTCAACAACGCCGCGCAGGTGTGGAACCACACCTTTTACTGGCATTGCCTGTCGCCACAGGGCGGCGGTGAGCCAAACGGTAAACTGGCAGAAGCAATCAATCGGGCCTTCGGTAGCTTCGATAAGTTCAAGCAGGCGTTCACACAATCAGCGGTAGGCAATTTTGGCGCCGGCTGGACCTGGCTGGTAAAGAAAAGCGACGGTTCGCTGGCTATCGTTAATACCTCGAATGCAGCCACCCCGCTGACCGGCGAGGACAAGCCGCTGCTGACGGTAGACGTGTGGGAGCACGCTTATTATATCGACTACCGCAATGCGCGGCCGAACTATCTGGAAAACTTCTGGGCGCTGGTGAACTGGGCGTTCGTAGCGGAAAACCTGGCGTAATTGGCCAATACGCGGCAATAAATAAAAAGGCGCAGTTCATATTGAGCTGCGCCTTTATTGATTAAGTCAGGATTCAGTTCAATGCGGCAGTGAAGCTGAAGGCAATAATCATCGCCAATGCACCCAGGGTGGTGAACAAAGACATTTTTAAATCGGTATCCATCAAAAACTCCTTATCAGATAATCTGCGCCAAGCATAAAATCCACAGTATTGGTGCGTCAAATCATTTTTCCCACAGTTCCCCAATAAAATCTTGTTATCATTCCACGCTTATAATGTTGATTAGCACTTCCACTTTTGCTCAATATGCGACAAAATTCGCAGTTCACTGCTGCGCACCGGCAATTGAGTCCCTCCAGGTCAAGTGGCTGACGACTTCCACACTAAAAACCAAGTTTTCGTGACTCTGGAGAAGGATCTGCGTAGGCAAACGATTAACAACATGCTTACATGCTAAATACATGTGGGTTTAGGAGTCATTCTTTACATGGCAACGATTAAAGATGTGGCCAAACGCGCGGGCGTTTCCACCACCACCGTTTCGCACGTCATCAATAAGACCCGTTTCGTCGCCGAAGAGACCAAGGCGGCCGTTTGGGCTGCCATTAAAGAGCTGCATTATTCCCCAAGCGCCGTTGCTCGCAGTTTGAAGGTCAATCACACCAAATCCATTGGCCTGCTGGCAACCTCCAGCGAAGCGCCCTATTTCGCTGAAGTGATTGAAGCGGTGGAAAACAGCTGTTACAGCAAGGGCTACACGCTGATTCTGTGCAACTCGCATAACAATCTGGACAAACAGCGCGCCTATCTGGCGATGCTGGCGCAAAAACGCGTCGACGGCCTGCTGGTGATGTGCTCCGAATATCCTGACCAACTGCTCGGCATGCTGGAAGATTATCGCAACATCCCGATGGTGGTGATGGACTGGGGCGCCGCGCGCGGTGACTTCACCGACACCATCATCGACAACGCCTTCGAAGGTGGCTATCTGGCAGGCCGTTATCTGATTGAACGTGGCCACCGCGACATCGGCGCCATTCCCGGGCAACTGTCGCGCAACACCGGCGGCGGCCGTCATCAGGGTTTCCTCAAGGCATTGCAGGAAGCCAATATCGACATCCGTGACCAGTGGATTGTCCAGGGCGACTTCGAGCCGGAGTCCGGTTATAAGGCCATGCACCAGATCCTGTCGCAAAAACAGCGCCCGACCGCCGTGTTCTGCGGCGGCGACATTATGGCCATGGGCGCAATCTGCGCTGCCGACGAGCTCGGGTTGCGCGTGCCGCAGGATATTTCAGTGATCGGTTATGACAATGTACGCAACGCGCGTTACTTCACCCCGGCGCTGACCACTATCCATCAGCCAAAAGAGCGTCTTGGTGAAATGGCATTTACCATGCTGCTGGATCGCATCATCAGCAAACGCGAAGAATCGCAGGTCATTGAAGTACACCCCAAATTGATCGAACGCCGCTCGGTCGCCGACGGCCCGTTCGTCGATTACCGCCGCTAAAGCACCGGCCGGGGGGCGCGATTGCGCTACTCCGGCAATATCACCTCGCTCAACCATTCCTGATTCAGCGTTTCACTGTCGCCGAGATAATCCAGCAACCACGCCATCGCCGGCGACTGCGCGTTCTGCTGCCAGGTCAGGCAACAGGCGCTGGGCGGGAACGGTTCGGGCAGTTGCAACGCCACCAGTTCCCCCTGCTCAATCAACGGCAATACGCGATGTGCCGGCACCATGCCGACGCACAAGCCATCACGCAAACAGTCCACCGCCGATACCCAGTCCGGTACCAGCAACCGCCGTTGGTTATCCAAAGACCAGGTGACACGCTTGGGCAAGGTGCGTGAGGTGTCCTCCAGCACCAGGGAGGGAAATGGCCGCAGCCGATCGTCATCCAGCGGGCCGGGCAAAACCGCCAGCGGATGGCTGGCGCTGACCACGCACAGCCAGTTCATAAAACCCATGTCGCGAAAGGCAAAGCCGCCACCGGTCGGCACCGCGCGCGTTGCGCCAATTGCCATATCGGCACGCCCGTCCACCAGCGCATCCCACACGCCGTTGAACACTTCCGGCTGTACCCGCAACTCGACGTCCGGGAAATGACGGTAGAAATCCAGCACCAGTTGCCGGCTACGCTGTGGTTTGACGATGATATCGACGGCGATCTTCAACTGGCCGCGCCAGCCGTTGGCCACCTGCTGACACTGACGACGGGTGTCGAGCATTTTTTTGATGACAGCGCGCGATTCCTGAACAAACAATGCGCCGGCAGGCGTCAGCTCCACGTCGCGATGGCGCCGTTCAAACAGCGGCACCGCCAGCCACTGCTCCAACTGACGTACGGTATAACTCACCGCTGACGGCACGCGATGCAGTTCCTGCGCTGCCGCGCTGAAACTGCCGGTACGCGCCACGGCGTCGACCACATCAAGGGAATATTCAGACCACATCGCTTTGCCTTCAATTTTTTTAACAGCAGCTTGCAAATATTACCGTTTCACAAGCAGAGATCCAGCCAGATACACTTGCGACGCTAAAAAAAACCTGCACAACAGCATCAACGAGAAATACCATGCGAAACTTTGGATTCATGTTTTACCTCGCCGGGCTGAGCATGCTCGGCTACCTGGCCACCGATATGTACCTGCCCGCCTTTGGCGCCATGCAGCAAGAATTGCAGATTTCTGCCGGCGCCATCAGCGCCAGCCTCAGTATCTTCCTGGCCGGTTTTGCCTTTGCTCAATTACTCTGGGGGCCACTCTCCGATCGTCTCGGCCGCAAGCCGGTATTGCTGATGGGACTGGCGCTATTTGGCATCGGCTGTCTGGGCATGCTGTGGGCCGATAACGCGATGCAACTGTGGTCATTGCGCTTTATTCAGGCGATCGGCGTCTGTTCCGCTGCGGTCACCTGGCAGGCGATCGTTATCGATCGCTATCGCGAGGGCGCCGCCCATCGCGTGTTCGCTACCATCATGCCGCTGGTGGCGCTGTCGCCAGCGCTGGCGCCGTTGCTCGGAGCCTGGCTGCTGAATCACATGGGCTGGCGCGCCATTTTTGCCGTGCTGCTGGCGATCAGCGCCCTGCTGCTGGTGCCAACGCTGCTGCTCAAAGACAGTTCGCGCCTTGCGCCGGCCGCCGCCAACAACAACGGTATCGGCTTCCTGCAACTGCTGAAGTCGCCGGTGTTTGGCGGTAACGTCATGGTGTTCGCCGCCTGTTCAGCCGGCTTCTTTGCCTGGCTGACCGGCTCGCCATTTATTCTTGGCAACATGGGCTACAGCCCTAATGACATCGGTCTGAGCTACGTGCCGCAGACCCTGGCCTTCCTGCTCGGCGGCTTCGGTTGCCGCACCGCGCTAAACCGCATTAACGGCAACACCTTGCTGCCATGGCTGCTGATAGCGTATGGCATCAGTATGGTGGCGTTGTATCTGGTCGCCACCCTGACCACGCCGACCTTGACCACCCTGCTGATTCCGTTCTGCCTGATGGCATTGGTCAACGGCGCTGTCTACCCGATCGTGGTGGCCAATGCGTTGACGCCGTTCCCGGAAAGCACCGGTAAAGCGGCAGCACTGCAAAACACCTTGCAACTGGGTTTATGCTTTGTTGCCAGTATGCTGGTGTCGGCATTTATCGCACAACCGCTATTGGCGACGGTAACGGTGATGGTGTCTACCGTGGTCTTGGCTGCGATAGGCTATCTGATACAGCGTGGCAAAACGGTCGAGCAACCGCAGTCAACGCCGCGTGAACATGCTAACTCCGCGTCATAATTTCCTTTGGCAATAGTCACTTAAAGAATATTTTTGCCGAGTGCGATTTACAGTTGAGTAAGCGCCTCGGCAAGCCTATACTCAAAAAATAACCTTTAAAAATACCATAGCTAAAAGCGTTTTATTACACGTACTTGTTGTGTACGCGTATGGCGTCACAGTTTATTTTTTGATGAGTTGCCCCACGCCGTTTGGTATCAGGGTTCTCTTGGAATTTTCCTCTGTTCATGTCGGATATCAAACCTTGCGGTGAAATTTGTCGTAGGGATACGTATATGCCCGCAGAAATTGGCTAAGCTTTTTCCCAACGGGCCATAAGTCAGAAGAAAGGTGATGGAGAAGCTATGAGTTCATCGTGTATAGAAGATCTGAGCATCCAGGATAACCAATGGTATCGTATTGCCCATGAAATGCTCAGCATGGCGGGGATTGAAATAAACGGCTCCCGTCCTTTCGATATTCAGGTTAAAAACCCCGAGTTTTTTAAGCGCGTCCTGCAGGAAGGTTCACTGGGGCTGGGTGAAAGTTATATGGACGGCTGGTGGGAATGCGAACGGCTGGACTGTTTCTTTCACCGCGTGGTTGCCGCCGGTCTGGAAAAGAAACTCCCCCACCATTTTAAAGACACGCTGCGCATTGCCGCTGCACGGCTGACCAATCTGCAATCCAAAAAACGTGCCTGGATTGTCGGCAAGGAACATTACGATCTGGGTAATGATTTATTTACCCTGATGCTCGATCCCTATATGCAATATTCCTGCGGCTACTGGAAAGACGCGGCGACGCTCGAACAGGCGCAGGAAGGCAAATTGCGTATTATCTGCGAAAAGCTGCAATTGCAGCCGGGCATGCGCCTGCTGGATATCGGCTGCGGCTGGGGCGGTCTGTCCGCCTTTGCCGCCAAGCACTACGGCGTCTCGGTAGTGGGTGTGACCATTTCCGCCGAACAGCAAAAACTGGCTCAGGCGCGCTGTGAAGGGCTGGACGTGCAGATCCTGCTGCAAGACTATCGGGATCTCGATCAGCAATTTGATCGCATCGCCTCGGTTGGTATGTTTGAACACGTCGGGCCTAAAAATTACCGCACCTATTTCGAGGTGGTCGAGCGCAATTTAAAACCGAACGGGCTATTCCTGCTGCATACCATCGGGTCGAATCGTACGGATATGAATGTTGACCCCTGGATCAACAAATATATCTTCCCGAACGGTTGCCTGCCGTCAGTCAAACATATTGCGCAGGCCAGCGAAGGTCATTTCGTGATGGAAGACTGGCACAATTTTGGCGCCGATTACGATCGTACCCTGATGGCATGGCATGAGCGCTTTAAACAGGCCTGGCCACAGTTGGCCGAACGTTATTCCGAGCGCTTCGAACGCATGTTCAGCTATTATCTCAACGCCTGCGCCGGGGCGTTCCGCGCGCGGGATATCCAGCTTTGGCAGGTTGTTTTCAGCCCGCAAGGCGTTGAAGGCGGAATACGCGTACCGCGTTAACCCTGCCGCCAATCCTCCGCGCATAAAAATGCCGGTCAGACATCGCTGACCGGCATCGCCAATTAACCGCAGATTATCATGGCGGTATCAGCCGCAATAAACCCGAATAATCTTGTCATCCTGATCCGCCAGGAAATTAAGCCGACTCAGATTGAAATCCATGGTGACGGCAGCATTGTAAGGTATGGTACGCACCTGGCGCGCGTCGATCTGCACCCCATCCAGCGAAGAGAGCGGTTTACCCACGTAGTTCTGGTACTGCGCAGCGCCACAGGTATCATCTGCCGTATTCTCCGACGGCGAAGCCGCGCTATTTTCTGACGTGCTGCTACAGGCAGCCAGCGCCATCAGCGCCGCCAACATCAACGTTTTCCGATAAAACTTCACGTTTTTGCTCCTCTGGTTTTGGGTATTTATTGTTACGCCAGCCCGATCAAGGCTTCGGCGCCAGCTCGGTCGCCACCGCCATTGCGGCCTCGCGACTGGCCAGCACACGCTCGACGGTATCGACCACCGCCTGCGTTTGCGGATCGATTTCGATATTCACCTTGTCGCCCAGGCGTTTCTTGCCAAGCGTGGTGCGATCGAGGGTTTCGGGGATCAGATGTACACAGAAACGGTTATTTACCACTTCGCCAATGGTCAGACTAATCCCGTCGATGCCAATGAAACCTTTATGCAGTACATATTTCATTAATTCGGCATCGGGCATACGCAACCACACCTGGCGGTTATTTTCCGAGGTATAGATCTTGGCAATCTCAGCGGTGCAAATAATATGGCCGGACATCAGATGCCCACCGATTTCATCGTTGAACTTCGCTGCCCGTTCGATGTTGACCACATCACCCAGCGCCAGATCACCCAGGTTGGTGAGGCGCAGGGTTTCCTTGATCAGATCAAAACTGACGCGATTGCCCTCCACGGCGGTCACCGTCAGGCAGCAACCGTTATGCGCCACCGACGCCCCCAGTTCCAGCCCCGGCAGCAACGCTTGCGGCATTTCAATCACATGGGTGCGGAAATTGGGCTTTTCTTCTATTGCGACGAGCGGCGCGGTGCCTTGTACAATACCGGTAAACATAGATGCCTCTTCAGTATATCCTCTCGATGCGCGGCAGAGCCGAACTGGCACAGCACAACGCAACTTGAGTACAGATGTAAAACGCTTCGGGCAGTTTGCCCCAGATGTGGCAGAAAACCAAATCCGCAGCGGCAAAAAATCTATTGCTGCGCATTTAATAACTATTTGATCATGGCATTTGCTAAAGCGGCATCAGCAGGTACAATCATTTTGACCAAATTCCGCTATTTTTAATTGTTGTCCTTTCGCGGCAACCCTCCTTCATCGTTAAATAATCAAAAAGGTGTATGCGTGCAGAAGTACTTTATTGAAGCGCGTAGTTTATTGGCCCTCGCTATTCCGGTAATTATCGCGCAAATATCCCAGACGGCAATGGGCGTGGTAGATACCATTATGGCCGGTGCCTACAGCGCCACGGATATGGCCGCAGTCGCGGTTGGCACCTCGATCTGGCTACCGGCGATCCTGTTCGGTCATGGCCTGCTGCTGGCATTAACGCCGGTCATCGCCCAATTGAACGGTGCTGGCCGCCGCGACCGCATCGCACATCAGGTACGGCAAGGCTTCTGGCTGGCCTCCGGCGTTTCGCTGCTGATCATCGCGGTGCTGTACCACAGCAAGCATCTGATCGACATGATGCACAATATCGATCCGCAACTGGCCGATAAGGCCGTCGGTTATCTGCATGCCATCATGTGGGGCGCGCCGGGTTATCTGTTCTTCCAGGTGCTGCGTAACCAGTGCGAAGGTCTGTCAAAAACCAAACCGGGTATGGTAATTGGTTTTATCGGTTTGCTGGTGAATATTCCGATTAACTATATTTTCATCTACGGCAAGTTCGGTATGCCGGAATTGGGCGGCGTAGGCTGCGGTGTCGCTACCGGCAGCGTGTACTGGATCATGTTCCTGCTGATGCGCTGGTATGCGACCCGCGCGCCGTCGCAACGCGACATCAAACTGGCGGAAAATTATTCTCCGCCGGACTGGCCGGCGTTGAAACGCCTGATCGGCATCGGTATGCCTGTGGCGCTGGCGCTGTTCTTTGAAGTGACGCTGTTTGCCGTGGTAGCGCTATTGGTATCACCGCTCGGCATCGTCGCGGTTGCCGGTCACCAGATTGCCCTCAACTTCAGCGCGCTGATGTTCGTGATGCCGCTGTCGCTGGGGGTAGGCGCCACCATTCGCGTTGGTCACCGCCTGGGAGAAGGCAGCGTAGATGGCGCCCGCGTGGCGGCCTATGCGGCCATCGGCGTCGGCATTGCCATGGCCTGTTGCACCGCGCTGTTCACCGCAGCGCTGCGCGAGCCGATCGCTCTGCTGTATAACGACAACCCCGCCGTGGTGGCGATGGCGTCGCACCTGATGCTGTTGGCAGCCATTTACCAGATCTCCGACTCGATTCAGGTGATCGGTAGCGGCATTCTGCGCGGCTATAAAGATACCCGTTCGATTTTCTTTATCACTTTCATTGCCTATTGGGTGTTGGGTTTACCGAGCGGCTATCTGCTGGCGTTGACCGACGCCATCGTGCCGGCCATGGGGCCAAGCGGCTTCTGGATCGGTTTCATTATCGGACTGACGTTTGCCGCGGTGATGCTGGTCTGGCGCATGCGTTGGCTACAACGCCAGCCGGCGGCGCTGATCATGCAGCGTTCCAGCCGTTAACCGTCAACACCGGCCTGAAGCTTCAGGCCGGTGGCTTACTCATCCATTCTGCGGAAAAAACCGCCTTACTGCACATAAGCTCAGCAATCACGTGAAATAGCGGATAAATTTGCGTTTTTCCCCTTGCCAGCTTGCAGGTAGCTCGTTAATATTCGTCCCCGCTGTCAGCCATGACAGACAGGAAAAGATGCGTCCGTAGCTCAGTTGGTTAGAGCACCACCTTGACATGGTGGGGGTCGGTGGTTCGAGTCCACTCGGACGCACCAAATTCCTGTAGCAGTTCAGTGCGTCCGTAGCTCAGTTGGTTAGAGCACCACCTTGACATGGTGGGGGTCGGTGGTTCGAGTCCACTCGGACGCACCAAATTCTGTAGCAGCTCAGTGCGTCCGTAGCTCAGTTGGTTAGAGCACCACCTTGACATGGTGGGGGTCGGTGGTTCGAGTCCACTCGGACGCACCATATAACGCTGCATTCCACACCTTGCGCTACACCATCTAGTTTTGCTGAAACCACACGCCCTACGCTTTACCATCGCCGCCCATTTGCTTTGGAAGCGAGCCGTTCGATCGGCTATGATAAGCGCCAACGGGTTATAAGGATCGCCATATGTTGAAGTTTATCGCGGCAACGCCGTTTCACTCGCTGGATAATGGCCTTGCCCGCCGAGAAGGCAAAATGAGCGATGGCGCGGCCGCCGCCGAAGTACGCTATGACGCAGGCGCGTTCGGCCAATTGCAAAAACACCCCCATGGGCTGCAAACTCAAGTGCTGTCCGGCGAGTTTGAATTTACCGTCGGTAGCGACATTTTTGTGGCGATCGCCGGCGAATCCATCACCATCCCTGCCGAGGTGGCCAGTGGCTGTTTTTGCCTGACCGCCGGAACCCTGCTGGAAATCGCCCTCGCTCCACAGTCAAAATAGCGTTTTTA
Organism: Serratia odorifera; assembly: GCF_900635445.1. Classification (NCBI taxonomy): domain Bacteria; kingdom Pseudomonadati; phylum Pseudomonadota; class Gammaproteobacteria; order Enterobacterales; family Yersiniaceae; genus Serratia; species Serratia odorifera. Next base: position 4,259,012 of record NZ_LR134117.1, read on the forward strand.
TTCACAGCGCATGGATTTGCGCAACAAACTGCCGCTCTAGATTTGCATTTGCGCCACATTTGCTGCTGTTTTGACTAAACCTGCGCCACGCATCGGTTTTTTTATTTTGTTTCCGACGGCGATGGCTTTATAATGCGCAACGTCTTTCAGTTGAATGGTTTCAGCCCTTGATCTGCGAAAACGCAATAACAACAACGTCAATTCCCATCACTTTTCGCATCATTACCGTTCGCCGGTGCGGGCTGAATTTTTCCGCCCCATTTCTACTGTGGTCACCTATTCTTAACTATGTTTTCCAACGTCAGGTACGCGCCAGATCCCTTACCGGCGACTTAAACGCCGGTTTTATTCGCTTTCTTATCCATCACAACTTGTAGAAAAAACCGTCATGAAAAAGACCAAAATCGTTTGTACCATCGGTCCCAAAACCGAATCGGAAGAAATGCTGACCGACCTGCTGAACGCAGGCATGAACGTAATGCGCCTCAACTTCTCCCACGGCGATTACCAAGAGCACGGCAATCGCATCAAGAACATGCGTGCGGTGATGGCTAAAACCGGTAAAACCGCCGGCATTCTGCTTGATACCAAAGGCCCGGAAATCCGTACCATGAAGCTGGAAGGCGGCAAAGACGCCGCGCTGGTTGCCGGCCAGACGTTCACCTTTACCACCGACCAAAGCGTGATTGGCAACAATGAACGCGTCGCCGTGACTTACGCCGGCTTTGCCGCCGATCTTAAAATCGGCAATACCGTTCTGGTCGATGACGGCCTGATCGGCATGGAAGTCACCAACGTCAGCGAAAACGAAGTGGTTTGCAAGGTGCTGAACAACGGCGATCTGGGTGAAAACAAGGGCGTTAACCTGCCAGGCGTTTCCATCCAGCTGCCAGCACTGGCTGAAAAAGACAAGCGCGACCTGATCTTCGGTTGCGAACAGCGCGTCGATTTCGTTGCTGCCTCCTTTATTCGCAAGCGTTCAGACGTGCTGGAGATTCGTGAGCATCTGAAAGCCCACGGTGGCGAGCAGATTCAAATCATCTCCAAAATCGAAAACCAGGAAGGTCTGAACAACTTCGACGAAATCCTTGAAGCGTCGGACGGTATCATGGTAGCGCGCGGCGATCTGGGCGTTGAAATTCCGGTGGAAGAAGTGATCTTTGCGCAAAAGATGATGATCGAAAAATGCAATCGCGCGCGCAAAGTGGTCATCACCGCCACCCAGATGCTCGATTCGATGATCAAAAACCCACGCCCTACCCGTGCGGAAGCCGGTGACGTGGCCAACGCCATTCTGGATGGTACCGACGCCGTGATGCTGTCCGGTGAAAGCGCCAAGGGTAAATACCCGCTGGAAGCGGTGAACATCATGGCCACCATCTGCGAGCGCACTGACCGCGTGATGCCAAGCCGTATCGACGGCCTGAACGACAACCGCAAACTGCGCATCACCGAAGCCGTATGCCGCGGCGCAGTTGAAACGGCTGAAAAACTGGATGCACCGCTGATCGTGGTTGCCACCAGCGGCGGCAAATCCGCCAAGTCGGTGCGTAAATACTTCCCGGACGCGAATATCCTGGCGTTGACCACCAATGAAGTCACGGCACACCAGCTGGTGCTCAGCAAAGGGGTTATCCCACAGCTTGTCAAAGAAAATTGCCTCTACCGACGACTTCTACCGCATCGGTAAAAGAAGCCGCATTGGCAAGCGGTTTAGCGCAGAAAGGCGATGTGGTCGTGATGGTATCCGGCGCATTAGTGCCAAGCGGCACCACCAATACCGCCTCGGTGCACGTGCTATAATTAAAAAGTGACAAAAATTTAATCAAAAAAACGTCGCCATGCGGCGTTTTTTTATTGCCAGTAAACTATTTTCGCAAAAACGCAACCACCATTAGACCATTATTTCGCCTATGGCAAATCGGAGCAGTCCGATGGAATCCGGCTGTTTTGCCTCGTTTTTTTAACTATTCTGTAAAACAAGATGCAAGTTTGAGCGAACGATCAAAATAAAGAGCTCTAACACAAAAAAATTATTCTCTTTCGAAAAAAGTTTGTGTAATACTTGTAACGCTACATGGAGATTAACTCAATCTAGAGGGTGTTATAATGAATCGTACTAAACTGGTACTGGGCGCAGTAATCCTGGGTTCCACTCTGCTGGCAGGCTGCTCTAGCAATGCTAAAATCGATCAACTGTCCTCTGACGTTCAGACTCTGAACGCTAAAGTTGATCAGCTGAGCAACGACGTGAACGCAATCCGTTCTGACGTTCAAGCAGCTAAAAGACGACGCAGCACGTGCTAACCAGCGTCTGGACAACCAAGCTCACGCTTACAAAAAGTAAGTTAGCTTCGGTAATTAAAAACGGCGCACATTGTGCGGCCGTTTTTTTTGTCTCAGATAATCCTCCCTTTTCCCCTCTACGCCAGCGCGACTACGCCACAGAATGGCGCCAAATCACAGCCATTAAAAAGCCCGGCGCATTGGCCAGGCTTGGGGTATCACCCGGTCAGGTTAGTTCGCCTGTGAAATCGGCGCGCCCTCGGTGGTCGTGGTCTTGCTCTTGTCGCCGCCAAAACAGCCGCAGAGAAGGCAGAGCAACGTCAGAAGGGTTCTGCCCTACGCTGACCAGCACCGGCATGCCTGAACGCCGTGTGAGGGCGCTGTCGAACTCGGCCTTGTCGGTGGCCGCATCGTTAACGAACTTCTGCTGGCCTTTGGACAGGTGAATCGGCATGGTCTGCGGATCGTCCACTCTCGACTTTCGACAGCGGTTGATGCACTTCAACATAACGCTTGCCGTCCGGTTCAACCGACACTTTCACCGGTTCGTTGATAATCTGCACTCGCGTCCCCTTAGGCACCATGTTGAACAGCGCTTCGATATCGTTCGGACGCAGGCGAATACAGCCGGAACTGACGCGCATGCCAATACCGAAGTTGGCGTTGGTGCCGTGAATCAGGTACTCGCCGTGCCCCATGGACAAACGCATGGCAAACAGGCCCATCGGGTTTTCCGGGCGGCCGGCACCACACCCGGCAATGTCACGCCCTGCGCGGCATAGCGCTTGCGGATGTTGGCGGTTGGCGTCCAGGTCGGGTTCGGTATTTTCTGGCTGACAGAGGTGACCTTGAGCGGCGTATGCATGCCGGTCTGGCCAATACCGATCGGGTAGACGATCACTTTATTTTCGCCTTTCGGGTAATAGTACAGACGCAGTTCAGCCAGGTTCACCACAATCCCTTCGCGCGGCGTGTCCGGCAACAGCATCTGGGTTGGAATAGTCAGTACCGAGCCGGGTTTCGGCAGGTAAGGATCGGTGCCCGGATTGGCTTCCAGCATGCCCAACAGGCCGATTTGATAATCAGCGGCGATTGCCTCCAGCGAACGCCCATCGTTCGGCACGGTGTAAATGGTGTTTTCGCCAATCAGACGGCTATCAGCCGGTGGCAGCGGATATTCGGTCGCGCTGGCGGCTTGCGTGCCGGCCAGGACGGTGGCGAATAACACGCCCATTAAAGTCAACGCACGTTTCATGCTCTTCCCTTTTGTGTACGGTTCGGCCACAAGGCTATCTAGCGGTTGTCGGCAGGTAAATCAGACAATTACCCGTTTAATACTAGCAACTCTAGGTGCAAAGGCAATAAAGGGCATAAAATCAAGACGTTATAACGTTATCAACCGACAGGTGCCTCGCCGCGACAACAGCCGCTAACACATTGATATATCGATTTATTCGTCACGACATTTGGCCAGCAACGCTGATTGTAAAGACTCATTGACAAATGGCAGGTATCAATGAGTCGATTAAGCGGGGTTACAGCAACTGAGACGCTTTCAAGCGGATTGCGCGGATCATCGCTTCCAGACCTTGCGAACGCGAAGGGGTCAAATGCTGGCTGAGCGCCAGTTCAGCAAAGAAAGGCCGCACGTCGAGATCGACGATTTGCTGTGGCGTCAAATCACGATACAGGATGAAGACCACGGTCATCAGTCCCTTGACGATGGCGGCATCGCTGTCACCATGGAATTCAACCTGCCCTTGTGGATTCTGCCGCATCACGATCCACACCTGGCTCTGACAGCCTGAAATCAGGTTCTGCGGTTGACGCTCGGCGTCGGCAAGCGGCGGCAGGCGTCCCCCCAGTTCGATCACATACAGATACTTGTCTTCCCAATCCAGGCAACGCGAAAAATTGCGCACCAGTTTGTCTTTGTCCGGCAAATTTGCCATGAGGCTTCCTATAAAAGTTCCGCCGCGGGCTATCAGCCCAGCAGCTGCTGAATTCGCTGCAGACCGGCCACCAGTCGATCCACGTCTTCCCGGGTATTGTACAACGCCAGTGAAGCACGGCACATGCTCGGTACCTGATAAAATGCCATCAGCGGCATGGCGCAATGGTGACCAGTACGAATGGCGATACCGTAGCGATCGAGGAAGCTGCCCACATCATAGGCATGGTGCCGGCCGAGGTTGAAGGCAATTACCCCGGCGCGCTCACTCGGGCCGTAGATCTGCAGCTGTGGCACCTGTTGCAGCGCTTCCAGCGCGTAGTGCATCAGCGACTGCTCATATTCATGGATTCGGTCCAGCCCCAGTTGCGATACATAATCCAGCGCCGCGCCCAGCCCCATCATGCCAGCGGTGTTGGGTGAACCAGCTTCAAAACGCCACGGTGGCTCGGCGTAGGTGGTGCCGCTGGTCAGGCTAACCTGCTGGATCATCGAACCGCCGCCTTCCCACGGCGGCATCTGTTGCAACAGCGCCTGTTTGGCATACAATACGCCGATGCCGGTAGGGCCGTACAGCTTGTGTCCCGAGAAGACATAGAAGTCGCAGTCCAGCGCCTGCACGTCAAGCTGCTGATGCATCACCGCCTGAGCGCCGTCCACCAGCACCTTGACGCCGGCGGCATGTGCTTGCGCGATGATATCGCTTAGCGGGTTGACGGTGCCCAGTACGTTGGAAACATGCGTCAGCGCCAGCAGCCGAGTGGTACCGTCCAACAGCGCAGGCAACTGGTGGATATCCAGCGTGCCGTCCTGCTGCAATGGCCAGATGCGCAGCGTCAGCCCCCGCTCCTGCGCCAGCATCTGCCACGGCACGATGTTGGCATGGTGCTCCATCTCGCTAATGACGATGCTGTCGCCCGGCTGCAACAGATGGCGACCATAGCTGTTGGCCACCAGGTTGATACCTTCGGTGGTGCCTTTGACGAACACGACTTCTTCCGCCGAGGCGGCATTGATAAACTGTGCGACCCTGGGCGCGCACCGCTTCCATCTGCTGCGTCGCTTCAGCGCTGAGCGTATGAATACCGCGGTGTACTGCGGCATAGCCATGGCGATAGAAGTCGGCTTCACGTTCGATCACCACATTCGGTTTCTGCGCGCTGGCCGCGCTGTCGAGGTAAGCCAGCGGCTTGCCGTTGACCTCACGCGCCAAGAGCGGGAAATCACTGCGCACACGTTCTATTGGATAGCTCATGCTGCCTCCCGCGGCAAACGCCGGGTGATCTGCACCAGCACCTGTTCACGAATGGCGTCGTCTTTAATGCCTTCAGTCAATTCGGCGGCAAAGGCGAAGATAATCATTTGCTGGGCGTCGTGCCGACTGATGCCGCGCGACTGCAGATAGAAGATCTGTTCCTGATCGATACGACCGACCGTTGCGCCGTGGCTGCATTTGACGTCATCGGCGTAGATTTCCAGCTGTGGTTTGGTATCCACTTCCGCCACGTTACCCAGCAACAGGTTATGGTTGGTCATCTGTCCGTCGGTTTTGATCGCGTGCTTCGCCACTTTGATCATGCCGTTGAACACCGCCTTGGCACGATCGCTGACCACCGTCTTATGCAACTGACGACTCTCGCAAAAGCCCTTGTTGTGCTCCAGATAGGTGCGCGTATCACACACCTCCTTGCCTATCGGCAAGATCAGGCTGTTGATCGCCAGGTTGCTGCCTTCGCCGTTAAGCTGGGCGCTGGTGTTGTGACGCGTCAGCCCGGCGCCAAGCAGGAAGCTGTCACTCTTCACCCGCGCGTCGCGGCCGATCACCAGATCGTTATGCGAGAAGTGGTAGCTCGGCTGGCTTTCAAACGCCAGTTTACTGTGCTGCAGTTCTGCGTTGTCGCCGACGTTGGCCGTCCAGGCGTGCGCCAGTAAAATGGGCTCGTTCGTTCAGGCTGACGTAATGTTCGATAACGCTGGCCTGTGCGCCGCGTGCGATGTCCAGATGGTGGCGATGGTGAACGGTATTGATTTCCCCTGCTTCGCCGCGACCGCTGCTGATGTGCAGCAGATACAGCGGGCGTACGCCGACTTTACCGGCCGGCAGGCGAATCAGGCTGGTTTCCTGCGCCAGGCTTTCGGTCAGATGCAGGAAAATTTCCGGCTGAATCGGCTCCGGCAGCGTCTGCGGGCTCGCATAACTCGCCACCTCAAACTGATAGTCGCCCAGATCGGCGTCACTCAGCTGCGCGCTGTAACGGCCGTCGACAAACACCAGGCGATAGGCATCAATGTCCAGCGCCAGCGCATCACGCTGCGCAGCGGTGATGTCGCTGACGATCGGAGCGACGAACTGCCGTTCGAGCAGCCCTTCCAGCGGCGTGTACTTCCAGTTTTCATGCTTGCGCGTCGGCCAGCCCAGTCGTAACGCCTGCTGCCAGTGTGCCAGGGCATAGGCCGATTGTTCGCCGCCGTGCGCTTCAAACAGGCTGTAGAGCGTTTGCAGTGCACGAGAATTATTGTTGGTCGGAAAGCCAGCCATAGCCCTGCTCCTCCAACTGTTTCACCAGAGAGAAATCACCAGATTTAACGATGCGCCCCTGAGAAAGTACGTGAACGTAGTCCGGTTTGATGTAATCCAGAATACGCTGATAGTGCGTCACGATGATAAACGCCCGTTTGCCGTCACGCAGCGAATTGACGCCGTTGGCGACGATTTTCAACGCGTCGATGTCCAGCCCGGAGTCGGTTTCATCCAGAATGCACAGATCCGGCTCCAACGCCGCCATTTGCAAAATGTCATTGCGTTTTTTCTCGCCGCCGGAAAACCCGACGTTGACCGAGCGCGTCAGCAGGTCGGCCGGCATATTCAGCAGTGCAATCTTCTCTTCGATAAAATCGGCAAAATCGAAACGGTCCAGCGGCTCCAGGCCCCGGTATTTGCGCACCGCGTTCACCGAGGTTTGCAGAAAGAAATGATTGCTGACGCCGGGGATCTCCACCGGGTACTGGAAGGCCAGAAACACGCCTTCACCGGCGCGATCTTCCGGATCCAGTGCCAGTAAATCCTTGCCTTTGAACATGACTTCGCCGGCGGTGACCTCGTATTCCTCGCGTCCCGCCAGCGTAGCAGAGAGCGTACTTTTGCCAGAGCCGTTTGGCCCCATGATGGCGTGAACCTCACCCGGCTTGATATCCAGGCTCAGGCCCTTGAGGATCTCACTGCCTTCCGCGCTGACTTTCAACTCTTTGATACTTAACATGCTGTGTCCTCTGGTGGCGTTTTTCCGCCCAAATATTAACCGACGCTGTGTTCCAGGCTGATTGCCAGAAGTTTTTGTGCCTCGACCGCGAATTCCAGCGGCAGCTCGGAGAATACATCCTTACAAAAACCGTTGACGATCATTGAAATAGCATCGTCTTCGCTGATGCCACGCTGCAGGCAATAGAACAGTTGGTCGTCACCGATCTTCGAGGTGGTGGCTTCATGTTCCAGTTGTGCGCTGTTATTGCGTGCCTCAACGTACGGGAAGGTATGCGCCCCGCTGTCGGGACCGATCAGCATCGAATCGCACTGGGTAAAGTTGCGCGCGTTTTCTGCCCCGGCAGGATTTTGACCAGACCGCGATAGGTATTTTCGCTGTGACCGGCGGAAATGCCCTTGGCAATAATGGTTGATTTGGTGTTTTTGCCAATGTGGATCATTTTGGTGCCGGTGTCTGCCTGCTGGTGACCGCTGGTCAGCGCGACCGAGAAGAATTCACCGATCGAATTGTCCCCCTGCAAGATCACGCTCGGATATTTCCAGGTGATGGCCGAGCCGGTTTCCGACTGGGTCCAGGACATTTTCGAATTGGCCCCTTCACACAAGGCACGCTTGGTGACGAAGTTGAGAATACCGCCCTTGCTGTCGCCGCCGGAGAACCAGTTCTGCACCGTCGAATACTTCACTTCGGCATCTTTATGCAGTATCACTTCCACCACCGCCGCATGCAGCTGATAGCTGTCGCGTACCGGGGCGGAGCAGCCTTCGATATAGCTGACGTAGCTACCTTCGTCGGCGATCAGAATGGTTCGTTCGAACTGGCCGGTTTTGGCGGCGTTGATGCGGAAGTAGGTAGACAGCTCCATCGGGCAACGCACCCCTTTCGGCACGTAGACAAATGTGCCATCAGAGGCCACCGCCGCGTTGAGTGCGGCAAAAAAGTTATCGTTGGAGGGCACGACGCGCCCAAGATATTTACGCACCAGATCCGGGTATTCCTGAATCGCCTCACCGAACGAACAGAAAATCACCCCGCTTTCGGCCAGTTTTTCGCGATAGGTGGTCGCCACGGAGACCGAGTCAAAGGATGGCGTCCACCGCCACTTCACTGCCCTCACGCACCGGCACGCCCAACTGGTTGAACGCCAGCTCCACTTCGCTGGTCAGATAGCTGTTTTCCGCCAGTTGGGCGCCTGGCTGCTGTTCCGCTCCCGGCTGTGAACCGCAGGCGTCATCACAGCTGCCGCAGGACGGCGCCGAATAATAACTGTAATCCTGATAGTTCAGCCGGTCGTAATTGGCTTTCAGCCAGTGCGGCTCTTCCATTTGCAACCACGCGCGATAGGCTTCCAGCCGAAACTCCAGCATCCACTCAGGTTCGTTGCGCTTGGCCGAGATGGCGCGAACCACCTCTTCGTTAATGCCGGTGGCCAACTCGTCGGTAGCCACCTGGGTAAAGAAGCCTTCCTTGTAACGACCTTCACTGACCCAAGCCTGTACATCATTTGGTACTTCTACATTGCTTCGTGTCATGTTGATTACATCGCTCAAACGCCAAAACTCTCGCCACACCCACAGGCATGTTGAGCTTTAGGGTTGTTGAATTTGAATATCTGATTCAGCCCTTCGCGGACAAAATCGACCGTCGTGCCATCGATAAAGGGCATCGCTTTCAGCGGCACGTAAAGCTTTGCGCCGTCGCGCTCAAACAGCAGGTCATCGCCTGCCGGTTCTCGGGTCAGATCCAGCACATAGGCAAACCCGGCGCAGCCGGACTGTTTCACCCCGAGCTGCAACCCCTTGACCTGCGGATCCTGCTGCATCAGCTTGATGATTTGCTTGACGGCGCTGTCGCTAAGGGAAATGCCTTGCCAGACATTCTCTGCCAACGAGAAAGTACCGACATTTTCTGTTTGCATATGGCCTACCTCATGTTTTTCTCTATCACAGCCAAATCAGGCTATATCGACTATGTTAGTGATAATGATTATCACTTCAACCGTTTGTTTTGCGGGGGTATCGGCTGAAAACCCGGTTTTTCACCTCAGCCGATGGAAAGCGCGCTGGAGATTTCGCTGCCTCCACGCACTGGGATGGGAATGAACCTGTTTATTCATTTGAATTTTAATCACTTTACCCATTACCGTACCGCTCGCCCCGGCGGCGAAAACGCTCAACCACCTCGAGCATTTTTTGCCATTTTAAACATTCATAGAAAATACCTATTTCTGTGACTTGTCTGTCTGAAAAATGCGTTTAACGTTAAATGATGCTGTTTCGCTCCGTTAGCGCGCCGCCCTTCTGTATAAAGTTTAGTCGCTACTGAGTAAATGGGGTCGCTGTGCGCCAAGTAAAGGGTCGAATCACGGTGGTTTTCGACCGCCACAGGCAGGCGAAAAATTTTCAACAAGATGATTGATCGTTACGGCACCAATCAATATGATAATGATTATCATTCAGACCATGGTGCGGAACTATGACCATCTCAATAAACGCTTGGCTGCTCGGAAAAATCGATGAGTACAAGTTCAGCATTCGTGATGCAACGGTGGACTTCTTCATGGCGGAAGCCGCCCTAAAGCGCCCGGAATGCAACATCGATAACTTGAAACGCTTCAATGGCATCAGCCTGAACATCGCCAATCTCTGCCTGGAAAACGGCGATGACGAAAGTTACCTGCACGCATTGAGCAAGCTGCATAATCGACTGATCGTGGAAATCAACAATCCGCAGCGTTGTCAGCTGTTCCGTGTGCAAAGCTACCATTTTGCTCGCCATACCCTGACGCTGATCTGCCAGAAATACGCGATGGAAGGCACCTGGGAAAAGGCCAATGCGTTTCAGAAGGATTTCGTCAAGCGGGTACCGTTCCAGTTATAATCTTCCGCCGACGCAAGGCGCAACGACTATACTTGGCACAGGGGTATTGCGTGCGAGGGGGTTATGGCCAGCTTGCGTTATGGCATGCTATTGGCAGTCTGCGGCTGGGTGCTCGCCTTGCCGAGCGCCGCCGCCCCTCCCTTGAAATTGCAAACGCAAATCCAGGTGCACATGGGCGATCTGGACATGATGCAACAACGGCGGATCGTCCGGGTGTTGGTGCCCTACAGCAAGACGTTTTATTTCCTCAGCGCCGATACCACCCAGCGCGGCATGATGGCTGATTTAATGCTGGCGCTGGAAAAGCAGCTCAACCAGCACCACACAAACCCGGCGGACAAGATTCGACTGGTGTTCATTCCCACCGCTCGCGATCGGTTAATCCCGGAACTGCTGGCGGGACGCGGCGATATCATTGCCGCCGACCTGACCATCACGCCACAGCGCCAGGCGCTGGTCGACTTCAGCACGCCATTAGCCAGCCAGGTGCATGAAGTGGTGGTGCGTCACCGCCATGCCCCAGCGGTGAGGTCCTTGACCGCACTGGCTGGCAAAACCGTTTTTGTCAATCCCACCAGCAGCTACTATCAAAGCCTTGAGCAGTTGAACCGGATGCTGAAACAGCAACGGCATCCGCCGGTCGAAATACAACCCGCGCCAGGCAACTTTGAGCCAGAGGATGTGCTGGAAATGCTCAACGCCGGCCTGGTGGATTACAGCGTTACCGACCGGTATCTGGCCCTGTTCTGGCAGCAGATATTTGCCGATATCGTCATTGAACCGCAGCTGTTCTTACGCCAGGACCGCCAGATTGCGTTGGCAATGCGCAAGCATTCACCGCTCTTGAAGGCCCAGCTCGACCTGTTTTGCGATCGGCACAAAATTGGCAGCACCTTCGGCAATATTCAACTCAAAAAGTACCTGAAGAGCACCCAATGGGTGAAAAACGCCACCCGGCACGCGGAAATGCAAAAATTCATTCAGGTGCGCGATCTGTTTCATAAATACGGTAATCAGTATGGTATCGATTGGTTACTGATGGTTGCACAGGGTTATCAGGAGTCGCGGCTCGATCAGCGGGTGCGCAGTAAGGCGGGCGCCATTGGCGTGATGCAGGTGATGCCAGCAACCGGCCGGGGAGTTGAACGTCGGCGATATTCGCCAATTGGAGCCCAATATCAATGCCGGGATCAAATAACATCCGTTTTATGATGGACCGTTATTATGCCAACGAACCCATGACTCATCTGGACAAGCTGCTGTTCACCTTTGCCGCCTATAACGCCGGCCCACGCCGCATCGCCCTGCTACGCAAGGAGGCGGCACGGATCGGGTTGGATCGCAACGTGTGGTTTAATAATGTCGAACGGGTTGCGGCGGCGCGCATTGGCCGGGAAACGGTACAGTATGTCAGTAATATTTATAAGTATTATGTGGCGTATTCGCTGATCCAGCAGCAAACCCGGCTACGGCAACGAGCCCTGCAGGCCGAGGCGCCCGCAGGGCCGGTCGTTATTCAATCACCGCGGTAGTCAGACGCGAAATGCAGCACAGTTTGTCACGGGCATCGAAAATTTCAATCTGCCAGACCTGATTACGCCTGCCGGCATGCAGCGCACGGCATACGCCGCGCACCTGGCCTTCGAACACCGCGCGCAGATGGTTGGCATTAATCTCCACCCCAACCACTTTCTGTTCGCCTTCGGTGCACAAATACCCCGCCATCGACCCCATCGATTCCGCCAACACCACCGACGCGCCGCCGTGCAGCAGGCCGAACGGCTGGGTGGTGCGGTTATCTACCGGCATGGTGGCTTCAAGGTAATCGTCGCCAATCCGGGTGAATTCAATGCCGATATGGCTCACCATGCAACCAGCGCTGGAATGGTTAAGCTGTTCCAGGGTGGTGTGTCGTTTCCATAGCTTCACGCTATCATCTCCAACAGGGCCTGTAATGGATGCCGCACGCCATTGCCCTCAATGCGCTTGACCTGGCTGCGGCAGGAATAGCCGGTCGCCAGACAACGTTGACGTGGCAAGCGTTGCAGCGCCTGGTGCCATGATAACTCATAAATGCCGAGCGAATTTTGCAGATTTTTACTTTCATGCCCGTAGGTGCCGGCCATACCGCAGCAACCGACGCTGACGTTTTCCAGTTTGGCGCCAAAACGGGCAAAGATATCGGCCCATTGCTGGCTGCTGGCCGGCAGCGCGGTGGTTTCGGTACAGTGGCCGAACAAATACCAGGCTTCGCCGGTGGCCGGCTGTTCGGCACGATCCACCAACCGCTGCCGCAGCCATTCATGCACCAGCAGAACCTGGAAGTTTACCGCGCGATTCGCCGAGTATTTCATGATATTCGTCGCGATAGCACAGCACCAGAGCCGGATCGACCCCCACCAGCGGCATCTCCAGTTTGGCGACGCGGTTAAGAAAATCGGCAGTCTTGCGCGCGGTTTTGGCGAACCGCGTCAGGAAGCCTTTAACGTGCTGCGCCTTGCCGTTGGGTGAAAATGGCAGCAGTACCGGTTTATAACCCAGTTTTTCCGCCAACCGAACGAAATCGGCAACCACTTTGGCATCGTAATAACTGGTGAACGGATCCTGGACGATCAGCACATAGTGCTCGCGATCGGCCGGCGCTAACGCTTCCAACTGCTCCAGCGTCATGGTGGTAGCCTGATGCCCGCTGAGTTGCTGGCGCAGCGTCGGGCTCGACAACATCGGCAAGTCAACCATGCCGATCGCATTGCGGCTCAGTTCACGCAGCCACGGCTGCTTGAAGAAAAAGTTGAACACCTTCGGCGCTTTCGCCATCAGCGGCGTATAGCTTTCAACCCCGGCCACCATGTAGTCTCGCGCCGGGCGCAGATAACGGGTGTGGTACAGCTGCAGAAAACGCGAGCGGAATCCCGGCACGTCAATCTTGATCGGGCACTGGGTGGAGCAGGCCTTGCAGGCCAGGCAGCCGGACATCGCCTCTTTGACCTCATGCGAAAAATCGTACTCGCCCTTGCCGGCATACCAGCTGTTGCGGGTTTTTTCGATCAGCGCGCGGAAGCTCAGCCGCTGCTGTGGCAACGTCTTTTCCAGCGCCAGCGGATCAACCCCCTGCTCGCTCAACAGGCGCAGCCATTCACGCACCAGCGCCGCCCGCCCCTTTGGCGAATGAATGCGACTGCCAGTGATTTTCATCGATGGGCACATCGGACTGCGCACGTCAAAGTTGAAACACAGGCCATTACCGTTGCACTCCATGGCACCACGGAACGAACTGCGCACCGCGATCGGGATGCGGCGGTCGAGGGTACCGCGCTTTTCGGCGTCGACTTGCATCATCGGCGCATCCACGCCAAGCGGCGGACAGATCTTGCCCGGATTCAGCCGGTTGTCCGGATCGAACGCTGCCTTGATACGGCGCAGCTCTTCGAACAGCGTGTCGCCAAAGAATGCCGGGCTGTATTCCGCACGGAAACCTTTACCGTGCTCTCCCCACAGCAAACCGCCGTATTTGGCGGTCAGCGTCACCACCTGGTCGGAAATCTGCTTCATCAGCATTTCCTGCTGCGGATCGCACATATCCAGCGCCGGGCGCACGTGCAACACGCCAGCGTCAACATGGCCGAACATGCCGTAGCTGAGATTATGGCTATCAAGCAGTTGGCGGAATTCGACGATATAATCAGCCAGATGCTGCGGCGGTACGCAGGTATCTTCGGCAAACGGGATCGGTTTGGCCTGTCCTTTGGCGTTGCCCAGCAGCCCAACCGCCTTTTTGCGCATATTGTAAATACGCTCGATGCCGTTGAGATCGCCACAGACCTGATAGCCGATCACCCCGGCCTGACGATCGGCGATCAGCGCATCCAGCCGTTGGCACAGGCTGTCCAGTTGCTGTTCAATCAGCGGCTCATCGTCGCCGGCGAACTCAACGATATTCAACCCCAACATCTGTTTGTCCGGCACGTTGGTGATCAACTCGCTGACCGAATGCCAGACAATATCTTCCCGCGCCAGATTCAAAACCTTGGAGTCGATGGTTTCTACCGACAGTGCCTTGGCCTCAACCATAAACGGCGCGTTGCGCAACGCCGAATCGAACGAGTCATATTTGACGTTCACCAATCGCCGTACTTTCGGCAATGGCGTAATGTTCAGTCGGGCTTCGGTGATAAACGCCAGCGTTCCTTCGGCGCCGGTCAGGATGCGCGTCAGATCGAAGGTTTGCAGATCGTCACTCAGCACATGCCGCAGATCGTAGCCGGTCAGGAACCGGTTGAGCTTGGGGAATTTATCCACAATCAGCGCGCGCTGCTCGCGGCAGCGATGCAATACGGTGTGATAAATGCGCCCTTCCTGGGTATTCTCCAAAGCAATCGTTTCCGCCAACGCCGTCGGCATGGCGCGCGTGTCGAGCATCTCGCCACCCAGCAATACTGCGCGCAGTCCCAGTACGTGATCGGACGTTTTGCCATACACCAGCGATCCTTGCCCTGAGGCATCGGTGTTGATCATACCGCCCAGGGTAGCGCGGTTGCTGGTCGACAGTTCCGGCGAGAAGAAGTAGCCGAACGGCTTGAGGTATTGGTTGAGCTGATCCTTGATAACCCCGGCCTCAACCCGAACCCAGCCTTGTTCCAGGTTGATATCCAGTATGCGATTCATTATGGCGCGACATGTCCACCACGATGCCGCTGTTAAGCGACTGGCCGTTGGTGCCGGTGCCGCCACCGCGTGGGCTAAAGGTCAGCGAGCTGAATTTTTCGTCTGCGGCCAGCCGGGCAAGCAGCGCCACGTCGCTGGTTGAGCGCGGGAATACCACCGCATCGGGCAGTAGTTGATAGATACTGTTATCGGTCGCCATGGTCAGGCGATCGGCGTAACTGGTGGCAATATCGCCATTGAATCCGTGTTGTTTTAACGCCGCCAAAAAATCGAGCACCCGTTGAACGAGGCCGGGAGCCTGAGAAATCTGTGGGATCATTGCTTTTTATGCGCCTGTCTGTCTAATTTGAACGCCTGACCGAGCCTGGAGTCAGGCCCAGCCTGTTTTGGTTATCGTTAAAAACTATCATACTTCTCAGTAGCAGATAACCAATTAATCGCGCGGCATTTACGCCGCTGACTGCTGACGCTCAACAACGGCAACCGGCCTCACCCCGCACGGCAAATTGTGCGCCGCACTGTGAAATTTGGCAAAAATGCATCATGATTATCAGACGGAGCAAAGGAATTTACCTAATAGGATGAGAACCCTTTCATGACTGTCCCACAACCGCGATATGATTTGCCAAGAATTATCTTTGGCGTGATGTTCATTGCCATAATGATCGTTGCCTGCTTTTGGGTGGTTCAACCTTTTATACTTGGCTTCGCCTGGGCCAGCATGGTGGTCATCGCCACCTGGCCGTTATTGATTAAATTACAGAATCTGCTGTGGGGACGACGTTCACTGGCGGTGCTGGTCATGACACTGATTCTGATCGTGCTATTCGTGATGCCGATTGCGCTGCTGGTAAATAGCGTGGTGGATAACAGCGCGCCGATCGTCGCCTGGGCCAGTACGCCAGGCAAAGTGCATATTCCCGATCTGGCCTGGTTGAATTCCATTCCAATGATCGGTGACAAGGTCTACAGCAGTTATCACACCCTGATCAACAGCGGTGGCGGCGCACTGATTGCCAAGGTACAACCCTACTTCGGCCAGACAGCCACCTGGTTCGCGGCCCAGGCCGCGCACATTGGCCGTTTCCTGATGCACTGTTCGCTGATGGTATTGTTCAGCGTGCTGCTTTACGCCCGCGGCGAACAGGTGGCATTGGGCATCCGCCACTTTGCGGTACGTCTGGGTGCCGAACGTGGCGACGCGGCGGTACTGCTGGGCGGTCAGGCTATTCGTGCCGTCGCTTTGGGTGTGGTGGTTACCGCGCTGGTGCAGTCGGTACTGGGTGCGATTGGCCTGGCGATAACCGGCATCCCGGCCGCCACCCTGCTGGCGGTGCTGATGTTCATCTTCTGCGTCGCGCAACTGGGGCCATTGCCGGTGCTGATCCCGGCGATTATCTGGCTGTATTGGAGCGGTGACACCACCTGGGGCACGGTATTGCTGGTGTGGAGCTGCGTGGTCGGCACCCTCGACAACTTCCTGCGCCCGGTGTTGATCCGCATGGGCGCAGACTTGCCAATGATTCTGATCCTGTCCGGCGTGATTGGCGGCCTGCTGGCGTTTGGCATGATCGGGCTGTTTATCGGGCCGGTCGTGCTGGCGGTATCATACCGTTTGCTGACCGCCTGGATGAACGAAGCTCCCGAACCAACGGCCGATCTCGACGAGGTCGCCAAGGATTTGGAACAGCTGTAATCCGTTTGGCATCTGCCCGTCAATGGGCAGATGCCTGATTCAATTATTCCACCGTTACCGCCAATTGAGTAAATCAGCGGAAATATATCCAGCCGATTCATGATAAATTGTGCTTAAACGATTAAACATGCCGAATAAATGCAGGTTATTTTTTTGCCGGTAATTTGACAAAATGAATAACAAACTTGGGGTTAATCGGTTTATTAGGACGATTCTTAATGACTAATTTAAGCCAAGTACCTAGTATTATTGCCATATCTTGCTTTAACCCCCTAATTTCAAGCAAGTTTTCCAAACAATGTAATGCCATACATGTGAATTGCTGTGTGTAGTCTTTGCCCGTCTTCAAGGATGGGCTTTTTTTTGTCCTTTTCTTCTACATTATTATTTATTGCCATACTCGCTTACATCTGGAAATAAAAAAGCCGCATAACTACTGCGGCTTTTTTCAATGAAATATATCTTATCGGCGCAATTTATTTTTACTTGGCCAAATTAATCCAGGTTTGCACCACGGTATCCGGATTAAGTGACAGGCTGTCGATCCCCTGCTCCATCAACCACTCGGCAAAATCTTCATGGTCTGACGGACCCTGACCGCAAATACCGACATATTTACCATGGCGCTTGGCTGCCTGAATCGCCATCGACAGCAGCGCTTTCACCGCGTCGTTACGCTCGTCAAACAGTTCTGAAACCACGCCGGAGTCGCGATCCAGCCCCAGCGCCAGCTGTGTCATGTCATTGGAGCCAATCGAGAAGCCATCAAAGTGCTCAAGGAACCGATCCGCCAGCAGCGCGTTGGACGGGATCTCGCACATCATGATCACTTTCAGCCCGTTTTCGCCACGCTTCAGCCCCTGACGCCCCAGTTCCGCAACCACCGCTTCCGCTTGCGCCACGGTGCGCACGAACGGCACCATGATTTCCACGTTGGTCAGCCCCATCTCGTTGCGTACCCGCTTGACCGCCTCACATTCCAGTGCGAAGCAATCACGGAAGCTGTCTGAAACGTAGCGACCGGCGCCGCGGAAACCCAGCATTGGGTTTTCTTCATGTGGCTCGTATTTTTCACCGCCGACCAGGTTGGCATACTCGTTGGACTTGAAATCGGACAACCGCACAATAACGCGTTTTGGCCAAAACGCCGCGCCCAGCGTCGCGATCCCTTCGGTCAGACGACCGACATAGAATTCCACCGGATGGTCATAGCCATGCATCAGCCCCTTGATTTCACGCTGCAACTCCGGCGTTTGCTGGTCGAACTCCAGCAGCGCGCGTGGGTGCACGCCGATCATCCGGTTGATGATGAACTCCAAACGCGCCAGACCGACACCTTCGTTTGGCAGGCAGGCAAAGTCAAAGGCACGATCCGGGTTACCGACGTTCATCATGATCTTCAGTGGCAGTTGCGGCAGCTCGTTCACTTCGGAGCTCTGCACGGTAAAGTCCAGCATGTCTTGGTAAACGTAGCCGGTATCGCCTTCGGCACAGGATATCGTCACCTTTTGGCCGTCTTTCAGCACGTCGGTGGCGTGGCCGCAGCCCACGACCGCCGGAATGCCCAGCTCACGCGCAATGATTGCCGCATGGCAGGTACGACCGCCGCGGTTGGTAACGATCGCCGCCGCCTTCTTCATGATCGGTTCCCAGTCCGGGTCGGTCATGTCGGTCACCAGCACGTCGCCCGGCTGGATGCGATCCATTTCGCTGATGTCATGGATCACTTTCACCGGGCCGGCACCGATACGATGACCAATGGCGCGGCCTTCTACCAGTACCTTGCTGCTGCCGTTGAGTTGATAGCGTTCCATCACCTGCCCATTGGAGCGCACGGTTTCCGGACGCGCCTGGACGATCAGCAGTTTGCCGGTGTGGCCGTCTTTCGCCCACTCGATATCCATCGGTCGGCCATAGTGTTTTTCAATCAGGATTGCCTGATGCGCCAGCGCCTGTACTTCATCGTCGCTCAGAGAGAAACGATTGCGTTGCGCCTCTGGCACGTCTTCAATCGCCACCTGCTTGCCGTGGTCCTGCGACGGCGCATACACCATGCGGATTTTTTTGGAACCGACATTGCGGCGCACGATGGCCGGTTTGCCGTTCAGCAGCGTCGGCTTGTGCACATAGAATTCGTCCGGGTTAACCGCACCCTGCACCACCATTTCACCCAAACCGTATGCCGAGGTGATAAACACCACCTGATCAAAACCGGATTCGGTATCGATGGTGAACATCACGCCGGACGATGCCAGATCGGAGCGCACCATGCGTTGCACGCCGGCGGATAGCGCCACGCCGCGGTGATCGTAGCCCTGATGCACGCGATAGGAAATGGCGCGGTCATTGAACAGCGATGCGAACACGTGTTTGATGGCAATCATCACGGCATCGATGCCTTGCACGTTCAGGAAGGTTTCCTGCTGGCCGGCAAACGACGCATCGGGCATGTCCTCGGCGGTGGCGGAAGAGCGCACGGCAAAGGAGGCTTCCGGTTCGCCATCGGCCAATTGCTGATAAGCCAGGGTGATTTCGCGCTCGAACTCCGCATGGAACGGGGTATCGATAACCCATTGGCGAATCTGCGCGCCGGCCTTGGCCAGTTGGGTGACGTCATCAACGTCAGTTTGATCCAGTAACTGATAAATGCGCTGGTTGACACCGCTTTGTTCGAGGAAATCGTTAAACGCCTGGGCAGTAGTGGCAAAGCCATTTGGCACGGCCACGCCCAGATCGGACAGATTGGTGATCATTTCACCGAGCGATGCATTTTTGCCGCCAACACGGTCAACGTCGTGCATGCCAAGCTGGTTGTACCAAAGCACATTACGCAAGTCTGGGCCATTATTGGACATCGAGACAATCCTTATTGCTATCAGTAGGGTATAGACGGATTTAATTCAATTGCGTTGTTCGCCCTTATTTGGGGCCGAACCAGACTAGCACAATCATCCATAAGAAATGGAAAGGTGAATCGATCAACCCGATGAAGAAAATGGATTTTAAGAGAATTACCTAAACGGTCTTTTTGCCGCAGAAACCGGTCTCTGGCGCGCTAAAACACGTAAATTCAACAAATTACGTATATTTTCAATTCTTATTTAACAGCAAGGCGAATTGCCAGCCTTCTGTTGAAATTATCATCGATATACAGCTCAATCGACCGAGAATAATTGGCTATCGCTTTTTATAAAAATCAAAATTCAATTTCAAAAAACAAAATTGCCGGAATGTTCTTATTTTTGCGCTTTTCGGTTGGCTAACCACTGTGGAATCCGTTGGCATCACAGTTTTTTTGCTAGCCTCTTTACCGCCGAATACTCTGGAGCCCATTATGTTTGAACGACAGGCCATCGCCTTGCCGCAGCAGGAAACGTATTTTTCAGTTAAGGAGTCACGGGTGGAAAGAAGCGTATTTTATATTTCGGATGGCACGGCGATCACCGCCGAGGTGCTCGGCCACGCGGTACTGTCGCAATTTCCGGTCAAGGCAACCACCTTTACCCTGCCGTTTGTCGAAACCGAAGCGCGCGCGCGGGCCGTCAGCCAGCAAATCAACGAAATTTATCAACAGACCGGCGTGCGGCCACTGGTGTTTTATTCGATCATTTCGCCGGAAGTACGTAACGTCATCACCCAGAGCGAAGGATTCTGCCAGGATATCGTGCAGGCGCTGGTCGGCCCGTTGCAGGGGGAACTGGATGTCGAACCGACACCGGTGCCCAATCGTACCCATGGGTTGACGGAAAGCAACCTGGGCAAATATGACGCGCGCATCGCGGCCATTGATTACACGCTGGCGCATGATGACGGTATTTCACTACGCAACCTCGATCAGGCGCAGGTGATCCTGCTCGGTGTATCGCGCTGCGGCAAAACCCCTACCAGCCTCTATCTGGCCATGCAGTTTGGCATTCGTGCAGCCAACTACCCGTTTATCGCCGACGATATGGACAATTTGCATTTACCCGCCGCGCTGAAGCCGTTTCAACATAAACTGTTCGGCCTGACGATTAACCCGGAACGACTGGCAGCCATTCGTGAAGAGCGCCGCGAAAACAGCCGTTATGCGTCGTTGCGCCAGTGTCGGATGGAAATTGCCGAAGTCGAAGCATTGTTCCGTAAAAATCAAATCCGCTATCTGAATTCCACCAACTACTCCGTCGAGGAAATTTCCACCAAAATTCTCGATATTCTCGGCATGAGCCGTCGAATGTTTTAACCCTGCTCGGCAGCAAACCGCTGCCGAACATTCCTCGCCAGCGGTATTTATCAATTTTTGTCGGTTTTGCTCAACAGTTATCGCGTTGAACGGTTGAAATCGGCCGTTTTTGCGTTATTGTGATCGCCATCACTTCCCGGTACTCCTGCCGCAGAGAAGAACAGTTTCAGAGATAATCATGCACAAAACAGATGAATTGCGGACCGCGCGCATCGACAGCCTGGTTACGCCGCAAGCGCTGGCGGACAAGCTGCCGATTTCACCGGCAGTGGCGGATAACGTGACGGCGTCACGAAAACGCATTGAACGGATCCTGTCAGGCGAAGACTCGCGCCTGCTGGTGGTGATCGGCCCCTGCTCCATTCACGATCTGGATGCAGCCATGGATTACGCCAGCCGACTTAATGGACTGCGCCAACGTTATCAGCATCGGCTGGAAATCGTTATGCGCACCTATTTCGAGAAACCACGCACCGTGGTGGGCTGGAAAGGCTTGATTTCCGATCCCGATCTTGACGGCAGCTATCAGGTCAATCGCGGCATCGAAATGGCGCGCAAACTGTTGCTCGACGTTAATCAACTCGGCCTGCCGACCGCCACCGAATTTCTTGATATGGTGATCGGGCAATATATTGCCGACCTGATCAGTTGGGGAGCCATCGGCGCACGTACTACCGAAAGCCAAATCCACCGTGAAATGGCGTCTGCGCTGTCATGCCCGGTCGGTTTCAAAAATGGTACCGACGGCAATACCCGCATTGCCATTGACGCCATCCGTGCCGCACGCGCCGGCCATATGTTCCTTTCGCCAGACAAAAACGGCCAGATGACCATTTACCAGACCAGCGGCAACCCTTACGGCCATATCATCATGCGCGGCGGCAAAACGCCGAACTACCATGCGACGGATATCGTCGCCGCCTGTGATAGCCTGCGCGAGTTTGACCTGCCGGAACACCTGGTGATTGATTTCAGCCATGGCAACTGCCAAAAGCTGCATCGCCGCCAACTGGACGTCGCCGAGAATATCTGCCAGCAGATTCGCGCCGGCTCTGCCGCCGTGGTGGGCGTAATGGCGGAAAGCTTCCTGGTGGAAGGCACGCAAAAAATCGTCGCCGGCCAACCGTTGACCTACGGCCAGTCGATCACCGATCCGTGCCTGAGCTGGTCCGATAGCGAGCAACTGCTGGCAATGCTGGCCGATGCGGTCGATAGCCGCTTTTAATCCGTCCTCACCGGGGTGAGCCTGCCCCGGTGATACGGTGTTCAATGCGCATCTATACTGGTAGTAACCGGCAAAACGCCGCCTCGCCCGAGCTACCAGGATTTGGAGTTCCCTGCATGAGCCTTTCACTGTTGAGCATCCCCCTGCACTACGCTGCAAGGCGAAGCAAAAACCCTGTCGGACTATCCGGCACGCGCCTATCTGCTGGTCAATACCGCCAGCAAATGCGGCTTTACCCCACAATACCGTGGCCTGGAAAACCTGTGGCAATACTATCGCCAGCGCGGTTTGGTGGTGATGGGCTTCCCCTGCAATCAGTTCGGTGCGCAGGAGCCGGGCGATGCCCTGGAGATCGCCAGTTTTTGTACCATGAACTACGGCGTCAGTTTTCCACTGTTCAGCAAAAATCGAGGTTAACGGGCCAGGCGCACACCCGTTGTTCAGCGAGCTGAAGCGCCGGGCTCCTGGGCTGTTCGGCATTCAGCGCATCAAATGGAATTTCACCAAGTTTTTGCTGACCGCCGACGGCCAGCGTGTCACCCGCTTTGCGCCGATCACCAAGCCGGAAAAACTGTTCGATCGCATCGAGACCCTGCTGAAGTAACCCTATGGCGTTTGGGCGCCCCCGCGTCGTTCCACTGCCAGATGCAGTGTAAGCAAAAAGGTTCCCTCGGTAAGGAAATTTTCCTTGATGTAACCGAATGTTCACATGATAATGATTATCACTTTGATATTAATTACCATTTGAAGTTTGTTTTTCAGGCCGAACCTATGGAAAAATCGAACCAGAATCCTGCGCCATCGGGCTCGTCAATCGCCATCCACAGCGACCTGCCGATACCCTGTTATGACAGCCAACAGCTGCTGGGCGCAGACGGCATCGCCATTATTACGCATCAAGGGCAGCGCTATCAGCTGCGCCAGACCAAAGCAGGAAAATTGATCCTGACCAAGTAAAAATAAAAAACCTTCCCTGCGAGCCACCCCGATCGTTTGATCCAGGCAGCCAGCAAATCTATTGATATGTTTAACAGCATACGGAGAGTTGCCCATGCCTCTTATCTTTACCACCAGACTACGCTTTTCAACCTTAAGTCTGGCTGTCGCCTGTGCGCTGCCGGCGATGGCTTTCGCCAATACCCCCGCCCGCACCCACGAGGCGCCCACGAAAACGACCGTCAGTAAAGACGATACCCTCACCGTGGTCGCCACCGGTAATCAGCGCAGCAGTTTTGAAGCGCCGATGATGGTCACCGTCATTAACGGTGACAGCCCGGAAAGCCAGACCGCCTCCTCCGCCGCCGATATGCTGCGCAAGGTGCCCGGCATTACCGTCAGCGGCACTGGCCGCAGCAATGGGCAGGACGTTTCGATGCGCGGTTACGATCGGCGCGGCGTATTGATTCTGGTCGATGGTATCCGTCAGGGTACCGACACCGGTCACATCAACGGTACTTTTCTCGACCCAGGCCTGGTAAAACGGGTTGAGGTGGTACGCGGCCCGGCTGCGTTACTGTACGGCAGCGGCGCACTTGGCGGCGTAGTGTCTTATGAAACCGTCGATGCCGCCGATCTGCTGCTGCCGGGCCGTAACAGCGGCTACCGGGTCTTCGGCAACGCCGCCAGCGGCGATCACAGCCTGGGCATGGGCGCCAGTGCCTATGGGCGAACCGACACGCTTGACGGCCTGCTGTCATTCGGCACCCGCGACGTGGGTGACTTGCGTCAGGGCAACGGTTTCGATGCGCCCAATGACGAAACCATCAGCAATCTGTTGGCCAAAGGTACCTGGCGTATCGACGAAAACCAGTCGCTGAGCGGTAACCTGCGTTATTACAACAATCGTGCCCAGGAGCCCAAAAACCCGCAGGAGTCTGCCGCGTCCGCCAGCAATCTTATGACCGACCGCTCTACCATTCAACGCGACGGACAACTGAGCTATCAACTGAATCCGCTCGGCCAGCACTGGCTGGATGCCGAAGCCAAGGTGTATTACTCCGAAGTGCAGATCAACGCGCATACTGGCGGCAGTGAAGATGAGGCGCGCAAGCAGACCACACGTGGCGCCAAACTGGAAAACCGCACGCGTCTGTTCGTCGACAGCCCTGCATCCCACCTGTTCACCTATGGAACTGAAGCCTATAAGCAAGAACAAACGCCGGGTGGCGCAACCGAAAGCTTCCCACAGGCCGAGATCAAATTTGCTTCGATCTGGCTGCAGGATGAAATCACGCTGCGCGACTTGCCGGTATCGATTCTGGCCGGCACGCGTTACGACGATTATCAGGGGCAAAGTAACGGCTATGACGACGTCAACGCTGATAAATGGTCTTCGCGCGGAGCGCTCAGCATCACGCCGACCGACTGGCTGATGTTGTTCGGTTCCTATTCCCAGGCGTTCCGCGCGCCAACCATGGGCGAGATGTACAATGACTCCAAGCACTTTTCCATCCCGATGGGGCCGACCACCATTACCAACTACTGGGTGCCAAACCCAAACTTGAAACCGGAAACCAACGCCACGCAGGAATACGGTTTTGGTTTGCGCTTCGACGATCTGTTACTGGCTGATGACAATCTGCAATTCAAAGCCAGCTATTTTGATACCAAGGCCAAAGATTACATTTCCACCGGCGTCACCATGCAACTGGGACGCGGTCCAACTGGGCCATACTGCATTAGCTGCACCACCTATTCCACCAACATCGAACGCGCAAAGATCTGGGGTTGGGATGCCACTCTGAGTTACAAAACCAGAGGGTTTGGCTGGGATCTGTCCTATAACCGTACGCGCGGTAAAGACCAGGCCACCGGCGAATGGATCGCCAGCATCAACCCCGACACCGTCACCAGCACGCTGGACCTACCGATCGCCGATACCGGCCTGTCTACCGGCTGGGTTGCCACCTTTGCCCAGCGCGCCACACAGGTGCCGAGCGGCAGCGCACAGCAGGCCGGCTATGGCGTTAATGACTTCTACCTAAGCTATAAGGGTCGTGCCGAATGGCAAGGCGTCACCACCACCGTGGTGCTGGGCAATGCCTTCGACAAAGAATACTACTCGCCACTGGGCATTCCGCAGGATGGCCGCAACGCCAAACTGCTGGTCAGCTACCAGTGGTAATCACTTGATTATTCGGCGGGCCGGCACCCGCCACTCCCCTATTACGTCAGGAGAACACGGATGAATAACGCACTCTACACCCGCTATCAGCAAGCGAAAATCGACAACCCGGGTAAATATGCCCGCGATCTGGCGCAGCTGCTCAGCGTTAGCGAAGCGGAACTGACCCATGCTCGCGTCGGCCATGATGCTCGCCGCCTGCACAGCGACGCCCGCAGTCTGCTTACCCAGTTGGAGCAGGTCGGCGTCACCAAATCGATCACCCGTAACGCCTACGCGGTGCATGAACAACTGGGACGCTATCAGCACCAGCACCTGAACGGTCACGCCGGACTGATTCTCAATCCGCGCGAACTGGATCTGCGGCTGTTCCTCAACCAGTGGGCCAGCGCCTTCAGCCTGAGCGAAACCAATAAACGTGGCGTGCGCCACAGCATTCAATTTTTCGACCATCAGGGCGATGCCTTGCACAAGGTGTATACCACCGAAGAAACCGACCTTGCCGCCTGGATGGCGCTGGTAGAACGCCATGCCGGCGAAGACAATCCGCCACTGGCGTTGCAACCGGCGGCGACAAAAGCAGCCGACGCCACGCCGGACAACGCACAAATCGACCGCGAATGGCGCGCCATGACCGACGTGCACCAATTTTTCGCATTGCTCAACCGCCATCACCTGTCTCGCCAGCAGGCGTTTCGTGCCGTGGGCGACGACCTGGCTTATCAGGTGGATAACCAGGCGCTGGCGCAGATCCTCGCGGCGGCGCATCAGGCGCAGAATGAAATCATGATTTTTGTCGGCAACCGTGGCTGCGTGCAGATCTTCACCGGGCAAATTGAGCGTCTGATGCCGCAAGACGGCTGGATTAACGTGTTCAACCGGCGTTTTACCCTGCATCTGATCGGCGGAGCCATTGCCGAAAGCTGGATCACGCGCAAGCCGACCAAAGACGGCATCGTCACCAGCCTGGAGCTGTTTGCCGCCGACGGTACACAGATCGCCCAGTTATATGGTCAACGCACCGAAGGTCAGCCGGAACAGACCCAATGGCGTGAGCAGATTGCCGCTCTGCGCGCCAAGGACATCGCCGCATGAAAACCTCCATCATCCAGGCGTTGGCCCTGTGCACGACGCTGCTGTCGTTTGGTGCCACCGCGACGCAGCAGCGCATTGTTTCCATCGGCGGCGACGTCAGTGAAATCGTCTATGCGCTTGGTGCCGGCGATCGGCTGGTCGCACGCGACAGCACCAGCCTGTATCCTGCCGCACTGCAACAGCTGCCGGACGTCGGCTATATGCGACAGTTGAACACCGAGGGCATTCTGGCGCTGAAACCGACGCTGGTATTGTCCAGCGAACTGGCTCAACCAACCTTGGTGTTCAAACAGCTCGAGGAAAGCAAGGTGCCGGTGGTACTCATTCCCGGTGATACCACGCTGGATGCGGTGCCGGAAAAAATCAACGCCGTCGCCACCGCGTTGAATCTCCGCGCCGAGGGGCAAAAGCTGACCGAAGGCTATCGTCAGCAACTGGCGGCGGTCAACACCCAACCGCTGCCGGTCAAGGTGATGTTCGTGATGAGCCACGGTGGTATCACGCCGATGGCCGCCGGCCAGCAGACCGCCGCTGACGCGGTGATCCGCGCCGCCGGTCTGACCAACGCCATGCAAGGCTTTAACCATTATCGACCGCTGTCACAAGAAGGGGTTATTGCCAGTGCGCCCGACCTGTTGTTGGTGACCACCGACGGCGTGCAATCCCTCGGTGGGTTGCAGCAATTATGGCGTTTGCCAGGCATTGCCCTCACCCCGGCTGGCAAGCACCGTCACGTGCTGATCGTTGACGACATGGCGTTACTCGGCTTCGGCCTGCAAACACCGGCGGCGCTGGCCAAACTGCGTCACGCGGCGGAGCAGCGGTAATGCGCGCTCGGACCTCGCCATGTCTGGTGATTGGCGGTCTGTTGCTGGCGCTGACGCTATTGGCGCTGGTCGCCGCCAATTACGGCGCCCTGACGCTGTCGTTCACTACGCTATGGCAACAGCCATTCAGCGATACCGCCTGGCACATCTGGTTCAACATCCGCCTGCCACGTGTACTGCTGGCGGTGGTGATCGGGTGTGCGCTGGCGGTGTCCGGCGCGGTGATGCAGGGGTTGTTCCGCAACCCGCTGGCGGATCCAAGCCTGCT
Source organism: Serratia odorifera (assembly GCF_900635445.1). Classification (NCBI taxonomy): domain Bacteria; kingdom Pseudomonadati; phylum Pseudomonadota; class Gammaproteobacteria; order Enterobacterales; family Yersiniaceae; genus Serratia; species Serratia odorifera. The sequence goes on from NZ_LR134117.1 coordinate 4,286,514, forward strand.
GGGCATCAGCAGTGGCGGCGCGCTGTGCGTGGCGTTGGCGATTATCCTGCCACTGCCCCTGCCGGTGGCCATCGCCTTGTACAGCCAGATGCTGGCGGCGTTTATCGGTAGCCTGCTGGTGTCATTATTGATCTACGGCATCAGCCGTAGCGGTCATGGCAGCCTGTCGCGTCTGCTGCTGGCGGGCATCGCCATCAACGCGCTGTGCATGGCGGCGATTGGCGTGCTGTCTTATATCAGCAGCGATCGGCAACTGCGGCAGTTTTCGCTGTGGATGATGGGCAGTCTCAACCAGTCGCAGTGGCCAACGCTGGCGATCGCCGCGTCGTTGATTCTGCCAGCCGCGTTACTGACGCTATTGCAGGCACGGCGTCTTAATCTGTTGCAGTTAGGCGATGAAGAAGCCCATTACCTCGGGGTAAACGTTAAGCGCGTCAAACTGCAACTGCTGTTGCTCAGTGCATTATTGACCGGTGCCGCGGTGGCGGTCAGTGGGGTAATCGGTTTTATCGGTCTGGTGGTACCGCACCTGGTGCGTATGCGCCTCGGCGGCGATCACCGTTGGCTGCTGCCTGCCTCGGCTCTGGGTGGTGCCTGTCTGCTGCTGGTCAGCGACACGCTGGCGCGTACTCTGGTCGCCCCGGCGGAAATGCCGGTGGGCTTGATGACCAGCCTGATCGGCGGCCCTTATTTCTTGTGGCTGGTGATACGCCAGCGGGAGAGACTCGGTGACTAGTGCCGCCTGCCTAACGGCACAACAGCTGCGTTATACACTCGGCAAGCGTCGTATCGTCAATGACGTTTCACTGAACATTGCCAGCGGTGAAATGGTAGCAATTATCGGCCCTAACGGCGCCGGTAAATCCACCCTGATGCGCCTGTTGACCGGTTATTTGCAGCCAAGCTGCGGGGAATGTCTGCTACTCGACCAGCCGTTGGAACACTGGCAGCCGACGTCACTGGCCAAGGTGCGGGCAGTGATGCGCCAGCACAGCAGTCTGGCGTTTCCGTTCAGCGTGCAAGACGTGATCGCCATGGGGCGCGCACCGCACGGCCGGCGAGATATGCAGCAGGCGCTGCAACAGGTGATGCAGCAGACCGACTGCCTAAGCCTGGCGCAACGCGATTATCGTCAGCTTTCAGGTGGAGAGCAGCAGCGGGTGCAGCTGGCACGGGTATTGGCGCAGCTATGGCAAGCGACTCCTTCGCCACGCTGGCTGTTTCTGGATGAACCGACCTCGGCGCTAGACTTGTACCATCAGCAACATACGCTGCGGCTACTGCGCTCGCTGACCCGACAGCAGCCGCTGGCGGTGTGTTGCGTACTGCACGATCTCAATCTGGCGGCACTGTATGCCGATCGCATTCTGCTTATGCATCAGGGACACCTGGTGGCCAGCGGTTCCCCGGCAGAAGTATTGCAAGCCGAACAGCTCACCCGCTGGTATCAGGCAGACGTCGGGGTGATGGCGCATCCGGAAACGACATCATTACCGCAGATTTATCTGCGGCAATAACGCCAGACGCAGCAAGGTGATCAATGCCCTCGTCGCAGCGCGAGGCATTGATCCATCAGCTTAGCTCGAGCAGGATATTTCCAGGTGTTTGCCCCAATCCGGCGGCAGCGCGGCGAAATCCTCGTAACGCGGATCGTCGTCAAACGGCGTCAATAACGCCTGGTGCAAGCGTGCCAGTTTGCCAATGTCATCCTTCTGCGCCGCTTCGATCGCTTCCTGAGCCAGATAGTTACGCAAAATCAGCTTGGGATTCACCGCTTTCATCGCCCGTTGACGCTGTTCATCACTGACCTGCTCTTGCAACAAACGCTGGCGATACTGCAAATACCAGCGGTCGAACGCGTCACGGTCGATAAACTCGTCGCGCAGCGGCGAACGCGTTTGCAGTTGTTCAACCTCGCTTAGCAGACGGAAGGTTCGGGTATAATCTCGCCCCTCTGCCGTCATCAGGCTCAGCAGGCCGGTCAGCAAATCGTTGTCCTGCTTCTCCTGGCTGAAAAAGCCGAGCTTGGCGCGCATCTTGTCGCCATAGGCCTGCATTAATGCCGGTTCAAAGGCCGCCAGCGCCGCTTCCAACTGCTCGACACGCATCAGTCCGGAGAGCGTCTGAGCCAGACGATGCAGATTCCACAGCGCCACCGCCGGCTGATTGTCAAAGGCATAACGCCCCTGATGATCCGAATGGTTGCAGATGTAACCCGGCTGATAGTCGTCAAGGAAACCATATGGACCATAATCGATGGTAATCCCCAGGATCGACATATTGTCGGTATTCATCACCCCATGGGCAAAACCGACGGTCTGCCAGTCGGCCATCAGACGCGCGGTGCGCTCAACCACCTCGGTAAACCACAGCAGATATTTGTCGGCGCTGTCGGCTAATGCAGGCCAATGGCGGGCGATCACGAAATCCGCCAACTGGCGAACCTGCTCCGGCTGTTTACGGTAATAAAAATGTTCAAAGTGGCCGAATCGCACATGGCTTTCCGCTATGCGCATCAGCATCGCACCGCGCTCCGGCTGCTCGCGATACACCGGTTGGTCGCTGGTGACGATGGTCAGCGCACGGCTGGTAGGGATCCCCAGATGATGCATCGCTTCCGAAGCAAGAAACTCACGCACCACCGAGCGTAATACGGCACGGCCATCGCCCATACGCGAGTACGGCGTTAAACCTGCGCCCTTGAGATGCCAGTCCATGCTGCGGCCATCCGGCAAACGCTGCTCGCCGAGCAAAATGCCGCGACCGTCGCCCAATTGCCCGGCCCATACGCCAAACTGATGCCCACTATAGACCTGTGCCAGCGGTTGCATGCCCGGAAGCAGCCGCTCGCCGGCCCACACCGGCACATTGTCTGGCGTAAACCAACTGTCATCCAATCCCAGCTCATGCGCCAGCGGCTCGCTGTGATACAGCAAACGCGCTCCCTGCAACGGGGTTGGGGTTAATTCTGTGTAGAAACCAGGCAATTGCTGGTGGTATGCGTTTTCGAACTGCGGCATAGGCCCTCCGTTCACTGTAGTGTAGAGCCAGAATGCGCTGATTAACACCGAGGAAATGCAGGGGATACCCTCCGCCGCACAGGCAGTTACGGCTAAATCAGGCTTTGCGCGGCATCCGTGTGCAGGTAACGGTGACGGTGCTGGCAGAATATATTTGCACGCTGAAAGGTTGACGACGAATAACAACTCACAACGGAAGGAAAAATGCTGCCCGGCTCCCTATTCCGCTGCTGCGTACTGTTTAACCTCACGATAGCAAACGCCACCTCGACGGCTCGCTATGGACAGCCCATCACACTATAAATAACTATTGTTTTTCGCTGTTAAACACCTCGGGAACCGGGTGTAGCGAATCAAGATTATCCACACTGACACTAGGCCATAAAAAACCTTGCAGGCCAAAAACCTCGGCATCAATCAGTTTATCAAAGTGGTGTTTATCTTCTATTCCGTCGACGATCGTTCCGTGGCAAAGTAAATTGATATTCTTTAATAACGAATCAATTATCATGTCATAGCCTTGGTGAGCAAACAGCTGCCAATAAAATCGCCGGTCTATTTTCACGTAGTCAAACAGGCCATCATACAACGCATTTAGCGGTGCCTTGCCGGAGCCAAAGTCATCCAGCCATAGCGTAAACCGCTCACTGAGCCAGCAAAGCGTGACATTTTTTTCCCTGCTGACAGTTGCGGAAAACCCTCACTGATTTCTAACACCATAAACGGTAAACGTTGCAAGCGCTGAGCAACATGCCGGTCATTAACGATCAGTTCTGCTACGCTTTGTTCGATATTGATACTCAATAACACCTGATGTTCAATAAACCATGATGCGTATTGCTCTATTAACAGCAGTTGTTCATTAAATAGCGCAACTCTCTGCCGGGGAGTTAATAAGCCAACCCCAATTTCCGTTGGCATTGCCAGATCGCCGTCAAGGCTGTCGAATCGGCTCAAGATTTCTACCGCTAACAACCGTCCATCGCTAGAATAAATCGGTTGGAAAACATAGCGACTAATAAAGTCGGCTTCAAATTGGATTTTCATTTTAATGCCAGAGGCCAAATGGCGAGCATCTCATCGTATATCAATATATTTTATCGATCAATCCCTGTAAGATTAATCGGAAATATCAATGTAAATACCAATAAAATCGGTTTTAATTGATAGTTCAAGGCTATATCTGATACGCCGTGTGGTGGTTAAGAATAGCCTACACTTAAGACAAACGGGCGCGTCAACGTCGATTTACCATCGATATTTCACTTAAGTGATATAACTGTGCTGACAATTTGACTTAGCCATCTTGTTTTTATTAGAAAAATCGGCATGATTTTAAGAAATATCTCAGGCGGCATTTTTTATCATCTGTGCGTTTAACGTTACAATTGATTAAAACTGATTACATATCAATTTCAGCGTTTATTCTTGACATTGAATTCGATAAAAAATGCTCGCCTTGCTTTTTGCCAATCTTGTGCTCTTAATCTGCCGCTGCGGTTATTTAATCACCTCGCTCAGCCAACGTTGCAGTTGCTGCAGTTCGGTTGCCTGCTGCGGATAATCTGCCAACAACCGCTGACAGCACGCAGCCACCGCGTCGCTGCGGTAGGCACAACCCACCAGCAAGCCGGCCAACTGCTGTAACGGCGCCGGTTGCAGGCTATCACTGAAAATTTGCGCGCGAGTGATTGCACCCTGTTCGACGTCGAAAAAGATATCTACCCCGCCCCAGCTAAAGCGTTCATTGAGCAGATGACTGAACGCCGGCGCTTTGCCAAAATTCCACTGCCAGCTGCTTTGCTTGGCAAACTGATCGGCAAAGTTGGGCAAGTCGGGGAACGCGTCGGGGGAAATCACCTCCGCCGTTGCGCTGCTGCCGTAGTAGGCAAAAAAGGTCTGAATAATCGCCTCGCACACCTGTTGATGAGTAATGTCGGGGGCAAACTCCGCCAGATTGGCGACCCGTGAACGCACCGAGGTGATACCTTTAGCCTGCAGTTTTTTCGGATCGGGATTCAGATAATCAGCTAGCCGGTTAAGATCGGCATTCAGCAGCAACGTACCATGGTGAAAACCGCGATCTGCGGTTTCGCGGTAGGCTGAACCAGAAATCTTGCGAATGCCGTCGGCGGTCTCAATCACCAGATCGTTGCGCCCCGACGCGCTGGCGTTAATTCCCAGTCGTGACAATGCCTGTAAAATAATGTTGGTCGATACCGCTTTGTCGTAACCCGGTTTGCCGGCCATAAAGGTAAAACAGGTGTTACCAAGATCGTGGAACACCGCGCCGCCACCGCTACTGCGGCGTGCCAGGCGGATACCGTCTTGCTCCATCCGCCGGGTATTGCACTCTTTCCACGGGTTTTGCGACTGGCCTATCACCACCGTTTCAGCATTGCGCCACAGGAACAGTATCACTTGCGAGTTCATCTCGCGGAAAATGCACTCCTCCACCGCCAGATTGAACCAGGGATCGTAAGAGTCGGAAATCAATAAACGCAGGGAGGTCATGGCAGTCACCGCTGAAGTAAACAGGAGATGCTGCCATTATATCGGAAAACAACGGGTTAACTTATCGAAAAAGGCGCGGATCAGATGCGGCGCGCCTGCCAGTAGACCTTTTTCCAGTAGACGTTATCCAGCGAGGAGCGGATCACGCCACGGCTGGTGGAGGCGTGAATAAATTGATCGTTGGTATCATAAATGCCGACGTGCAGACCGTTTTCACCGTGACCGGTTTTGAAAAACACCAGGTCGCCCGGCAGCAGCTCATCGCGCGACACCTTGGTGCCCAGCTCGGTTTGCGCTTCGGTCGAACGCGGCAGTTGCATATCGAAACGGTCGCGGAAGGTTCGATAGACGAAGCCGGAACAATCGACGCCGCCGCGATCCAGCCCGCCGTAACGGTACGGTGTACCGTGCCATTGACGTAACTGTTCGTTTAACTGCGCCACGACCACGATCGAATCCGCCAGTTTGCCGCTGGGCGGTGGTGCGTGACTGCTGCAACCGGCCAGAACCAGGCTGACCAGTAAAAATAGTGTACGCATCCTACATATCCCTTTATTGAATCCGTTGCCACATGCTTTTGGGCATAATTTATCCCTCGTGTGAGGAAAAAGGCAAGCGTGATGAAGATGATAAGCGGCACGGTACGTTTTTTTTGCGTTAATCGGCAGGTTTGTTTGCGCCACCGCGGGTAATTAGCCAGACGCCGAACAGGATGCAGAGGGTTCCCAACGTTTTCAGCAGCGTCGCCGATTCATTGAACCACGGCAGCGCCACCGCGGCCAGATAGACCAGCGCATAGCTGATGCTGAGCAAGGGATAAGCGCGGTTTAACGGCAAATGCCGCAAGGCAAAAAACCAGCACAGCATCGATAGGGCATAACCGAAAACCCCGCCACTGACTGCCAGCAACGGCAGCGCGTGCTGGCGTAGCAATATCAGCACGCCGTCGGCAAACAGCACCAGTGGCAGTTGCACCATGCCCCACTTCATCAGCAATTGCGCCAGCGTAACCAGCAGTACGCTGGCGATGCCCCATCCATAGCCTTTCATGGTGCAAGACTCATCAGCACAATCCCCAACACGATCGATGCCACGCCGCACCAGTGTCGTAACGTGGTCGGTTCATGAAATAGCCATCGCGCTGCCAGCGTCACCGCAACCACATTCAAGCTGAGCATCGGGTACGCCACGCTGAGCGGCAGCCGCTGCAACACGCCGAGCCACACCAGCATCCCCAGCGCCAGCAGCAGCAAGGCCAATGCCAGCCAGCGTAGCGCGTGGCGGCGACGCAGCTCAACCGGCAACAACCAGCAACGCGCTGCCTGCTTCTGGCACAGCTGGCCGGCACAGGTCAGCAGGCAGGCCGCCAGCACCAACAGATAGCCGGTCATGGCTGTTGCTGATACCACAGCAGCGCAAACCGGTTCATCAACTGCAGTTGATCGGCGGGTGGCAGGTTGGCCGGCACACTTTCCCCGCGGGACAGCTGTAACACCAGCGAAACGTTGCCTTGCCGACGAGCCTGAGCCAGCCACTGCGGGAAATCGGCATCGCTGACGAAACGGCTGCGCGCATCCTGGTAATCCAACCCGTAGCTGACTTCACCCTTTTCGCTGTACATCAATACGTCGCTACGCTTGAGCTGCCAGGCCAAACCGGCGGCCAGCCCAACGCTGTCGCTCAAAACATAACGGCTGTGCGCCAGCACATCCTGATTGGCTCGAATAAAGTTCTGCGGCTGTTTGGAGTCAATGACCTGTTGCGGGATGGTATAACCGATCAGCAAACACAGCAGCAGCGGGCAGGCTGCCGCCCAGCTCCAGCGTCTGGTGCCGTCACGCACCGATACCACGGCAAACAGCAGCCAGCCGGTGAAGGCGATGATACCGAGGATGATCTTTGGCCATTCCTGCTGGCTAAACAGATGCAGGCGCGGCAACAACCCAAGACCTATAGCCAGCAAGGCTCCTATCCCCAGCAGGCCAAATGCCCCATTGAGCAGTGCATTGATTCTGAACACGCGATGGTGCAACGCGGCGACGGCGTCCTCGGCATAGGCGGCCATCAGCAACGCCAACGGCGCCATACACGGCAGAATATAGGTTGGCAATTTGCCCTTGGCGATGCTGAAGAAAATCAGTGGCATTACCACCCAGCTCAACAGGAACAACAGTTCCGGACGCCTGGCTCGTTCACGCCAGCCTTTCAGCAACGCCCCGGCAGCAACGCCAACCACGGCAGCACGCCGGCCATCAATACCGGCAGGTAATACCAGAATGGCGCCTTATGTTGCGCATTGTCTTCGGCAAAACGCTGAATATGTTCAATCCAGAAAAAATAGTGCCAGAAATCCGGCTCGCGCTCGGCAATGGCCAACGCCCACGGCAGGCTGAGCAACGCCGCTGTCACGATTGCCAATGGGCCGTAAATCAGCAATTCGCGCCAACGCCGCTGCATAATGGCAATCGGCAACACCGCGATCACCGGTACCGCCAGCGCCAGGAACCCTTTGGTCATAAAGCCCATGCCGCAGGCCAGCCCCAGCAGCAGATAGCCGCCCAATTTTCCCTTGATGGTAGTGGCTTGCAGCGTCAGATAGTAACTGGCCATCGCAGCGGTCAGCCACAGCGCGATCATCGGGTCAAGCACGCTGTAAGTGCCGATGCTGAACACCAACACCATCGACATGAATATCAGCGTCGCCAGGCTGGCGCGCCGGATATTGCGCCACATCAACCAGCCCAGGCTAAACACCAGCAACGCGGTAATACCGGTACTGAACACCGAGGCGAAACGCACGGCAAAATTGCTGTCACCAAACAACCATTGGCTAATGTTATTCAACCAATAGCCGGCCACCGGTTTTTCGAAATAGCGCAAACCAAGCAGGTTTGGTACCACCCAATCGCCACGTTGCAGCATTTCGCGGCTGATTTCGGCATAACGGGTTTCATCCGGCTGCCACAATAGACGGCCGTTGAGCGGCAGCAGATACACCAGAGCAAAAAACAGGGTCAGCAATCCACCCCAAATATTCTTACATGCCTTCATTCATCATCCTTTAATGCGCTTTGACAGCCTAACCAGCCTTCTCGCCCAGGAAACGGCGAGCGGATGACACGGCCCGCCGGCAGCGTGGTCAGATCCTGTGGCAACAGCCGGCTCAGCGGACAAAATTCAATCCCCTGCCGCTGCGCCCGTTGCAATAGCTGTTCGAACATCGCCGCCTGCGACATGCCTTCCACTTCCGCATGAATGGTGTATACCGACACGCCTCGCTGGTTTTCCATCAACTGCAAAATATAATCGTTAAAGTTCGCCAGGCTGGTCTCGCTGCCAATCACTTCATCAAACGTCGGCAGCGTCACCGGAATTTGTACCGTACCGAAGCGCCCGTTACTCAACTGCGGGCGGAACGGCTGCGTACCGCGGCAATCGCTGTTGTAGTGAAAACCGAAGCGCTGTTTGACATCCAGCACCCGCGTATCGGCACGCCAACCGGCCGCCGCGGAGCATTTTACCGGCTGGCCAATGGCCGCCGTCAGCGCATCCTGCCCCAGTTGGATCTGCCGCGTCAGTTCGGCGTCGCTCCAGCGACCGGCGTTGGCCTGCCAGCGCTGATGATCCCAGGCATGTAGCCCCACTTCATGACCGGCGTCGACGGTCTGCTTCATCAACGGCGCCAGCGAGCGGCCAATTTTCCGCCCCGGCCAGGCGGTGCCGGCCAGCAGAATATCCCAGCCGTACAGCGCCGCCGCGTTCGAACGCAGCATCTTCCACAAAAATCGTGGCCGCAACAGGCGCCATAGGTGGCGCCCCATATTATCCGGCCCGACGCTGAAGAAGATGCTGGCCTGAATCTGATACTGCTCAAACAGACTCAGCAAACGCGGCACACCGTCACGGGTGCCGCTAAAGGTATCGACGTCAACGCGTAAGCCGACGCGCTTCATGTCACCTTACCTGCCTCTGCGGTGGTACGCAGGAAGTAATCCAGCGTATCGGCCACGGTCTGCTGCATGGCGATGGTGGGCTGCCAGTCCAATAGACGACGGGCGTTTTTAATGCTCGGCGTTCGGTGTTCAACGTCCTGATAACCCTTGCCGTAGTAGCTGCTGCTTTCCACGTCTTTGAAACCGGCAAACGGCGGGAAGCGATCGCGCAACGGGTGATTATTGAAGCTTTCCAGCAGCATTTCCGCCAGTTCGCGGATGCTGGCCTCGTTGGTTGGATTGCCGATATTGACGATCTGGCCATCGCAACGACCATCGCGGTTTTCGATAATACGGAACAGCGCCTCGATACCGTCATTGATGTCGGTAAAGCAGCGCTTTTGCGCCCCACCGTCCACCAGCTTGATCGGCGAACCTTCCACCAGGTTCAAAATCAGTTGGGTGATGGCGCGCGACGAACCGATACGCGCCGCATCCAGGTTATCCAGGCGCGGCCCCATCCAGTTGAACGGACGGAACAGCGTGAAACGCAGCCCTTCCTTCACGCCGTAGGCCCAGATAACCCGATCCAGCAACTGTTTGGATACCGAATAAATCCAGCGTTGCTTATTGATAGGCCCGACAATCAGACGTGAAGTGTCTTCATCAAACTGTTTATCGTCGCACATGCCGTACACTTCGGACGTTGACGGGAAGATGATGCGCTTGTTGTACTTCACGCAATCACGCACAATTTTCAGGTTCTCTTCAAAATCGAGTTCAAACACTCGCAGCGGATTGCGGGTGTATTCGATTGGCGTCGCGATGGCCACCAGTGGCAGCACCACGTCGCATTTCTTGATGTGATATTCGATCCATTCCGAATGAATACTGATATCACCCTCGACAAAGTGGAAGTGCGGATTGCCCATAAAGCGGCTGATGGCATCTGAACCGATATCCAGGCCGTAAATCTCATAGCTATCTTCACGCAGCAGACGCTCGGTCAAATGGTTGCCGATAAAACCGTTAACTCCCAGAATCAGCACCCGCGTTCTGCGTTGCACCACGCTGTCCGGCTTCGCCGCCAGACGCGCATCAACCATGATGCCCATCTCCTGCGCCAGTCGACCGCCTTGCACGTACAGGCCAGCTTCGTTTTGCCCAGCGATGATTTCCAGCGCACCGTCACCACAGGCGACCACCAGCGGCGCATTGCTCAGTACCGTGCCCGGCTGTTTGTCATGCTGAATATCCAGCACGCGGGAGCGCCACACCGTCATTTTACGCTGGCCGAGATAGCTGAACGCCCCGGGATACGGTTCGGTCACCGCGCGCACCAGATTGTGGATCTCGGCGGCGCTTTTATGCCAGTGGATCTCGCCGTCTGCCGGCGTACGGCGGCCAAAGTAACTGGCCTCGGCTTCGTTTTGCGTGCTGAAGGTCGCCGTACCGTTTTTTAGCTTCGGCAACGCTTCGCGCAGCACCACCTGTGCGGCTTCGCACACTTTGCGATGCAGCGTCAGTGCGGTGTCATCGGCGGAAATCGCCACCGCATGCTGGGCGACGATATCGCCGGCGTCCGCGCGCTTGACCATTTTATGCAGCGTGGCGCCGGTTTCCCGTTCGCCGTTAACCAGCGCCCAGTTGATCGGCGCCCGGCCACGGTAGCGCGGCAGCAGCGAGCCATGCAGATTGAAACCGCCCTGCGGGGCCAGAGACAGTATCTCGTCGCTGAGCAGGTTACGGTAATAGAACGAGAAAATGATGTCAGGCTGTAACTCGCGCAGCCGTTCAACCCACAACGGGTGATTGACGTCCTCCGGCGCGTACACCGGCAAATTCAACTCGGCGCCAATGCGCGCAACGGAAGAGAAGAAGTTGTTCTCACCAGGATCGTCGGTATGTGTAAATACCGCCTGAATATCATAACCCGCTTCAGTCAACGCCTTCAGACCGGCGCAGCCAATATCATGGTAAGCAAATACAATAGCTTTCATCATTCTTCTTCCTGAGTGTTGTGGTCATGCTGTTTACCGACCACTTTTTGAACAAAGTAACGCGGACGAGCACGCACGTCGTTGTAGATACGACCGATGTACTCCCCCAATAACCCCATGCCGACAAACTGTGCGCCAATAAAGGTGAACAACACCGCAAACAGGGTAAACACCCCGCCCGCCGCCCATTCAGGCCCCAACAGCAAACGCATGACGATCAATATCACCGCCAGTAAAAAACCTGACAGCGCCACCACGCTGCCCACCACGCTGAGCAAACGTAACGGCGTGGTGGTCAGACAGGTGATCAGGTCATACATCAGGTTGATCAGCTTCATCAGGCTGTATTTGGAGTCGCCGAATTCACGCTCGGCGTGAGTCACCTGAATCTCGGTGGTGCGGCGTGCAAAGGTATTGGCCAAAATGGGAATAAAGGTGCTGCGCTCATGACAATGCAGCATCGCTTCAACAATGTGACGACGGTAAGCGCGCAACATGCAGCCGTAATCACCCATCGATTTACCGGTAGCACGCTGGATCATCATGTTGATTACCCGCGAGGCGCTTTTGCGGAACCAGGAGTCGCGACGGTTGGCGCGAACCGTGCCAACCACGTCATACCCTTGCTCGGCGACGCTCACCAGCCGCGGAATTTCTTCTGGCGGATTTTGCAAATCGGCGTCGAGGGTAATCACCAGATCGCCGCTAACCTGATTAAAACCGGCCATGATGGCCGAATGCTGGCCATAGTTACGGTTCAGCAATACGGCAATCACGCAACTGCCTGGCTGTTCGGCTGCGGCGGTCAGCAGTTCAGCCGAGTCATCGTTGCTGCCATCGTCCACCAGAATGATTTCATAAGGCTGCGACAGCTGTTTACAGGCGGCGTCAGTCCGTGCCAGCAATGCCGGCAGGCTTTCCTGCTCATTGAATACCGGGATGACCACGGACACTTTTTTAATCAGTTCAACGCGCGACACGGGAAAACTCCACAATAGAAAACAGGCTATTGACCACGCGATCGACATCTGCGTCGGTCATATCGGGGAACAGCGGCAGCGTACACAGGCGGGCAGAGTTCCATTCGGTATTGGGCAGCGACAGTTGCGGGTAGCGTTCGCGGTAGAACTTCTGCGTGTGCGCGGCACGGAAATGCAGACCACTGCCGATGCCTTGCGCCTGCAGGCGTTCCATCAGAGTGTCACGATCGATACCGCAGCGTTCGGCATCAACGCGCACCATAAACAGGTGCCAGGCGTGATGATGCGGATAGTTTGGCTGGCCAAGCGGCTGGAATGGCGAATCCTGTAGCGCGGCCAGATAGCGCTGCGCCAGTTCGCTACGCCGCGCGTTCAACTGCGGCAGACGCTGCAATTGCACCACCGCAATGGCTGCGTGAATGTCCGAGAGGTTGTACTTGTAACCGGGTTCCACCACTTCCGCCTGCGGCTTGCGCCCCTGACGTTGCCGATCGAAGGCATCGACGCCCAGCCCATGAAACTTCAGGCTGCGCAGGCGTTCAGCCAGCGCGTCATCATCGGTGGCGATCAGACCGCCTTCGGCACAGGTAAGGTTTTTGATCGCATGGAAAGAGAAGATTGCCGTGCCCTGAGCGCCGACCCATTGATGGTGGTAGCGGGCGCCAACCGCATGCGCCGCATCTTCTACCAGCGGCAGATTATGGCGTTGCGCCACGGCGCGCAGTGCGTCCAGCGGCAACGGCGCGCCGGCATAATGGACCGGCACGATCGCTTTGGTTCTGGGGGTAATCGCCGCTTCGACGTCGGCGGCGCTGACCATCAGCGTTTCGCGATCGACATCGATCATTACCGGCGTTGCGCCAAGCAGTTCAATCATGTTGAGGGTGGACACCCAGGTCTGCGACGGGGTGATCACTTCATCACCCGCGCCCACGCCGAGTGCCATCAGTACAAGATGCATACCGGCGGTAGCGGAACACACGGCAACGGCATGCCGACAACCGAAGGTGTGGCAGAAATCCTGCTCCAGCCGTTGGTTCTGTGGGCCGGTGGTGATCCAGCCTGAACGCAATACTTTTTCGACCGCCGCAATTTCTAGCTCACCTATTGCCGGGCGTGAAAAAGGCAGGAATTGTTCCATAGTTAACCCCAAACGTATCGGATTTGCTTTAGCGCCACTGTAAATCTCTTTTATTTAACGGACATTAAACGCAAGAGAGAATCACTTCGGTGGTTTTATAGCCAATCTACGGGTTGAAGCTTAACTAAACCTTAAGAAAAAATTATTTCCTTAAGCCAATCCACTGCCAATACCGTTTTTATATCAATAATAAAATAATGTTAAAAAACAACTGGATAAATAAATAACAATGAGTTACTTAATTTCATTGAACTTAAATAAGTATAGGAAAAATTCGATTATTTTCAAGCGAGGCCGCATAACTGCCATCAGGAAGGGAATAATAACCGGCAGGCTATTCAATTATTTTAGTTATGTTTGTTTACCATCCGTTGATACTGTCATAATAATGCCATACGTCATTTTACGCGGTACGGGTCATGATCCAGCGCTGGTCGCCCACCGCGTGCAAATGAAAATCGACATCATAGATTTTCGACAGGTTATCAGGTTGCATCACATCGCGGGTCGCTCCCTGCGCGACCACCTGACCGGCATGCAGCAACCATACCCGATCGGCCTGCTGCAACGTGTGGTTAAGATCGTGCGCGCATACCAGCGCACAGCGGCCCGTTTGGCAAAACTCGCGCAGCAGGCGATCCAGCGCCACTTTCTGCGCCACGTCCAGGCTATTGGTCGGCTCGTCCAGCAATAATAACCGACCGTGCGGGTTGATGGTCGGCCATACCTGCAGCAATACCGATGCCAGGCGCACACGCTGCCATTCGCCGCCGGAGAGCTGGGTCAGCATACGCGACAGCTTGTCCGTCAGTTTCAGGCGCTGGCACAGATAATAAATGGTGCTTTCCAGCGGCCGTTCGTCAACGCCCGCTGGCTGATGCAGCGCCAGGTATTGAAACACCGGCATCAGCGCCACCGGCGGCTGTTGCTGGCTAAGGTAGGCGCGTCGCTGCGCCAGTTGCTCGCCCGGATATGCGGCCAGCGCGCGGCCAGCCAGCTTTATCTCACCTTCCCCGGGCAGCATACCCGCCAGACGTGCCAACAGCGTACTTTTACCTGCACCATTCGGGCCGATAAGATGCACCTGCAGCCCAGCATCAATATGTGCCGAAAACGGCGCCAGACGCCCCGTGACCCCAACCTGGTCGAGCTGCAGCATGCCGTCCTCCATTGTTTACTTTGCCAACGCCATGTTAATCGCATCCGTAATGATCGGATCTTCCGGTTCCATGTCTGGTGCAAAGCGCTGGATAACGTTACCGTCACGGCCAATCAGGAACTTCTCGAAGTTCCAGAGGATATCACCACGCTGTTTTGGTCCCTGATCTTTACTGATGCGACGCGCCATAAACTCGCTGCCTGCCGGTGCAACCGCTTCCGGAACGGCGGCAATCAGCGCCCGGTACAGTGGATGACGCTGCTCGCCGTTGACCTCGATTTTGCTGAACATCGGGAATTTCACACCGAAGGTGCCGCGACAAAAAGCCTGAATCTGTTCATTACTGCCCGGCTCTTGCCCCAGGAACTGATTACATGGGAAACCGAGCACTTCAAACCCCTGCGAGTGATAGGTTTCATACAGGCTTTCCAGCCCTTGGTACTGTTTGGTCAGCCCACATTCCGACGCCACGTTAACCACCAGCAGTACGCTGCCGTGATATTTTTCCAGCGTGGTCGATTGGTGCTCAATGGTATCGACTGGGATCTGATAAATGGATTGCGTCATAAGTAGGTATCCTGTTGTTTTGATTGCAGGTGAACGGAAGGGTTACCTTACGCTCTTTACGCGGGTCAGTAACCAGATAAATAACGGCGCCCCGAGCGTGGCGGTGACCACGCCAATCGGCAGCTCCGCAGACAGCAAGGCGATACGTGCCACTACGTCCGCCGCCAGCAACACGCCGGCGCCGGCCAGCGCACACCCTGGCAGCAGGTAGCGCTGGTCTGTCAGGCCACTGAGGCGCAATATATGCGGGATCACCAGCCCGACAAAACCGATCACGCCGGCCAGCGCCACGCTGACGCCGACCAACCAGCCGATGGCCATCACCAGAATATTACGCCACAGGTGCAGTGAAAGACCGAGCTGACGCGCCTGCAGTTCACCCAACGCCATAAAATTAAGCGCCTTGCCCTGCCCGCATAACCACAGCAACACCGGCAATAACGCGAATACCAACCATTTTTGTCGCCAGTCAACGCCGCCAAACCCGCCCATCATCCAATACATCAATTGGCGCAGATCGAGACTGGAACTGAAATAGACCGCCCAGGTCATCAGTGCACTGCATACGATGCCCAGCGCCACCCCGACCAACAGCAAACGTGCGTTGGTCAAGCGACGCCGACGGGCGAAGCTCAGTAACAGAAAGGTCATCAGCAATGCGCCGAAAATCGCGCTGAGGCTCATCATGGCAACAGGCAACAGGCCGTTACCCAGCAACACCGTCAACACCAGCGCTACGCCAGCACCGTTGGCGACCCCCAGCAACCCCGGCTCCGCCAGCGGGTTTTCAAATAGCGCCTGCATCACCGCACCGGCCACCGCCAGGCTGGCGCCGACCAGCAACACGGCCAGCGCACGCGGCAAGCGCAGTTGCCAGACAAAAAGCTGTGCGGACTCGCTGAGCCACTGGGTTGGCCATAACCAAACGTCGCCGGCGCTGAGGCTAATCACAAACGCCAATGTCACGCCGATACTCAGCAACAATAGCTGACGTTTGTCACGCTGACGCTGATTTTGCAGCAATACGGTAAAAGTCTGGCTGGTCGGCATACGCGTGGAAGTTCCCTGTCGGCCGTGAGAATGGCCAGATAATTGACGTCTTGGGTCAAATATTAGGGGGTTAGCGCCGTCAGGGGAAGTGTTTGTAAAGCAGAAACCGGGGAAAACGGCGGCTGATGCTGTCGCTCACGCTTGATGAACGCAAAATCAACCGCCGCGGCGTCAATACTCAGCCATGCGCGCCGTTGCCATGCTGCGAATAAGGCCGGTCATCGTGTCGAGCGCCACGATCGTTGCCATTGCCCTCTCCCCGTGCGTGCTCATGGCGGTCGTGATTATTGCCCGGCCCTCTGTCATGGTCATCATGCTGCGGACGATCGTGGTGGTCATCATGGCGTTGGCCACCGTCGTGATGCCCGCCATTACCGCCTGGGCCATAACCGCGCGGCGGTGAATGCTGCCAACGACCGCCATCCCAATAATAACCGCGGGCATTGCGTTCGCCAAAGCCCCGTCCCTGGTGGGCATGCCACCATTGTGGCGGACGCCAGTCGTAGCCATCCCAGTAGTACCCGCGATGATCCCGATCGCCAAGATGCACGGATGCGCCAGGTACATTGATATCGATAGAAACCTCCGCCTGCGCCGCCAACGGCAGCAACAGCGGTAAACATACCAGCAACAGCCTCTTTTTCATTTACGTCTTCTCTCTATTTTGCAGCTGGCTCTTTTATAACAAGGAGGTTATTTATCGCCTATTGCTCTTTGGCCTATTTTCGTATCGTTTGCAACTCCTTTACGCAATGCTTACGTTTAAATCAAGGTTATTTAATTACTATAAGCGCTAGCGGTATATAACCATTTTACTGACCAACCGTAGCTTCGCTCGGTATTTATAGCCCCATGAAATTCAACCAGAGATATTATTATGAAACGTATCGGAATGTTCATCACCATCACCCTGCTGGCCGCCACGCTCAGCGCCTGCTGCTTCGGGCCGCACCGGGGCGGCGGCCATTATGGTGGCCCAGGCGACTCACACCACCATTACGATCGTCGTTAATCGTCTGGGGGCCACGCCCCCTTTTTTATCTTATTAAAGAAGTACCAAAGAAGACTAAGACAATAAGAAAACTCCGCAATTACTGCCAAGCAAAAAGATTATGCACAAAAGGTAAAATAAAATAACGACAAGAGGATTGATTATTGTCAGGTCAATAAACCGTGATACTAAAGAAAAAGGCCGCAGTAGCGGCCTTTTTTGTTTTACGCAAGTTACTCTTTCGGGCTCGCGTTTTCCACCCGGCTTTTCAACTTTTGCCCCGGACGGAAAGTCACCACGCGGCGCGCCGTAATAGGAATGTCCTCGCCGGTTTTCGGGTTACGTCCCGGACGTTGGTTCTTGTCACGCAGATCAAAATTGCCAAAACCTGACAGTTTCACCTGCTCGCCGTTCTCCAGAGCTCTGCGGACCTCTTCAAAGAACAGTTCTACCAGGTCTTTAGCGTCCCGTTTGCTAAGCCCGAGCTTTTCAAACAGGTGTTCTGACATTTCAGCTTTAGTAAGCGCCATAGGTTCAATCCCTCAAGGATGCTTGGAATCGCTGTTTTAGAGCCTCTACACATTTTGCAACGGTAGCTGCTATCTCCTCTTCTTCCAGTGTACGAGCGGTATCCTGCAATACCAGACTGATAGCCAGGCTCTTATCACCCTCTGCCACGCCCTTGCCACGGTACACATCAAACAAGTTTACGCCAACTACCTGATTTGCGCCAACTTTCTTACACTCTGCCAAAATATCTTCTGCCGGAACGTTTTCAGCCACCACCACAGCGATATCTCGACGGTTTGCCGGGAAGCGAGAAATCTCCCTCGCCTGAGGCACGACGCGGGTTGCGACCTTGTTCCACTCCAGTTCAAACACCACGGTACGGCCGTTAAGATCCAGTTTACGTTCAAGTTCCGGATGAACCACACCGATGAAACCGATACGCTCACCGTGCAAATAAATTGCCGCACTCTGCCCCGGGTGCAATGCCGGATTGGCCTCCGACTTGAACTGAATGTCGGACAATTTGCCCGTCAGCTCGAGTACAGATTCCAGATCTCCTTTTAAATCATAGAAGTCTACCGGCTTTCTTGCCAGATCCCAGTGTTCGTCATGGGTATGGCCGGCGATCACCCCTGCCAGCATGACGTCCTGACGGATAGCCAGATTTGCCGTACTATCAGGCACAAAGCGCAGGCCGCTTTCAAACAGTCGCAGGCGGGTCTGCTGGCGGTTCTGGTTATACACCACCGCAGATAACAGGCCAGTCCACAGCGACAGACGCATCGCGGACATCTCAACCGAAATCGGGCTTGGCAAGATCAGCGCGTCTTCATTCGGGTGCAGCAGCGCCTGAACTTTAGGATCGACAAAGCTATAGGTGATCGCTTCCTGATAGCCGTGATCGACCAGCAGAGTTTTCACGCGTTTCAGCGTTAAATCCGCTTCGCGGTGTTTGGTCATCTCCAGATCGGCACGCACCGGCACGTCAGGAATATTGTTGTAGCCGTATATACGCGCCACCTCTTCCACCAGATCTTCTTCGATTTCCATATCGAAACGCCAGCTTGGCGCCACTGCCTGCCAGTTTTCGCCTTGCTCGCTAACTTCACAGCCCAGACGGCGCAAGATGTCGCTCACCTGTTCGCTTGGCACAGGGTGACCGATCAGGCGATCCAGTTTTTCACGACGCAGCGTAATAGTCGCGCGCTTCGGCAAGCTGCTTTCATTGGTCACGTCAATCACCGGGCCAACCTGACCGCCGCAAATGGCAACCAGCAAGCGGGTAGCGCGTTCCATTGCCTGGTATTGCAAGGCCGGATCAACGCCGCGCTCATAGCGGTGTGAGGCATCGGTATGCAGACCATGGCGACGCGCACGACCGGCAATCGACAACGGGCTGAAGAATGCGCATTCCAGCAGGACGTCCTGCGTAGCGTCATTGACTCCAGAGTGTTCGCCGCCGAAGATGCCGCCCATCGCCAACGCCTGTTGATGATCGGCGATCACCAAGGTATCGGCGTTCAGTTTGGCCTGGCTGCCGTCCAGCAGCGTCAGGGTTTCGCCTTCGTGGGCCATACGTACCACAATGCCGCCGGCAATGCGGCTCAGATCGAAGGCGTGCATTGGCTGACCCAGCTCAAGCAGCACGTAGTTGGTGACATCAACCACCGCATCGATTGAACGAATACCGCAACGGCGCAGTTTTTCGCGCATCCACAGCGGCGTTGGCGCCTTGACGTTGATACCTTTGATCACGCGGCCCAGATAACGCGGACAAGCCTCTGGCGCCTCAATGCGAATCGGCAGCGTATCGCTAATGGTCGCGGCAACCGGGCTCATGTCCGGCAGGGTCAATGCCTGCTGGTTCAATACGCCGACGTCGCGCGCAACGCCGATGATGCCCAGGCAGTCGGCACGGTTTGGCGTGACGCTGATTTCAATGGTGTTGTCGTCAAGCTGCAGATATTCACGAATATCGCTGCCGATTGGCGCGTCTTCCGGCAGTTCAATGATGCCATCGTGATCGTCGGAAATACCCAGCTCGGAAAATGAGCACAGCATGCCTTCCGACGGTTCGCCGCGCAGTTTCGCGGCCTTGATTTTGAAATCACCCGGCAATACGGCACCGACGGTGGCCACCGCCACTTTCAGGCCACTACGACAGTTTGGCGCGCCGCAGACAATGTCCAGCAGACGATCGCCGCCGACGTTAACCTTGGTAACGCGCAGTTTGTCGGCATTGGGGTGCTGACCGCACTCAACCACCTGCCCGACAACCACCCCGTTAAAGGCACCGGAGACGGGTTCTACGCCGTCCACTTCCAGGCCGGCCATGGTGATTTGATCGGATAATGCTTCGCTGCTGACGGCCGGGTTTACCCACTCGCGCAACCAGAGTTCACTGAATTTCATGTGATATTCCCGCCTTACTTAAACTGTTTGAGGAAACGCAGATCGTTTTCGAAGAATGCGCGCAGATCGGTGACACCGTAACGCAGCATCGTCAGGCGCTCCATGCCCATACCGAAGGCGAAGCCGGAATAGACTTCCGGATCGATACCCACGTTACGCAATACGTTCGGGTGCACCATGCCGCAGCCCAGAACTTCCAGCCACTTGCCGTTTTTGCCCATCACGTCCACTTCGGCGGACGGTTCAGTAAACGGGAAGTAAGATGGGCGGAAACGAACCTGCAGATCTTCCTCAAAGAAGTTGTTCAGGAAATCGTGCAGCGTACCTTTCAGATTGGTGAAACTGATGTTCTTATCAACGATCAGCCCTTCCATCTGGTGGAACATCGGTGTGTGGGTCTGGTCGTAGTCGTTACGATACACGCGGCCCGGTGCAATGATGCGGATTGGCGGCTGTTGGTTCTTCATGGTGCGGATCTGCACGCCGGAAGTCTGGGTGCGCAGCAGGCGCGTGGCGTCAAACCAGAAAGTATCGTGATCGGCGCGCGCCGGGTGATGCCCTGGGATATTCAGTGCGTCAAAGTTGTGATAATCGTCTTCAATTTCCGGACCGGTGGCAACCGAAAAGCCCAGTTCGCCAAAGAAGGTTTCAATACGGTCGATGGTGCGCGTTACCGGGTGCAGACCGCCGTTTTCCAAACGACGTCCCGGCAGGGAGACATCGATGGTTTCTTCCGCCAGACGGGCGTTCAGCGCAGCAGACTCCAGCGTGTTCCTGCGTGCATTCAGCGCATCCTGAACCTGCTGTTTTGCCTGGTTGATCACTGCCCCGGCCGCCGGACGTTCTTCTGCCGGCAAGTCACGCAGCGATTGCATCTGCAAGGTAAAATGGCCTTTCTTGCCTAAATATTCGACGCGTACCAAATCCAACGCGGCAACATCCTGGGCATCTTCTACGGCTGCTTTGGCATTGGCAACCAGCTCTGCGAGATGTGGCATTGCTTTCCTCTTCCTTTGGCCGATATGGCCCTAAGTAATTGTTATCTATTATTCGAACACGCCTTTCGCAAATCTTCAAAGAATTTCACGTCGTAGCCAGGCAGCCAACTGAGCATCCCCAGACGCTTACTCACGTCAGTGACTGGGGTAAACGGGTGCAGCCAACAACGCTACGGCTTGAAAGGCGAAGAAGACGGACAAAAACAAAAAAGCCTCCACAGGGGAGGCTTAGGCGCTACTTTTCGTTTCTTTTCTTACGCGCAAAGCCTCCTGAAATCAGGCGCTAAAGTAAAAAAAGAAACGGAAAATAGCAGCGTGCATGCTTGCGTTACCTTATGCATTGGTTGAACACCAGTGATATAGCGTCAGCCAATAAAAGTCAATATTTGTTGGATTACAAAGATTAAAAGAGGGAGCAAGCTCCCTCTTCTACTGACTTACGCCAGTGCTGCTTTCGCTTTTTCAACCAGTGCGCCAAAGGCCACTTTGTCGAATACGGCGATGTCAGCCAGGATCTTACGGTCGATTTCAATAGAGGCTTTTTTCAGGCCATTAATGAATTTGCTGTAAGACAGACCGTTCTGACGGGCAGCTGCGTTGATACGTGCAATCCACAGCTGACGGAACTGACGCTTACGTTGACGACGGTCACGGTAAGCGTACTGACCTGCTTTGATTACTGCCTGGAAGGCAACACGATAAACGCGCGAACGGGCACCGTAGTAGCCTTTCGCTTGTTTCAAAATTTTCTTGTGACGTGCGCGTGCAATTACACCACGTTTTACGCGAGCCATATGCTCTCTCCTAAAGTCTTATTCTTGATTCAAAAAAAGTGGCTTATGCGTACGGCAGGCACGCAGTAACCAGGACCAGATCGTTCTTAGACACCATGCCTTTTGGACGCAGGTGACGTTTACGCTTGGTTGCTTTTTTGGTCAGAATATGACGCAGGTTAGCATGTTTACGCTTAAAGCCACCGCTGCCGGTTTTTTTGAAGCGCTTGGCTGCACCACGTACAGTTTTAATCTTAGGCATTTTAATTAAATCCACTTCGCATTGTTAAACAACGAATCAGTGAGGCGAATAAAACCCGCACAACGCAAGCGCCGCGCGGGATTCATTACTTGGAAGCCTTACTGTTTCTTCTTGGGTGCGAGCACCATGATCATCTGACGACCTTCGATCTTCGTAGGGAAGGATTCGACAACGGCCAGATCAGAATCTTCACACAGGTCTTTACGGACGCGGTTAAGCACTTCCATACCGATCTGTTGGTGCGCCATTTCACGCCCACGGAAACGCAGGGTGATTTTGGCTTTATCGCCATCTTCCAGAAAGCGAATCAGGTTGCGTAGTTTGACCTGATAGTCGCCATCATCGGTACCAGGTCGGAATTTGATTTCCTTGACCTGAATAACTTTTTGCTTCTTCTTCTGTTCTTTTGTCGACTTGCTCTTCTCGTAGAGGAATTTGCCGTAATCCATGATTCGGCAAACTGGCGGTTCGGCATTTGGGCTGATTTCTACTAAATCAACGCCCGCTTCCTCAGCTTTTTCAAGAGCTTCATTCAGACTGACAATACCAATCTGCTCGCCATCGACGCCGGTTAGGCGAACTTCTTGCGCGCGAATTTCTCTGTTAATGCGATTAGGACGCGCCGGTTGAACTCGTTTTCCGCCTTTAATACTTTATTCCTCCAGTTGATGAAGACTACGGCTGCGGATCTCTTTTTGCAGCTTGTCTACGACTTCATTTACGTCCAGGCTCCCCAGGTCTTTGCCACGGCGGGTACGAACGGCAACTTTGCCTGCTTCGACCTCTTTGTCACCGCACACCAACATGTAAGGAACTCGACGTAAAGTATGTTCGCGAATTTTAAAGCCAATCTTCTCATTTCTCAAGTCTGCTTTCACCCGAATACCTGCATCTTGCAGTTTTTTGGTTAATTGCTGGACATAATCAGACTGGCTATCGGTGATATTCATCACCACCACCTGTACCGGGGCAATCCAGGTCGGGTAGAACCCGGCGTATTCTTCGGTCAGAATACCGATGAAACGCTCCATGGAGCCCAGAATGGCACGGTGAATCATTACCGGCACTACGCGTTCGTTGTTTTCGCCGACGTACGACGCGCCTAAACGGCCCGGTAAGAAGAAATCGAGCTGCACGGTACCACATTGCCAGGCACGATCCAAACAATCATGCAGGGTAAATTCAATTTTTGGTCCGTAGAAGGCCCCCTCACCCGGCTGATATTCAAACGGAATGCCGTTTTCGGTCAGTGCGGCGGCCAAGTCTTCCTCGGCTCGGGTCCACATGTCATCGGTACCGATGCGCTTCTCCGGACGGGTGGACAACTTCACCGCGATCTTTTCGAAACCAAAAGTACCGTAGACATCATAGACCATACGGATGCATTCGTTGACTTCGGCGCGCACCTGATCTTCGGTACAGAAGATATGGGCGTCATCCTGGGTAAATCCACGTACGCGCATCAGACCATGCAGCGAGCCAGACGGTTCGTTGCGGTGGCAACTGCCGAACTCACCCATGCGCAGCGGCAGATCGCGGTAAGACTTCAGGCCCTGATTGAAGATCTGTACGTGTCCCGGGCAGTTCATCGGCTTGATGCAATATTCACGGTTTTCTGATGACGTAGTGAACATCGCGTCTTTATAGTTTTCCCAGTGCCCGGTTTTTTCCCACAGCACGCGGTCCATCATGAACGGACCCTTCACTTCCTGATACTGGTACTCTTTGAGCTTCATACGCACAAAGGCTTCCAGCTCGCGGAAGATAGTCCAGCCGTCGTTGTGCCAGAACACCATGCCCGGCGCTTCTTCCTGCATATGGTACAGATCGAGCTGCTTGCCGATTTTGCGGTGGTCGCGCTTGGCAGCTTCTTCCAGACGTTGCAGATAAGCGTTCAGCTGCTTTTTATCCGCCCAGGCGGTACCGTAGATGCGTTGCAGCATTTTATTTTTGCTGTCGCCGCGCCAGTAGGCGCCCGAAATCTTCTGCAATTTGAAATGATGGCAGAAACGCATGTTCGGCACGTGCGGGCCGCGGCACATGTCGATGTATTCTTCATGGTGATACAGGCCAGGACGATCGTCATGGCTGATGTTCTCATCCAGAATGGCCACTTTGTAGCTTTCGCCACGGGCGGCAAAGGCGTCACGGGCCTCTTGCCAGCTGACCTTCTGTTTGATGACATCGTAATCTTTGTCGGCCAATTCGTGCATCCGCTTTTCCAGCAGATCCAGGTCTTCCTGCGTCAGGGTATGGTCAAGGTCAACGTCATAATAGAAACCGTTGTCGATTACCGGGCCGATGGCCATTTTGGTGTTCGGCCACAGCTGTTTGATGGCATGACCCAGCAGGTGCGCACAGGAGTGGCGCAGAATTTCCAGGCCTTCGGCATCTTTGGCGGTAATGATCGCCAATTGCGCATCGGATTCAATCAGATCGCTGGCGTCGACCAGTTCACCGTTTACCCGACCGGCGATACAGGCTTTAGCCAGACCGGGTCCGATATCACGGGCAACATCCATAGGGGAAACGGCATGGTCGAAGTGACGCTGACTTCCGTCAGGAAGAGTAATAACAGGCATTAATAATTCCTTATCTACAGTGGTGACCCACACGACAGATCACATGAAGAAATACAATATCGTTTAACTACATGAGGTTATCGACGCTATCCGGCTTTACCCTGCCGAATATATACACGCATAGGTACACAATTTAAAATGCACTATGTTGTTACGCCATAACGGAACGGCGATTGTAGCACCCAAAGAAGCGGTGCATCCAGCCACCTTTTTTGATATTCCATGCTAAATACCACGCAGCTGCGCGCTCAGCAGCTGCCGGAGATACGCCGCTGCCTGAGTGCGGCATACAATCACCGCGGCCAGTTCAGCAGGCATACAAGGGAGGCGAACGGGAAAGTAACATTGGCGGCGGAACAATAGCGTAAACGACGGCGCTGGCAATGGATATCTCGAACGCCGCTGTCGACGAAGCTGACGACGGCGTAATGCATAAGGTTCGGTGCCAGGTGCGGCAAATAGGTCAACCGCCAGACATGAGTCGCCGAGCACTGCCGGCGCAGGCAAACGCCAGAGACCAAGCTCGTCCCCCGCGCTTGCCGCCGGCCAGGATAGCGGGCTGCCGATGGCTACTTTTTGTTGCCAGGCTGGTTTTTTTGCTCCGTCAGGCAACGCTGGCATTCGGCTGCCGAATCGTCGCAATTCCTGGTCGGCACGCTGGTCAGGCATTGTTTATGCTCGGTGCACAGCTCTGCACAAGCCCCTTCCGTGCCCCTGGCTCCCAGGGATCCCGGCCCCTTGATACCGCGCTCGGTGATGCCGCTGCCCTGCTCGTCATTCTCTGCGGCGGGCGCGGCCGAGCGACCATTTTCGCTGGCGGGCGCTTGCGACGGTGTGTCTTCAGCGCTGGAAAAGCCGGCAAATGTGGCGAACAGAATTGCGCCCAATAAAATGAGTTGTTTCATGCATGCCTCCACCTGTGATTAATCCCGCTCGGTTAGCAAGAAAGGAATAATTATAGTTGTTGGCCTGACGCTTGACGAACTCAGGGGCCGCAAGCCTGTCGTTTGCCACGCTGCCGTTCCTCCGGTTGGCAGCCCGTGACGCCGTCAATTGTCCGTATTCACCATCGAATAAATAACAGTTTGCCGCAACGAGTACACAGGCTACCCTGAATACAGGGTAACGTTTCAGCATGTTCAGGAGATGGGGTTCGATGTACAGCATTTTGCAATTATTCCAGGCCGTTGGGCTCGGGCTGGTATTACTGTTGCCTCTGGCTAACCCACTGACGACCGTTGCACTGTTGTTGGGACTTTCCGGCAATATGACGCGTGAAGAGCGCAACAACCAGTCACGCATGGCATCCATTTACGTGTTCTTTATCATGACGGTGTCGTTTTACGCCGGTCAGTTGGTGATGAGTACCTTCGGCATTTCGATTCCCGGCTTACGTATTGCCGGCGGGCTGATCGTCGCCTTTATCGGTTTTCGCATGCTGTTTCCCCAGCAAACGCCTGATGAAGCACCGGAGGTCGAACTTAAAACCACCGAACTGCGGCGTAAATCCTCGGCCAATATCGCCTTCGTGCCGCTGGCAATGCCCAGCACCGCCGGGCCGGGCACCATCGCGATGATCATCAGCTCCGCTTCCAGCATCAAGGAAAACACCCTCGGCTTTGCGCACTGGGTATTGCTGACGGCACCCGTGGCGACGTTTTTAGCGGTATCGTTGATCCTTTGGGCCTGCCTGCGCAGCTCTGGCGCGATCATGAAACTGGTCGGTCAAAGCGGCATCGAGGCCATTTCACGTCTGATGGGGTTCCTGCTGGTGTGTATGGGTGTGCAATTTATTATCAACGGCATTCTGGAACTGATCGCCAACTATACGCCGGGCGCTTACTGACTGGCCGCGCACAACCCTAGCTGCTGGCGATGATACGGTGGGAAGAGGCCTTCCCACCGTCGATACCGTCATTACTTGCCGGCTGGCGCCTGTGCGCCCAGGATCCCCTGGCCTTCAGGCACTTCGGTAAAGCGCTTGAGGATCTCGCTGTAGGTGTTCGCCGGATCAAGATCCTGGAACTGGCTGGGGTAGATAAACTTCGCCAGGTATTCCAGCCCGACGATGTTGTATGGATGGTTATAGAAGTTGTGATAAATGCCGTAGAAACGTTGGTCTTTGATCGCCTTGACCTGCGCAAACCCCGGCCGCTGCTTCATGCGAGCAAATGCGGCATCCACCTGCTCTTTAGTGACACCGTAACCAAAAGGCACCGCGGCGTTGGTTTTGCTAGCCCACTGCGAGCCGGAAACGATGTACACATCCGGTTTCATACTGATGACTTTTTCCAATGAAACATCGCCGGTAGCGCCCGGCAGCAGTTCAGAGCCGATATTGCGCGCGCCCACCGCTTCCACCATACCGCCCCAACCAACGTGGGCATGGGTAAAGCAGCAGGATTCCAGCCCATTCAGACCGGCCTTGGCTTCCACGAACACCAGCGGCTTGGGCTCAACGGATGTGGTTTTATCGATGATGTGCTGATAATGCTGTTGGTAATAGTCGGTGTATTGCTTGGCTTCTTTTTCACGATCCAGCGCTTCACCGAGCAAGGTGACGCTCTTCGGCGTGTTTTCTACCGGCTTTAGCATGGTATCGATAAACAGTACCGGTACCCCCAGGCTTTTCAACTGCGCCAACACACCGGTCTGCTCCAGTGACGGCTTGGAACGCAACTGTGCAATCATCAAATCGGGCTGCTTGGCAATGACGCTTTCCAAATTGACTTCGCCCTTGTCGCTAAACCCCATGTCGATGACATTGTTGGCTTCCGGCCATTTGCTTTTCAGAATGTCCCAGGTCGCCCCATCGCTCTTCTTCAGCAGATTATTCCACGCCACCAGCCGGCTAAACGGATCGGCACGATCCAACAACGCCAGCGTCAGAATATCGCGCCCATCCTGTACCACCACGCGTTTCGGCTCTTGTTTAAGCGTGATGCTCTGCCCTGCGGTATCGGTCAGCGTCAGCGGATAGCTGGTCGCCAGCGCCTGGGTGGAAAAAATGCCAGCACAGGCCAGTAGCAGCGAGGTCATTCGACGTTGCACATGAAACTCCTTAGCGAAAATATCAACCAGGGAATAGTAATGAGAATTGCTTGCATTATCAAAGTTGAACGGTTTTTTGCGACGGTTTAATTGAAAACAGCTGTAACCGGAGGGAACGGCGCACCCGCATCGGGTGCGCCGGCAAAACTATATCAGACCATAAATCAGGGCCGACAGCGCAATCAGCCCCATCAGTAGCACAAAGACGTTACTGAGCGCACGATACTGGCGCATGGCGGGCACCGTACGCACCGCATACATCGGCAGGATGAATAAGATTGCCGCAATCAGCGGGCCGCTGATGGTTTCAATAATATGCAACGCACTCGGGTTCCATACCGTCGCCGCCCAGGTCAGCAGAAACAGCACCACCGCGGAAATACGCTGCGTGGTGCGTGCCGCCAACGGCTTACCGATGGCGCGCGTCAGGCCGTCAATCAGGCTGGTCGCCCTTCCGTTACCCCCAGTGAGGTGCCAAGAAACGATTTGGCCATCGCCAGCATCGCCATTACCGGCCCAAGATAGGCGATAAACGGGTTGGAGAACTTATTCGCCAGCGTGGTCAGCACCGTGATGTTCTGCTCCTTCGCCTGTTGCATATCGTCATAAGACAACTGAGCACACAGCTAAAAACAAAAAACAGCACGGTAATGCAGATCAGTACATAGCTGTAGCGCATGATACGCGCGCAACGACGTTCTGCCTTATCGCCATACAGGCTCTTCTGCGTTGAGGCAAAAGACGAAATGATTGGCGCATGACTGAAGGAAAACACCATCACCGGCACCGCCAGCCACAGTGAATGCCATAACGCTGGACTATCGACGCGAGTGCTCGCCAAGCCACTGACAAAATGGGCAGTATTCCAATGCGGCAACAGATAAAGCGAAATGCCCATCAAGAAAACCAACAATGGGAATACCAGAATGCCCATCGCCGCAACGATACCGTCCTTGCCACGCAATAGCACCAGGTTCAGCACTGCCACCACCGCCAGGCTCAGCCACAGGCGTGGCGGTGGCGTAACGTGAAACTGGTGGATCAGGAAGTTGTCCAGCGCGTTAGTGATCGAAATGCTGTACACCAATACGATCGGGAAGAACGCCAGCAGGTACAGCACCATGATGATTTTGCCGGCCAGCACGCCAAAATGCTCGACCACCACATCGTGAATATTGCCATCGCGGCTGGAGCCCGAAAGAACAAAACGGCTCAGAGCCCGATGCGGCAAATAGGTCAACGGAAACGCAAACAGCGCCATCAGCAGCAGCACCAGTGGGCCATTCAGCCGGCGTTAATCGGTAAAAACAGCGTGCCGGCACCCACCGCCGTAGCATACAGGCCAAACATCCAAACGGAGTCGGTTTTATTCCATTTGGCCGATGGCGTCGCCGCCAGCGTGCCTGAATCTGGAGAAATAGTACTCATGAGACAACTTACCCTAATCTGTAACGACAGCGATTGCGCTCAACGGAACATCCCTCTCCGCGAAAACTAAATAGAAAAAACAATGCATTAACGCAGAATTTCATTCTTGTGACTGATAAAAAGACGGCAAAGGATAATTAAAAATGCAGGTTAGGTCTATATTTATGCGGCTGACCGACTACTTTATCAGCAACATCAACCAAAGAATGGCCATTTATTCAGCAGAAAATGTGGCGATGGTAGGCGAAGAGGCGCAAGGATGTGAGAAGGAATTGACGATAAAGCCGCGCCAGAACAGGGAACACAGGTTAGCATTCATAGAGACGGTAGTTTTGAAGGTTTAGGGGGTGTTTTGGCGAATATAAACCTAAACGTTCTGACTGCCGTTTTCTATTGGTTCACGCTAATACGCGATGAACCAAAAAAAGGCCTCTTGCGAGGCCTTTATCATCAGCAAGCAAGCTTACTTCGCCGCGTCCGGGTGATCCGGCACCTGGGCGCTGCCCATCGCCTTTTCATCACGGATCATCGAGCGATCCTTACGTACATCGGCAACATCGGCGGCGCTGATGGCCTTGGCGTCGTTGCCCCAGCTGGAGCGGATAAAGTTCACTACATCCGCCACCTGCCGATCGTCAAGACGCCAGCCGAACGGCGGCATGGTGATGTTGGACACCGCCCCCTTCACCGCTGGCGTGGTGTTGCCGGTCAATACGATGTGGATAAGCGAAGTTGCATCGTCGGTTTGTACGACCGGATTGCCCTTCAAGGCCGGGAAGGCGCGTTTGTAGCCCACGCCGTCGGTACGGTGGCATGCCGCACAGTTATCAACGTACAGCGCCGCGCCAGGCTTGCTGTCGTCGCCGCGCCACAGATCTTTCGCCACGCTGTCCGCTACCGGTGCCGCTGTCTGCTGCTTGCCGTCTTTTGGCGGTAGCGTTTTCAGGTAGCGGGCAATCGCCGTCAGATCCTCGTCGGTCAGATATTGCAGGCTGTGCTCGACCACATCGCTCATGCCGCCAAACACGATGGCCTTGTCGTTGCGACCGGTTTTCAGGAACTCGGTGAGCTCCGCTTCGCTCCAACTGCCCAGCCCATCCTTATGGTCGCCGCGCAGGCTGGAAGCAACCCAACCGTCGATTGGCGCATTGCTACCGGACAGGTAGTCATCGCCCTCGTTATTGCTCAGCGCCTTCTCTTGCATGGTGATGCTGCGTGGCGTGTGGCAGGCACCGCAGTGCCCCAACCCTTCAACCAGATAACGCCCACGCTCGATCAGCGGATCGGCGTTGGCATCGGCGACAAAGTCCGCCGGCGTCGGGGCGAACACGCCGCGCCAGATGCTCAGCGGCCAGCGCATCGACAACGGCCACGGAATGTCGGATTCACGGTTAGCCTCTTCCACTGCCGGTACGCCATGCATAAAGTAGGCATACATGGCGCGCATGTCATCTTCCTTGATCAAGGCAAACGACGGATAAGGCATCGCCGGGTACAGGGTGCTGCCATTTTTGGCGACGCCTTTACGTACCGCGTTATCGAAATCCTCGAAGCTATAGTCACCGATGCCGGTTTTCTTGTCTGGCGTAATATTGGTGGAATATATGGTGCCGATCGGCGTTTCCATCGCCAAACCGCCAGCGAACGCTTTGCCGCTTTTGCCATTGGTGTGACAAGCCACGCAGTCGCCGGCACGCGCCAGATACTCACCGCGCTTGATAAGCTCGCTGCTCACCGTCGCATCCTGCGCGAAGGCCGACACACTCAGCGCACTGAAAACCAGTGCAGAAACAATTGTTTTCATCACTCGCCGTCCTTATGCCTGCACCAATGGGCCTGGGTTCTTCAGATACTGCTCGCGGATAGCCCGGGCAGACCAGTACGCCAGCGCCGCGACGGTGCCGGTCGGGTTGTAGCCCAGCCCTTGCGGGAAGGCAGACGCGCCAATCGAAAACACGTTGTGTACGTCCCAGCTTTGCAGATAGCGGTTTACCGCGCTGGTCTGCGGGTTTTCGCCCATCACCGCGCCGCCGTTCATGTGGGTGGTCTGGTAGCTGGTGGTGTCAAAATGGCTGTCGGCGTTTTTCGGACTGCCGATAATGTGTTTCGGGTTCATCGCCTTGGCAATCGGAGCCATCTTGTTGAACATGAACTGCGCCATCTTGATGTCGTTTTCCTGCCAGTCGAAGGTCATGCGCAGCAACGGCTGACCGAACACGTTTTTGTAGTTCGGGTCGAGGTCCAGATAGTTGTTGCGGTAAGACTGGTGCGCACCGTGCGCATCCATCGATACATGATGGGTGTAGGCATCCGCTACCGCCGCCTTCCATTCGCTGCCCCAGGCCGGGGTGCCGGCCGGTGTCGGCAAGCCCGAAATCGGCTTGGTACCCGCCTGGTTGACCCAGAACGGCGAGCCGCCGACAAAGCCCTCTTTGGCGTGATCGAAGTTGTCTGCGTTGAAGTCGTCAACGCCAACGCCGTTGCCGCCCGCACCGATAAACGGATTGGTGTGCACGTTTTTATCGAAGAACGCTTTAATGGTGGTCATGTTCTGATAGGCAAAGTTACGCCCCACCACCCCTTCTCCGGTCAGCGGATCGTACGGTTTGCCGATGCCGGACAGCAGCATCAGGTGTACATTGTGGAACTGGAACGCTCCCAGGATCACCAGATCGGCCGGTTGTTCCACTTCACGCCCCTGTGCGTCGATGTAATTCACGCCGGTAGCGCGTTTTTTATCGTCGGTCAGGTTCACTTTCAGTACGTTGGCGTTGGTTCGCAGCTCGAAACGTTTCTCCATACGCAGCGCTGGCAGAATATTCACGTTCGGCGAGGCTTTGGAATACATGTAGCAGGCGTAACCGCTACAGAAGCCACAAAAGTTGCATGGCCCCATCTGAGCGCCGTATGGATTGGTGTAAGAGTCCGAGGTATTGGCCGACGGCAGGTTATATGGATGATAACCGACCTCGGTCGCCGCTTTTTGGAACAGTTGCGCAGAGTAGGTATTCTTTTGCGCCGGCAGCGGGAAATCGTCGGAACGATCTGGCGCGAACGGGTTGCCCCCCTTGCCTGCACCAACCACTTTCCCCTTGATCGACCACGCGCTGCCGGAGGTGCCAAACACCTTCTCCGCCTTGTCAAAGTACGGTTCCAGCTCGTCGTAGGTCACGCCGAAGTCCTGGATGGTCATATCCTTGGGAATGAAGTTTTTGCCATAGCGCTCTTCATAATGGCTGCGCATGCGCAGTTCGATCGGATCGATGCGGAAATGTACCCCAGACCAGTGCAGTCCGGCACCGCCCACGCCGGTACCCGGCAGGAATGCCGCCAACTGACGGTATGGCACCGCGGTCTGGCTGCTGTTATGGCGAATGGTCACCGTGCTTTTCGACAAGTCCTGGAACAGTTTGCGGCGAATATTATAGGTAAGTTCGTCGATAACCTGCGGATAGGAACCGTCCGGGTAGGTATCGCGCATCGGCCCACGCTCCAGCGCAACCACGTTCAGCCCCGCTTCGGTCAGCTCCTTGGCCATGATGGCGCCAACCCAGCCAAACCCGACGATCACCACGTCCTTTTTCTTCATTAGCGTTGCCATTGTTATCCTCTCTCCCCACGAATCGAAACCGGTGGGAAGGGATAACGTTCCCCTCGCTCAACCCAGTCCATAAAGTCGGCGCGCGCACCCGGAAAATTAATCAGCTTCCAGCCAACCATGTCTTTATTACCGCCATGGATCGGATCGCTGAAGAAACCTTCGCGGGTGTTTTGCAGCAGGTAGGAGAAAAACAGCTTGGCGGGCACCTGTTCGAACTCGGCTTCACCAGCTTCCATCTGTTTCAGCATCGCGTCCTGTTGTGCGCCATCCAACTGGGCAAACACCTTGCCATGCTGCTTTTTGCTGTAACCGTCGGCGTCGGCGATGCCCAGATTGTAAATCTGCTTTGGCACCAGCGGTAACTGATAACCCAGTTCCTTAGGTA
Source organism: Serratia odorifera (assembly GCF_900635445.1). NCBI lineage: Bacteria > Pseudomonadati > Pseudomonadota > Gammaproteobacteria > Enterobacterales > Yersiniaceae > Serratia > Serratia odorifera. The sequence continues at coordinate 4,319,870 of NZ_LR134117.1, forward strand.
CGTCCGGGTTGAATGGCCCCTGCATATACCAGATGGCACCGGTGGCATAGGGAGTATTCATCTGGCGATCGATAAATTCCGGCACGCCAGCTTCCAGCGCGCCTGGGCCACGATCGTCGGCCGGGATCAACCGCGCCACCGCGGCGTTGATAAAGGCCCACTCTTCCGGCGTGAAGAAAGTGGGTTGATAAGCGTCAGTTGTTGCGGGTGTGTTACTGGCAGCATTGGCGGCTGCCGGCGCGGTCAAAGCCCCGACGCTACTGCCGCCAATCACCGCAGCAGGGATCAGGGTCATCGATTTGAGTAAGAAATCGCGCCGCGAATTGTTAGTTTTATCGTCCGACATATCACATTCCATCCAAAGATAATCACAACTATTTAACCTCAACCGTGCGGTTGATGTGGGTTTTAAACATAATTTGTAACTTTTTTGTCTATTTATTGAAGGCCAAAAAATAATCTTTAGCAAAAATGTTACCGGTAACTTATTGAATGGACGCAAAGAATTGACCACAGCCGACAAATTGACTTTTTGTGCTGTTTTTTGGCTAACGGCAGGAGAAATAACGAAAAATGAGATATTCGACGGGTTTGCGCGCTTAAGAAAGTAAAAAAACCGGCCAGGAAGGCGCCGGTTTTTCACGGGTTCGGGTTATTGCTGCATCGCCTGGTAAGCGGTTGTCACCTTCCACAGGTAACGCGGCGCCTGCGGTGCTGGGTGTTTCTTCTGTATGTGCTGGTAAAACTCGTCCGGGCTCATTTGGTTGATGCGGTTCACCGCCACCCGCTTGTCCGAAGAGAAGGTGCGCAGCATCGCGCCAGCACCATTGACGTAGGAGACGATGGTAGCGTATTGCAGAGTTTTAGGGTTGGTAATCCCGGCTAGCTGTTGGCTTTGAAGAATATTGATATAGGCCGTTCCCAGATCAATATTGACCGCCGGATCTTTTAATTCTCGCGAACTGGGTTGCCCCTTTTTGCCCTTCATACGATAGGCATCACGCCCGGCAGTAGAGGCTTTCAACTGCATCAGCCCCACGGCATTGGAGGTGCTGACCACGCTTGGATTAAATCCGGATTCAACCTGGATAATCGCCTTGATCAGCGTTTCATCCACGCCGTAATGGCTGGCGGCCTGGCTGATATAGTCGTTGTAGGCAACCGGGGTGCCGGTGCGGTTGACCGGTGCCTGCGGCGGCGGCTGCAACCACCCTCCCTTGCCTGTGCCACTGCCCGTTGTGCTGCTGGTTGTCTGCGGGTCTTTCGCGCACCCCGCCAAAAGCGTAATTGCCATCAGGCAACCAATTTTTGTTTTCACAGAATCCCTCACTCCTTTCAATGAGTTGCGTAGCAGAGGCAACGTGTAAGGACGCCTGCATTCATTTTTTGGTCTATTCTCATGCTATCCATATACCAAGAGGTGATTTATGAGTCAATCTGCGACCAGGTGTTTTGTGGTGACTTTTCGCTACCAGGAAGAAGGATTAACTGATTTGGCGAAGCTTACCGGACAATTGACCCGCGAAGGTTTCACCACTGCGCTGACGGATAAAGACGGAGTTTCGCACGAGTTGGGCAGCAATAGCTTTGCGCTGATAACCTCACTGGATCAAGCAGATACCGAAAAACTGGCACAAGGACTCGGGCAGGTTGCGTTAGGAAAAACGCCAGAAGTGTCGATATCTACTTATGACGAGTATGTTAAACAGTTACACACCGATAACTAGTTACATACGGATACATTAAATGCTATAACTCACCGGACGGTATTATTTGTTGATGCTGGAATCAACCTGTCGTCAGTTGCTTGTGACGCTTGACTTCATGATAAATGATATTGATAATCATTTTCATTTAAACAAGGAGAAGTCACCATGCTACTGAAACCGAACGCATTTCCCTTTGAGCAACGCGCAACACGATGGCTGCGCCCGTTTGTTCTGCCTGGACTGCTGCTGGCTGCCGCGCTGTTCAGCCACCCTGCGCTGGCCGAAAAGAAACTGCGCGTGGTGACGACCTTCACCATTATTCAAGACATTGCGCAAAACGTGGCCGGCGATGCCGCCGTGGTCGAATCCATTACCAAACCCGGCGCAGAAATTCACGATTATCAACCCACGCCGCGCGATATCGTCAAGGCGCAGCACGCGGATCTGATCTTATGGAACGGCATGAACCTGGAGCGTTGGTTCCAGCGCTTCTTCGAAAATATCAAGCAGGTGCCTGCGGCGGTGGTTACCGAAGGCATTACGCCGCTGCCGATCCGCGAAGGGCCGTACAATGGCAATCCCAACCCGCACGCCTGGATGTCACCCACCAACGCCCTGGTATATATCGATAATATTCGCCAAGCGCTGGTGAAGTACGATCCGGCCAATGCCGAAACCTACAATCGCAACGCCAAAGCCTATGCAGAAAAAATTGCCGCGCTTGACGCCCCGCTGCGTGAACGACTGTCGCGTATTCCGGCGGCGCAGCGCTGGTTGGTGACCAGCGAAGGCGCGTTTAGCTACCTGGCGAAAGATTATCAGTTGAAGGAAGTCTATCTGTGGCCAATCAACGCCGACGAGCAAGGCTCACCGCAGCAGGTGCGGCGGGTTATCGACGCGGTGCGCGCCAATAACATTCCGGTGGTGTTCAGCGAAAGTACCATTTCCGACAAACCGGCCAAACAGGTGGCAAAGGAAACCGGGGCCAACTACGGTGGCGTGCTGTACGTTGATTCGCTGTCTGCCCATGACGGACCGGTACCGACGTATATAGACTTGCTGAATGTAACCGTGCAGACCATTGCCAAAGGATTTAATCAATGACCGCTGAGGCGTTGTCCGACCCGAATTGAACGTCGATGATGTCACCGTCACCTACAACAACGGCCATACCGCGATTTACGACGCCAGCTTCTCACTCACCGGCGGCGCCATCTGTGCCCTGGTCGGGGTGAACGGCAGCGGCAAATCGACGTTGTTTAAAAGCATTATGGGGCTGGTGCGCCCCACTCACGGCCGCGTATTGCTCAGCGGCAAACCGATTGCCGATGCGCTGAAGAAAAACCTGATTGCCTACGTCCCACAAACGGAAGACGTTGATTGGAACTTCCCGGTACTGGTGGAAGATGTGGTGATGATGGGCGTTACGGCAAGATGAATTTTCTGCGTATTCCTTCCAAAGACGACCGTCAGCGCGTGGATAACGCGCTGGCGCGCGTCGGTTTGAGCGAGCTGCGCAAGCGGCAGATCGGCGAGCTGTCCGGCGGGCAGAAAAAACGCGTATTTCTAGCCCGGGCGCTGGCGCAGCAAGGCAGCGTACTGTTGCTGGACGAGCCGTTTACCGGCGTTGACGTCAAAACCGAAAACGCAATTATTGACCTGTTGCGCGCGCTGCGCGACGAAGGCCACCTGATTCTGGTTTCCACTCACAATCTGGGTAGCGTGCCGGAATTCTGCGATCGGGTAATACTCATCAACCGCACGGTGCTGGCCGCAGGCCCGACCGAAACCACCTTCACCCAGAGCAATCTGGAGCTGGCGTTTGGCGGCGTGTTGCGCCATATCAACCTGTCCGGCCCGGATCTGCACGACGATAACGATCCGCGTACCGTTACGGTGCTGACCGACGACGAACGGCCGGCGGTATTTTACGGTCACACCAAAAGCGATCCACCAGCGCAAAGCCAGCCAAAGGAGAAACAATCCTGATGCTGGAGATTCTGCTGCAACCCTTCAATTACAACTACATGGTCAAAGCCATTTGGGTCAGCGCCATCGTCGGCGCCGCCTGCGCGTTCCTGTCGGCCTATCTAATGCTGAAAGGCTGGTCACTGATGGGCGATGCACTGTCACACTCGGTGGTGCCTGGCGTTGCCGGCGCTTATGCCTTGGGGCTGCCCTACGCCGCCGGCGCATTCTTTACCGGCATGCTGGCGGCGCTGGCAATGACGCTGGTACGTCACGTTACCCGTCTGCGCGAAGACGCGATTATCGGTTTTATCTTTTCCACCTTTTTTGCCGTCGGGCTGCTGATCGTCTCGCTAAATCCGACCTCGGTTAACGTGCAGTCGATTATTTTTGGCAATATCCTCGGCATCGCCGATGAGGACGTGCTGCAGGTAGAGATTATCATCGGTGTCTCACTGGTTATTCTGTGCCTGCTGTGGAAGGACCTGCTGGCAGTATTCTTCGACGAGAGTCACGCGGTGTCGATTGGCCTGTCGCCGCTGCGGCTGAAAATCCTGTTCTTTACCCTGCTCAGCGCCTGTACCGTTGCGGCATTGCAAACCGTTGGCGCCATTCTGGTGATCGCCATGGTGATCACCCCTGGCGCAACCGCCTATTTACTGACCGACCGCTTTAGCCGACTGGTGATCATCGCTATCATTATCGGCGCGCTGACCAGCGGTATCGGCGCCTATTTAAGCTTCTTCCTTGATGGAGCCACCGGCGGCGTGATCGTCACCCTGCAAACCGTGGTATTCCTGCTGGCGTTTGTGCTGGCACCGAAACATGGCCTGCTGGCGAGCAAACGTCGGGTGGCGCGCGCTGAACACCACGGGGAGGAAGGCTGATGGAAATGTTATATCAATGGCTCAGCGAGCCCTTCGCCTATCCGTTTATGCAACGGGCGATCGTGGCTGCCATCGTCACCGGCGTGGTGTGCGCGGTACTGTCATGCTATCTGGTGCTCAAGGGCTGGTCGTTGATGGGCGACGCCATTTCACACGCCGTACTGCCTGGAATCGTACTGGCGTTCGTTCTCGGTATTCCCTTGGCCATCGGCGCGTTTCTCTCCGGTATATTTTGCGCACTCGCCACCGGTTATCTAAAGGAAAACAGCCGGGTGAAGGAAGACACGGTGATGGGCATCGTCTTCTCCGGCATGTTCGCCTTTGGGCTGGTGCTTTTTTCGCGAGTGGATACCGATCAGCACCTGAGTCACATTCTGTTCGGCAACATGCTCGGCATCACCGACGGCGAACTGAAACAAACGCTGCTGATTGCCGGTATTACGCTGGCGGTGGTGCTGCTGAAGCGCCAGGATCTGATGCTGTACTGCTTTGATCCCAGCCATGCACGGGTAATTGGCCTGCCGGTCAAACTGCTGCATTACGGCTTGCTGTGCCTGCTGGCAATGACCATTGTCGCCTCGTTGCAGGCGGTGGGGGTGATTCTGGTGATCGCCATGCTGATAGCTCCAGGGATTATCGCCTTCCTGCTGTGTCGCAGTTTTGACCGCATGCTGCTGGTTGCCACCGTGGTGTCAGTGTTTTCCTGCGTGCTCGGCACCTTGATAAGCTTTCATATCGATGGTGCAACCGGACCATGCATCGTCATCGTACAGGCCGTGCTGTTCGTCATCGCCCTGCTCTACAGTCGCATTAAACCGTTACAACGTCACGAAGGTACGCTGCTGGATGATAAATCCCGCTCGCGCGCTCCCCGCGCCTAGCAGTAGGAAAAACTAACCTCGGCACAGGAGTATTTAAATTAATCAATAGCGTATATACTTTGACCAGATGTGCGATTGTGACAAATACGCCAACGGTAACGCACGGCTGTGCGCCATATCGTGTTTTCACCATGTCAAAGACGCTAAGCTAATGAAACAGCAGGCAACACAGAGGGGGGGAATACCATGTGGCAAGCCGTTAGTCGTCTGTTAAGTGAACATCTTGGCAACGCAGAAATCCGCCAAAGGACTGAACTGCCGGGGGGCGAAATCCACCCGGCGTGGCGCGTGAATTACGGTGACAGCGAGGTGTTCGTCAAGTGCGACGCCCGCGAGTTGCTGCCTATTTTCACCGCCGAAGCGGATCAGCTGGCATTGCTGGCGCGTAGCAAAACCGTGCGCGTGCCGGCGGTCTACGGCGTCGGCAGCGATCGCGACTACAGTTTCCTGCTGCTGGAATACCAGACGCTCAAGCCATTGGATGCCCACGGCGCCCATTGTCTCGGACAACAGCTGGCACGTCTGCATCAGTGGAGCGAACAGCCGCAGTTCGGCCTCGATTTTGATAACGATCTTGCCACCACACCGCAGCCCAATGCCTGGCAACGCCGCTGGGCCGAATTCTTTGCCGAACAGCGCATCGGTTGGCAGCTACAGCTGGCGGCGGAAAAAGGCATGACCTTCGGTGATATCGATGAACTGGTCGACATCGTCTACCTGCGTTTGCAGAACCACCAGCCACAGCCTTCCTTGCTGCATGGCGATGTGTGGCCAGCCAACTGCGCAATGACTGCCAACGGCCCAATGCTGTTCGACCCCGCCTGCTACTGGGGCGATCGAGAATGCGATCTTGCCATGCTACCGTTGTACCCGGAACTGCCGCCGCAAATATATGATGGCTATCAAAGCGTTTGGCCGTTGCCCGCCGACTTTATCGAACGTCAGCCGCTGTATCAGCTCTATTATCTGCTCAATCGCAGCAACCTGTTTGGCGGCCAGCACCTGGTCGCAGCGCAGCGCGTCATCGACAGCCTGCTACACCCTGAACCATAAAAAAGGGCCCGTGACGGGCCCTGTTTTTACCTGTCGCGAGCCCGTCGATCAGGCGCCGCCGGCCAGGCTTCCCAGCAGTTTGATGACAAAATAGGCCACCACCGCTATCACGATGGGCAAAATATACAGCGGGAAATATTGCAAGAAAATGGTGTGGTGCGGCAGTGTAATACGCTGTTCCAATTGAGCACGCGTAAGCCCTTCACTGCCCTTGGCCTGTTCAAGGATCAACTGATCTTCCAGACGTTCGCGGATGAACTTCACCTGTCGTGACATACGCGCGCCGGAAGCGCACAGCGCCAGCCCGACAAAGATAAGGAAATAGATAACGATAAACATCAGGTTGCCGCCGCTGAACAGGCTTTTATCGAGATTCGGCACCGGCGAGTTATACCAGAACAGGTTAAGAAACGGTGTATTGAAACGCACCATATCCACCATGACATGCACAAAGTCCAGCATCACCGCATTGATGCCTTTGGTTTTCTCACTGTGTTGATAGATAAAGTTGAGCAGTGAAATCAGCGTCGACAGCAACGCCGGGATGAATACCAGCCATCCCAGGATACGTTTAATGATGGCAATACGCCCTGCCTGTTGATACGTCATGGATTCCCCTTGTTAGCGACGCAGCCGTAATGGCCTAAGTCTACCCGTTGTTGCCGGGCTGCGCCCACCGTTTTCTTTACACAGATCGGGTGGAATTATCCGATATCAACAGCTTAGCGTCTAAGTACGACGACAGCGCTGTTTTTTCGCATCGCGTTATACTGTTATCCCAAGGCATTATAAAAGGAACGATAATGATTCGGCTGATCGTCTTGTTGCTCGGCGCCCAGGCACTGCACCGGCAACGTCGCGCTTTACAGCTGTTTGGCTGGTTTTGGATCATCGTTGGCGTACTGATGCTGATCGATGTGTTGCAGGACGGGCGTTCACTGCTGGCGCTGGATGCGTTGGCGCTGATGCTGGCACTCGAGGGGGTGGTGGCCATCTCGGCGGCTTTGGTGATTGGCGGCAGCGGCCGGCCGGTGCTGCTGAAGGGCCTCGGGTTTATTTTTATGGCATTTCTGGTGCTCGACGTGCCGGCCGACGGCAATATCGTTTCTAGCGTGGTATTCGGCAGCGCGTTGCTGCTGGACGGCGTGGTGCGCATCGCGTCCTCAACCGTGATCCAGCACAGCCGCTGGAAGATTGTCGCCCTGGCCGGTAGCGGCGAACTGTTACTGTCGCTGATGATCTTTATCGGCTGGCCGGCACCGCATCGCATGACGGTGCCCTTTTGCCTTGGCCTGATGATGATCCTCTCTGGCTGGGCTTTGCTGCGCATTTCGCGCCGCCTGATGCACTTTACCCTGAATCGACAAGATACCGAATCGCCGTCACACACGGCTACCCAGCCGCTGACGGTATATGTCTGGACCCCACTTGGCACGGCGAAAGATGCACGCCGTCGCTATATCGTTGACCGTTACATTGCCGCAGTCGATGGTTCAGGCGTGATCTCTACCGGTCATGCGGCGCTGGAACGGGCTCCTGATATCTATATCAGCCATTATCCGCGCGATGAAATCGATCGGTCGGCACAGGATTTTCGCCGCTTGCTGCATGCCGGGGAGCAGAATAACGTCGCCGGCCGTTTTCTGCCCAGCTTGCAACAAGAAACGGCCGAATGGTGCCCACCGGACAAACACATTCACTTCTGCCGCTATAACTCCAGCGCTCTGCGCACCTTCTGGCAGCACTACCGCCAGGACGATACCTACAACTTGACGCGACGCAACTGCTCAACCACGGTGATTAGCGCGCTGGACAGCGCACTGGAAGGCGTACTGGGCGGCCGACAGCTATGGCGACGCTTTCTGATGTTGTTGCTGGATCCTAACCTGTGGGTGTTGGCGATGTTGCGCAGCCGCGGTGAAAGCATGACCTGGACGCCGGGGCTGGTGCTGGACTATACCCGCATGCTGAAACAGGTGACCGAACGCCAGGATCAACGCTGGCTGCTGAAATTACGCAAACTGGCACAGCGTCTGGCGGCAATTCCCCGTAGGCAGCGGCGGCAAAAGTTTTAGTCACATCGGCGACAATGCTACAGTAAGGTCAATATTTCCTTATGGCGCCCGCAGGAGTGACCGCTAATGGCCTATTCGCAACAGATTGAAAGCGCAATTTTTGATATGGACGGCTTACTGATTGACTCCGAGCCGCTGTGGCTGCAGGCAGAGCTGGATATTTTCGGTTCGCTTGGCCTCGACCTTTCCGATCGGCACAATCTGCCGGACACCCTGGGCCTGCGTATCGATCTGGTGGTCAAGCTATGGTATCAGGCCATGCCATGGCAAGGCCCTTCGCTGGAACAGGTATCGGCACGCATTATTGAACGCGCCATTGAACTGGTGCACGAAACGCGCCCACTGTTGCCGGGCGTGCAGCAAGCGCTTGAACTGTGCCGCTCCCAGGGCCTGCATATTGGACTGGCGTCTGCCTCGCCGCTGCATATGCAACAGCAGGTACTGAAAATGTTTGAACTGGAACCCTATTTTGATCGGTTGGTTTCGGCGGAATATTTGCCTTACAGTAAACCGCACCCGGAAGTTTACCTGATCGCAGCCGAACGTCTGGGCAGCGATCCACTGCGCTGCATCACGCTGGAGGACTCGTTCAACGGCATGATCGCTACCAAGGCGGCGCGTATGCGTTCGATAGTGATCCCGGCACAGGAATACCGCCAGGATCCGCGCTGGGCATTGGCAGATCACCAATTGTCGTCGCTCGAGCAGCTGACGCCGGCACACCTGAGATAATCCCCCCGCCTTCCTATGATTTACTGCGCACTGCCGACCAGGCAGTGCGTTTTTGCCTTGTCGGTCAAAAACCAAGACCGCCGTCAAAATTAAATAAAACATTATTTCATTTTTATTGAATTCGCATACCGACCACCCTATGCTGTCGCCATAACAGAAAGCGCCGGGTTGTCGGTCGCCGCTGTCACTGCCACGCAGCGTCATCGTTTACCCGGTGCTTTCTTCCTGTCACTTCAGCAAGCGAGGCATTGAGATGGACGTCCGTCAAAGCATTCACAGCGACCATGCTAAACAGCTCGATACCGCCGGATTACGCCGCGAATTTCTGATCGAAAACATCTTTGAGGCCGATCGGTACACCATGACCTACAGCCACATCGATCGGATTATCGTTGGTGGAATCAAACCGGTGAATAAAACGGTCAGCATCGGCGACGAAGTCGGTAAGCAACTGGGCGTCAGTTATTTTCTGGAGCGCCGCGAACTGGGCGTGATCAACATCGGCGGTGCCGGTACCATCGAGGTGGATGGACAGCGCTATGAGATTGGCAATCAGCAGGCACTGTATGTGGGTCAGGGTGCCAAACAGGTTGAATTCAGCAGCGCCGATGCCCGTCGCCCCGCCAAGTTCTACTACAACAGCGCGCCAGCGCATACCGCGTATCCCAACCGGAAAATCACCTTGGAGGAAGCCTCGCCGCAAACGCTGGGCGATAACGCCACCAGCAATCGCCGCACCATCAATAAATTCATCGTGCCGGACGTGCTGCCGACCTGCCAGCTCACCATGGGCCTGACCACGTTGGCGGAAGGCAATCTGTGGAACACCATGCCCTGCCACACCCACGAGCGGCGTATGGAGGTGTATTTCTATTTTGATATGGACCAGGACACCGCAGTATTCCATATGATGGGACAACCACAGGAAACCCGACATCTGCTGGTACACAACGAACAGGCGGTGATTTCACCGAGCTGGTCAATCCATTCCGGCGTTGGCACCAAACGCTACACCTTTATCTGGGGCATGATTGGCGAGAATCAGGTCTTCGGCGATATGGACCACGTCGCCGTCAGCGACTTGCGCTGATCCCCCCTTTTCGAACCACGAGAGAAGCTGGCTATGATTCTAGATTCCTTTGATCTAAAAGGTAAAGTGGCGCTGGTGACCGGGTGTGATACCGGGCTGGGCCAGGGTATGGCAATCGGGCTGGCGCAGGCCGGTTGCGATATCATTGGCGTTAACCGCAGCGATCCGCAACAAACCCGCGATCGGGTCAGCGCGCTGGGGCGCCGCTTTCTGACGCTACAGGCCGATCTGAGCAGCGTGGCGGTGATCCCCAGCGTACTGGAACAGGCCATTGCCGAATTCGGCCGTATAGACATTCTGATCAATAACGCTGGTATTATTCGCCGCGAAGATGCAATTAACTTCAGCGAAAAAGACTGGGATGACGTGATGAATGTGAACATCAAAACCGTGTTCTTTTTGTCGCAAGCGGTAGCACGTCAATTTATCAAGCAGGGATCCGGTGGCAAAATTATCAATATCGCCTCCATGCTGTCTTACCAGGGCGGTATTCGCGTACCGTCGTATACCGCCTCAAAGAGCGCAGTGATGGGCGTAACCCGCCTGCTGGCCAATGAGTGGGCCAAACACGGCATTAACGTCAATGCCCTCGCGCCTGGCTACATGGCCACCAACAATACTCAACAGTTGCGCGCCGATGAGGAACGTAATCAGGCGATTCTCGATCGTATCCCTGCCGGCCGCTGGGGACTGCCGCAGGACATGATGGGGCCGGTGGTGTTTTTGGCGTCAGCCGCCTCTGATTATGTCAATGGCTATACCGTGGCGGTCGACGGGGGCTGGCTGGCACGGTGATCCCCCGCAACATCATTCCGACCAGGGCTCCGCATGGAGTCCTGGTTGCTTGCCGCAGGGTCATCGCATCACCGGCAGCGCGGAAACTGTCCAACTCATTGTAAATTCGGCGATTTAAACAATTAGTTACAGCGTCACCCATTCCATTACTGTGCAAATCCCCATATACTGGATAAATTACCAGTTTACCAGCCGGAATTGCAACAGCATGACTGCGGAAGGACATCTTATTTTTTCTGTCGCTTGCGCGATCTTCGCCAAGAAAGCAGAAGTGACACCGGTGCTGGCCAACGGCGACTGGTGGCATATCATACCCGCAGCCCTGCTGACGTCTTTATTACCGGATATCGATCATCCCAAATCGGTACTTGGCCAACGCTTGCGCTGGGTAGCGATCCCTATCGCGCGGGCCTTCGGCCATCGCGGCTTTACCCACAGCCTGTTGGCTATCGTCGGCGGCGTGATGCTGTTTAGCCTCGATGTACCACGCAGTTGGCCTATTCCCCCCCGACGTCTTGCATGCCATGATCATCGGCTACTTCAGCCATCTGCTGGCTGACATGCTCACCCCCGCCGGCGTCCCCCTGCTATGGCCTTGCCGCTGGCGTTTTCGTCTGCCGCTGCTAAATTCACAAAAGGGCAATCAGCTGGAACGTGCCCTGTGTCTTTGTCTGGTCGCGTTCGCCATCTACTGGCAAGGGGGTTGCACCATTCCGGTGCAGTCGTATTTTGAGCAGTTGAAAAATATTAGACTGTGATCACGAAATATCGGCGTTTTTATATCCATATCGGCGATTTATTAAGCAAAAAATTACTGTGAGTTATATCACATTCGATTTGGATATAAGGGTTGCGCCGCGCAAACTGATACCATATCGACATCGCTACATCGTGGTGCGTAGCCATTTTTAAACTATAAAAAAGATATTGGAGACACGGGGATGAATCTACCGCTCGTAATTAACGTGCTGGTTTTTGTCGCCCTCCTTTTGCTGTTGGCGCAAACTCGCCATAAGCAATGGAGCCTGGCAAAAAAAGTTCTGGTCGGTTTGATGGTTGGCGTGGTATTTGGCCTCGCATTGCAACTGATCTATGGCGCAGACAATCCATTACTGAAAGAATCTATCGGCTGGTTCAACATCGTCGGTAACGGCTATGTGCAACTGCTGCAAATGATCGTTATGCCACTGGTGTTCGTCTCAATCCTGAGCGCCGTCGCCAAACTGCATAATGCGTCATCGTTGGGTAAAATCAGCGTGCTGACCATTGGCACACTGCTGTTTACCACGCTGATCGCCGCGTTGGTCGGGGTGCTGGTGACCAACCTGTTCGGCCTGACCGCCGAAGGACTGGTACAAGGTACGCAAGAAAGCGCGCGTTTGTCGGCAATTCAGAGCAACTATGTCGGTAAAGTGGCCGATCTGACGGTACCTCAGCTAATATTGTCGTTCGTGCCGAAGAACCCGTTTGCCGATCTGACCGGGGCCAGCCCAACCTCAATCATCAGCGTGGTGATCTTCGCTGCCTTCCTTGGCGTCGCCGCACTGCAATTGGTGAAAGACGATCAGGCCAAAGGCCAACGCGTTCTGAATGCCATTGACACGCTGCAGTCCTGGGTGATGAAACTGGTGCGTCTGGTGATGAAACTGACCCCGTACGGCGTGATGGCGCTGATGACCAAAGTGGTCGCCGGTTCCAACATTCACGATATCATCAAGCTGGGCAGCTTTGTGGTCGCCTCCTATCTGGGGCTGGCGATCATGTTCGCGGTACACGCGCTGCTGCTGTCGTTCACCGGCGTTAATCCGGCCAAGTTCTTCCGCAAGGTCTGGCCGGTGATCACCTTTGCCTTTACCAGCCGCTCCAGCGCCGCCAGTATCCCGCTTAACGTGGAAGCGCAAACGCGCCGTCTGGGTGTGCCAGAGTCGATTGCCAGCTTCTCCGCCTCGTTCGGTGCCACTATTGGCCAGAACGGCTGTGCCGGCCTGTATCCGGCCATGCTGGCGGTAATGGTTGCCCCTACCGTCGGTATCAACCCGCTGGATCCGTTATGGATCGCCACGCTGGTTGGCATCGTCACCCTCAGCTCCGCCGGCGTTGCTGGCGTGGGCGGCGGCGCGACCTTTGCCGCGCTAATCGTGCTGCCGGCAATGGGCCTGCCGGTGACGCTGGTCGCACTGCTGATTTCGGTTGAACCGCTGATCGACATGGGTCGTACCGCGTTGAACGTCAGTGGATCTATGACCGCCGGCACCATTACCAGCCAGTTGATGAAGCAAACTGACAAAAGCATCATGAACAGCGAAGACGAAGCGGAACTGGTTCACCAGTAACCTTGCCCGTAGCAATAAAAAACCGGCGATTACGCCGGTTTTTTTATGTCTGCCTGTCGCTCGTTGATCATCGGCGATGAGAGCATCGCACCGTCAGAACGGATAATCGTGATAACCCTGCTGTTGAGAGATAATACGCGCGGCGTTATGTAACTGCCGAACGTAATCGGATTTCGCATCTTCCGAAAAACGAATGGTCGGGAAGGAGATGCTCAGCCCGGCAATCACCACGCCAAAACGGTCGAACACCGGTACCGCAATGCAACGCAGCCCTTCTTCCTGCTCTTCGATATCCTCGCCAAACCCTTGCGTGCGAACTTTATCCAGCACTGGCAACAGGTCCGCGGCGCTGGTAATGGTATGCGGGGTACTGCGGGTAAACTCCACCTGAGACAGAATATCGTTCACCTCTGCACGGTCACGCCATGCCAGCAGCACCTTACCGATGGCGGTACTGTGCAACGGATTACGCCGGCCGATGCGCGAATACATGCGCAGATTATACAGGGAGTCGATTTTATGGATGTATACGATGCTGTCTTCATCCAGCGCACCCAGGTGAATGGTTTCACGGGTGTGGTTGGACAACTCACGCATCTGAATGTCGGCGCTGCGGATCAGATCGACATTTTGTAACGACTTGGCGCCCAGTTCGAACAGTTTGAGGGTAAGAGAATATTTTTCCGATTCTCCCTCCTGCGCTACATAACCCAGCGACTTCATGGTTTGCAGGAAACGGTAGACGGTGCTTTTAGACATCATCACCCGCTGAGACAGTTCGGTAATGCCGATCTCGCGCTCCTCGCCCAGTGCTTGCAAGATACCGAACACCTTGAGCACCGATGAAACAGAATCCGGTTGTTTATCTAGATCTGCGTTAGCCATGGTCAATCCTACTCACCTATTTCTGTTTTAAGAAATTTGAACAAGGGTTTCAGTATAAGCGGAACAATCCGCGCTATGCAATGGATGCCAAGGAATAATCTGCTACTCATCGACGTTTACAATTGTCGGATAAATGGCAGATGAATTCGGCAACAAAACTGTTAGCATGGTCACCTTCTCTGAGTTTAATAATTCTCCATACTATGACGCGTTCCAGCACCGACGGTTTACCCGTCCCACAGCGCTACGGGGCGATCTTGGCCATTGCTCTCGGCATTACCGTTTCCGTGCTCGATGGCGCGATCGCCAACGTTGCGCTACCGACCATTGCCCGCGATCTCAACGCCAGCCCCGCCAGTTCAATCTGGATTGTCAATGCCTATCAGTTGGCGATTACCGTATCGTTGCTGTCGCTGGCTTCGCTGGGCGATTTGATTGGCTATCGGCGCATCTATCAGGCTGGCCTGCTGGTGTTCAGCATTACCTCGCTGTTTTGCGCCCTGTCCGATTCACTACTCAGCCTGACCATCGCCCGCGTATTGCAAGGCTTTGGTGCAGCGGCGATCATGAGCGTCAATACTGCGCTAATCCGTATTATTTATCCGCAGCGCTTTCTTGGCCGCGGCATCGGCATCAATTCGCTGATCGTCGCCTTCGCATCCGCCGCCGGTCCTACGGTGGCAGCGGCGATCCTGTCGCTGGCATCGTGGCAATGGCTGTTCGCCATTAACCTGCCGATTGGCATTGTCGCCTTGCTGCTGGGTATGCGTTATTTGCCGGCCAACGGCCAGAAGAGCCGCCAACAGCGCTTTGATCCGCTTAGCGCGGTGATGAACGCCTTGACGTTCGGTTTATTGATCACCGCCATCGGTGGCGTGGCGCAGGGGCAAAGCCCATGGCTGATTGCCGCCGAAATGGCGGCGCTGTTGCTGATTGGCTTTTTCTTCGTGCGCCGCCAGCTGCGCCAGGAATCTCCGCTGCTGCCGGTGGATTTGCTGCGTATCCCGATCTTTGCGCTGTCGATGGGCACCTCCATTTGTTCGTTTGCCGCACAAATGCTGGCGATGGTGTCGCTGCCGTTTTTCCTGCAAGGCGCATTGGGGCGTGACGAAGTGGCTACCGGGTTATTGCTGACGCCGTGGCCGTTGGCGATTATCGTCATGGCGCCGCTGGCCGGACGCCTGGTGGAGCATATCCACGCCGGTCTGCTGGGCGGTATTGGGTTGTCGGTGTTCGCACTCGGGCTATTCCTGCTGGCACTGTTACCGCCGAACCCGCACGATCTGGACATTATCTGGCGCATGGCATTGTGCGGTGCAGGTTTTGGGTTATTCCAGTCACCAAACAACCACACCATTATTTCCTCCGCACCGCGCCACCGCAGCGGCGGCGCCAGCGGCATGCTGGGCACGGCACGCCTGCTGGGGCAAACGACCGGCGCTGCGCTGGTGGCGCTGATGTTCAACCTGTTCCCCACCAGCGGAACCCACGCGGCGTTGATTCTGGCCGGCAGCTTCGCCACCCTGGCCGCCATGGTCAGCTGTCTGCGCATCACGCAATCCCCCGCCGGCACGATTGAACCCAGCGCCAAATAGCAGGCATAAAAAACCCCGGTTAACCGGGGTTTTCTGTTTACATGCTGGCTTGAGGCTACTTCAGGTATTGCCCGGAGCGCAGTGCTTCAATACGCTTGTCCAGCGGCGGGTGCGACATGAACAATTCGCTGAATGTCTTGGATTTACCGTTGATGCAGAATGCCATCATGCTACCCGCTTCCTGCGGTTCGTAGCTGGTTTTCAGCCGTTGCAATGCGGCAATCATTTTCTCGCGGCCGACCAGTTTGGCGGAGCCGGCATCAGCATAAAACTCACGGTGACGCGAGAACCACATGGTGATGATACTCGCCAAAATCCCGAACACCAGCTCCAGCACCATTGACACCGCGAAGTAGATCATCGGGTTGCCGTTGCTTTCGCCTTCCCCGTCTCGGTTGCCCAGGAAACCGGCAGCCACCTGCGCCAACAGGCGGGAAATAAAGATCACGAAGGTGTTCACGATACCCTGGATCAAGGTCATGGTCACCATGTCGCCGTTGGCCACGTGGCTGATTTCGTGCGCGATAACCGCTTCTGCTTCGTCACGGCTCATGTTTTGCAACAGGCCGGTGCTGACGGCAACCAACGAGGCATCGCGGCGTGCGCCAGTAGCAAATGCGTTGATATCCGGCGCATGATAGATAGCCACCTGCGGCATGGCAATGCCCGCCTGCTGCGACTGACGACGCACGGTTTCCAACAGCCAGTTTTCGGTTTCGTTACGCGGTTGTTCAATCACTTCCCCGCCGACGGAGCGCAGCGCCATCCATTTGGACATCAGCAGAGAAACGAACGCACCGCCGAAGCCGAACAGACCGGCCATGATCATCAGGCCCTGAACGCTACTGGACTGGATTCCTGTCAGGCTGAGCACCAGCCCGAAAACCAACATCACCGCCAGGTTGGTGAGCAGGAACAGAGCTATACGCATCATAAAATGTTTACTTCCTCATAAATGTTAACAAAACGCTGCTTGGGATACCCAGATCGTATGGGCATCTGTCACAGTTTCAAGCGTTGTCCGCCATTAACCCACTAAAAATACGAAACTTTACAAAAATGGCGCTTGCTGCCAGTTTCGTAAATTGTAAACGATTGTTGCGGATAACGGTGGGTTTTTATCGTGGTTCGCGAAAGTGACGTTTTGTTTGCACCAGGTACGCCATTAAGGATTGCCGGTTGAAAAATGCACATGGTGCATGAGATTGGCAACGGACTCACAACGATGAAATCATCCCTGCACCGCAACGCCTAATTTCAGCATTAAAAAACGCACCCGAAGGTGCGTTTTACTTTCTGCCAGCGCCGCGTTATTTGGCGGCGGCCGGTTGTGTGGCTGGCTGATCTTTCTCAAGATGAGACAGTTCCAACGCGATATGCACCGTTTCATCCAGGTACGGATCCGGTTCCTGGTAATCCTTCGGCAAGGCATCCAGCGATTTCAACGGTTTCTTGCCGGCACGCTCCAGGCGATCGTTAATACGCTGCAAGCGGGTCGCGTCATCGTCGTGGTTCTCTTTCTCGCGCTGGGCCAGATTGAGCGAAACAATGTTGCGTTTATCCTTCAGCGCCTTGTAATGGGCGATGTCTTGCGCGATGTACTGGAACTCTGGGTTTTTGGCGATGCGCTGCTGGTGATCCTTCAGCAGTTCAGGCACAAATGGCTTCATATCGCCGACCTTGGTATAGGTGGCGGCATTGATGCTGTCCCACGGCATGGCGTTGTCTTCAAAGCTTTCGCCGGTTTCCGCCGGATCGACGCCGGTTGGCATCAGGATATCAGGCGTGACGCCCTTACGCTGGGTACTGCCGCCGTCAACGCGGTAGAACTTTTGAATAGTGTATTGCACCGAGCCCAGCGCCGGCCATTCAGGACGCAGCATCTGATCGTAAATACGGTTCAGTGAACGGTATTGCTGCACGGTGCCTTTACCAAACGTCGGCTCACCGACGATCAGCGCACGACCGTAGTCCTGCATTGCCGCAGCGAAAATCTCCGAAGCCGACGCGCTAAAGCGATCGACCAGCACCACCAGCGGCCCTTTGTAGTAGGTCACGCCATCGGTGTCGGCGTCTTCACGAATTTTGCCGTTGTTGTCGCGCACCTGCACCACCGGGCCGCTCGGAATAAACAGACCGGACAGCGAGACGGCTTCGGTCAGCGCGCCGCCGCCGTTGGTGCGCAGATCGATGATCACGCCCTTGACGTTCTGCTTGGCCATCTTCTGCAGCTGAACTTTGACGTCATCGGTCAGGCCAACGTAAAAGCCGGGGATATCCAGCACCGCAATCTTTTCCTTGCCGACGGTTTTGATGGTCATCTTCACCGCGCGGTCTTCCAGTCGAATGCGCTCACGGGTCAGGGTGACCACGCGCGTCTTGGTGCCCTTGCCGGCTGGCAGGATTTCCAGGCGCACCTTGCTGCCCTTCGGCCCCTTGATCAGTGAAACAACGTCGTCCAGACGCCAGCCGATGACGTCCACCATCCCTTTACCAGCCTGACCAACGCCGACAATCCGATCGCCAACGGTGATCGATTTGCTCTTCGCCGCCGGGCCGCCCGGCACCATCGAATTGATCAGGGTGTAGTCGTCATCCATTTGCAATACCGCACCGATGCCTTCCAGCGACAGGCTCATTTCGGTATTAAACTGTTCGGTATTGCGTGGTGACAGATAGTTGGTATGCGGGTCGATTTCATGCGCAAAGGCATTCATCGCCAGTTGGAACACGTCTTCGCTGTTGCTTTGCGTCAGGCGTTTGATGGCGAACTGATAGCGTTTGGTCAGCGTTTCGCGAATTTCCTTGTCGCTCTTGCCGGTCAGCTTGAGGTTCAACTGGTCATATTTGACCTTGGCATCCCACAGACGATCGAGTTCGGCTTTGTCTTTCGGCCACGGCGCTTTGCCACGGTCGATATCAATAGTGTCATTGCCGGTAAAGCTCATTGGCTTACCCAGCAACGACAAGGCATAGGTGTAACGCTCAAAGCGGCGTTTCTGCGCCAGATTAAACAGCGCGTAAGGCGTATCCAACTTACCGGTCTTCAGCTCGTCACCAAACGACTGGCGCTTATCGGCGAACTGCGCAACATCGGATGCCAGCAACACGTTGTGGCTGTAATCCAGCATGTTCAGATAGCGATCGAAGATCTTGCCGGAAAACTCGGCATCCAGGGCGAATTGCCGGTAATGGGAGCGAGTAAAGCGCGATGTTACGCGCTCACTCACTGTTGCATGCTGTGGTTCCTGATGCAGCTGCGGCAGTTGGTCGATGCGGATGTTGGCGGTGTCCGCACCGTAACTGACGCCAGCCCACATCAAGGCAGCGACTGCCGTTAATCTGACTAATTTGTTCATGCCTTGGTTGGCCTCCGTATCAGAACTGCAAGTGTTCTGCGCGCACAATCATCGCCAGACCGGAAGAGAGCTGCACACGTACGCCATCTTTAGCGATTTCGAGTACGGTAGCATCCATCGCGCTCTTACCTGCTCTGACTTTGATTTCCTGGCCAATTTGCAGTTTAGAGATATCCGTAACGGGCACATGAGGCTGCTGGTTTTCCTCTTTTGCGGCACGAGGTTGACGAGCTTGCTGCGGGCGAGTGTGTGGACGTGGCTTGCGGCCTTCCGGCGCAGCGCCGCCTTCACGACGAGCGGCAGGTTTTTTACCGGCTGGACGCGGACGACGAGGCTCAGCGGCAGCGGATTCACCGGCGGCTTCACGTTTTTTGGCGTTTTGTTCGGCACGCTGTGCCTGAACGCGCGCTTTGGCTTCTTCAAGCTGTTGGCGGGCATGGTCGACATGCTGCTGTTCGAGTTCGCCGCACGGGTTACCGTCCAGATCAACACGCTGTGCGCCGACTTTGATGCCATACAGGTAACGCCAGCTAGAGGTATACAGGCGCAGTGCAGAACGCAATTGCGTCTTGCTCAGATTCTCTTCCCCCTGCACGCGCTCCACCAGATCCTGAAAAATACCGATTTTAAGCGGACGAGCTTCGCCTTCGGCGCTAAAGCAGAGCGGAAAGCGCTCGGCAAGAAAAGCAATAACTTCTTTACTAGAGTTCAACTTAGGTTGATTTTCCATGAAATTTCCTGATTACAACGGTGTTGCCAACAAGCCGCAGGCATGAACAGGCGCCATTATAATGACGCCATCGCTAAATGCCACGTTAACCGTAGATCAACTTGCCGCTACAGTGACGTATTTCGCACAATTACACTGTTCCAGTTGCGCGCAAAGCCCCGCCACCACTGCTTTCAGGCCTAATTCGTCGTGCTCGTCGAACCGTTGATAAACTGTGCTGTCGATATCCAGCACGCCAATCACCTGACCGCCAACCACCAGCGGCAGCACGATTTCGGCGTTGCTGGCGGCGTCGCAGGCGATATGGCCAGGAAACGCATGCACATCGCCGACGCGCTGAATGCGGTTTTCTGCTGCGGCGGTGCCACAGACCCCTTTGCCCAGCGGAATGCGCACACAGGCAATTTTTCCCTGGAACGGCCCGAGCACCAGCTGCTTGCCGTCCATCAGGTAAAATCCGGCCCAGTTGACGTCATCCAGCCGCTCATTGATCAGCGCACTGGCATTGGCAAGCGCCGCGATGAAATGGGTTTCGCCGTCAAGTAGCGCCACCAGATCGCGTTTGAATTCCGCGTAGAATTGTTCTTTTGTCATGTAGTAACCATTAACACTCTGTAGATAGCCTTAAGCTCGAGGCTTAGCCCCTATAAAATAAGCATTAAATGCGTATAGTCACAAGGTTAATCATCTGTTGCTTCACAAAACCCTGCCCGACAGGGTATGTTTGCCAGCCAGAAACCCCGTTTACCTGCTTTGCCACCTTCCTTTATAACACGATGGCAAAGACGGCGTTATTTTCCAGCTACGCTAAATAGACCTGCGGGCTAAAGAGCAGTTTTGATGATGAAGATACACGCGATCACCGGCCCGCTTAGCACAGCGCGCCACCAGCGCTGCTGCGAATGCGACCTGCTGTTTATCCTGCCGCCACTGGCGGGCAACCAGGCCGCTTATTGCCCGCGCTGCAATGCCAAAGTGGTCAATGGCCGCGACTGGTCGATGACCCGGCTGACGGCGCTGGCGGTAACCATGCTGCTGCTGATGCCGTTCGCCTTCACCGAACCGCTGATCAGCATTCGCCTGCTCGGCAGCCATATTCACGCCAGTCTGCTGGAAGGCGTCTGGCAGATGAGTCGCCAGGGCGATCCGATCACCGCCAGTATGGTGGCATTTTGTACCATGGGCGCGCCGCTGACGCTGGTGCTGTCGCTGCTGTATCTGCGTATCGGTCATCGGCTAGGCATGAATCTGCGCCCGGTGTTGCTGATGCTGGAACGGCTAAAAGAGTGGATCATGCTGGATATTTATCTGATCGGCATGGCGGTAGCGACGATAAAAGTCAAAGAGTATGCCGACATCGCGGCCGGCAGCGCGTTGATTGCCTATCTCTGTCTGACGTTACTCAGCCTGCTGACCCTGATTCACATGAACCTGGAACAGCTGTGGGAACGCTACTACCCGCAGCAACAGCCACAAGGGGCGCCGTCGGCGTTGCACGTCTGTTTATCGTGCCACTATACCGGCTATGCCGATTCGCGCGGCCGTTGCCCGCGCTGCCATATTGCCATGTGCCACCGCCAACCCTACAGCCTGCAAAAAACCTGGGCGGCGCTGATTGCGGCAATGATCCTGCTGATCCCGGCCAACCTGCTGCCGATCTCGATAATCTATGCCAACGGCGCACGAATGGAGGATACTATCTTTTCCGGCGTGGTCTCGCTGGCAACCTCGGGCAACATGCCGATTGCCGCGATTGTGTTTATCGCCAGCGTGCTGGTGCCGTTTACCAAGGTCATCGTGCTGATCACCCTGCTGTTCAGCATCCATTTCAAAACCTCGCACAGCCTGAAAACACGTATTCGGCTGCTGCGCCTGGTGAGGTGGATTGGCCGCTGGTCGATGCTCGATCTGTTTGTCATCGCGCTGATGATGTCGCTGGTAAATCGCGAGCAATTATTATCATTTACTATGGGGCCGGCAGCCTTTTACTTTGGGTCTGCGGTCATTTTGACTATTCTTGCCGTTGAATGGCTGGATAGCCGATTGATTTGGGATGCACATGCAACAGGAAACGCCGAATACGACGACTGAAGCGCGGGTCAAACACAAGCGCCGCATTTCACCCTTCTGGTTATTGCCGTTT